>NZ_JBFAXY010000035.1:0-85377 GCF_040681035.1 Nocardia sp. NPDC051911
GTGGTTCCTTCCGGGATCATCCCCGCGCGAGGCGGGGCACACCGGCTTGCGCCGGTGCGGATTTACGTTGTTCTGGATCGGATCACCCCCGCAGCATGCCGCGCGCCGCGCGTCTTGCACTGCCGCATGGATCAATGCCGCGGCTTGCTGATCATGTCTTTGGCACGATCCATCATCGCGGCGAACGGGCCGACCAGAACGTTCGCGGCGGCGGATTCCACGCCGGGATGCGGCCGGGTCGGCGCCATCGCCTCCGCGAGCTCGACGGTCTTGCGCAGACGTCGCAGCGTCTCGTCGTCGAGTTCCTCGCGCAGCCGGTTGAATTCCTCGCGTTCCTCATGGTCGGCATGGGCCAGCACCGCTTCGCGCAGCTTGGCCAGTCTCACCTGGAATTCCATCGAGCTGATGTCGAGCGACTCCATTTCGGCGAGCTGCTTTTTCGCCTTGTTCTCCTCCTCCAGCCGCGCGTCGACGACAGACGCGCCATCGCCCAGTTCACGCCGGGCGCGCGGGTGAATGATCTCTTCTTCGGCGGTCTCGTGCACGGCGAGCAGGCGTCGCAATTCGAAGAACTTGCTTTCGCGCTCAACAGGGTCGGAGGTGTCGGCGGTCTCGATGAACAGTTGCCGGATCCGGCCGTGCTGGTCGATGAGGAAATCGACGGCGTCGGTGGTCGAGTCGATCGTGGTTGCCATGGTTGACCTCCCTCGGGCAATCGGGACGGACTGACGAATTACGTCCGTCGCCGCGGTACCCGGCAGCGAGCCCGCGAAACCGCCCGGCAGGCCGGTTACGTGCTCGCGCTGCCCGCGATGGGAGCGGGATATACCGAGGGCGGCACGCTGTGGCACCACGGGCGATGGATCTCCGAACCCGGCAGGGAAGCCAGTTCCGGTATCCAACGCCGCACGTAGTTCCCCTCGGGGTCGTAGCGTTCGGCGGTGCCGACCGCTCTCGGGTCGAAACGGCCCGCCTGCTGCCAGGTGAAGCGGTCGCTCGCCGCGTCGTCGAGCAGCCACCGGCGGAAATGCTCGGCGCCGACCCGCCAGTCCACCTGCAGTGTCGTGGTGAGGAAACTGGCGGCGATCACCCGTGCCCGCTCCGGCATCCACCCTTGCGCGGCCAGCTGCCGCATGCCCGCGTCGACGATCGGGTATCCGGTGCGGCCGTCGCGCCAGGCGCCGACGACGACCGGATCGTGCGCCTGCCGCACATCCGTACCAGCGCCGGACCGCGCGAGATCGGCCCGGGCGACGAGGAACTGGAGATGGAAGTCGCGCCGAGCGAGCTGCCGGACGAAAGCGCGGCCATCCGGCGTCGCCATGTCGGTGTGGTACGCCATTTCGGCGGCCGACAGGCAACCGAAATGCAGGTACGGCGACAGCCGGGAGCATCCCTCGCCCGTGAGGTCACCCTTGGACCGGCCGCGTGGTTGTCGCCGGTCGGCGGTGCAGCCTCGCCACAGCGCACGACCCGTGATCTCGCCTCCGACCGCCAACTGCGGTGAAACGGCCGCGTCGCCGAGTTCGTCGAATCTCGGCACGGGATCACTCTCGATGCGAGGAACGATCAATTCCGTGGGCTTTTCCAGCGGTCGTCGCTTCGGCGCCGACAACCATCGGCGAAAATAGGTCGCGAAGTCCGGAACCTCGTCGTCCGGCCGATACGGTCCGCAATCGGCGGGATCCACGGCGGTGAGGGTGGCGGGATGGGTGTGCAGCAGGCAGCTGCGCCGCGCCAGCCGTTCGCCCAGTGCCCGAAGTCGGCATCGGTTGTACCAGGTGACGTCCTCGGCGATGTGGACGCTGTCGGCGTGCACCTGTGCCGCCACCCGATCCACCGCCTCGACGTAGTCACCGTGCCGAATCACCAGCTGCCCACCGGCGCAGCGAAGCTCGGCATCGAGTTCGGCCAGCGCGGCGGAGAGGAAACGCAGTTTGTTGGCGGCCGGGCGAGTGCTGCCGACGAGCCGGTCGTCGACGACGAACAGCGGAACCACTGCCGCGCCCTCGTGTACGGCGGCCAACAAGGCCGGGTTGTCGTGGACGCGCAGGTCACGGGTGAAGAGTGCGATTGTTACGGCCATTCGAGGTTTTCGACGACAGGCATCCGTCGCGGGATCGACGACGGCGAATCGGACATTCGGCGGCGTGCCACGCCGATGCGGGCGGTATCGAAGTAACGAGCTTTACGCCAATGCTGCGCGACGGCGGCTGTCATGTCAAGTCGGGCTCGCGGCCGCGCGCCGGATCAGTGTTCGCGGAACAGATCGGTGAGCCAGGGCTCCAGGTCGGCGCTCAGTGCGGTCAGATCCGGCTCGCCCGACTCGTCGAGCGCATCGGCGGTGAGCTGGCGTACGGCGTAGACGACGCCCATGTACGCGGTGACGGACAACAGTGGCTGCCGATTCCCGCTGGCGCTCTGCACCAGACCGCGGATGTACTCGGCGAACAGCCGGATCGACTTGCGCCTGCGTCGCCGGGCGGCCGGCCCGAGCCCGTCGATCTCCACCTGGTAGGCGCGCGCTACGACCAGGTCGTTCTGCAGGGAGCCGAGGTACTGGCCGAGGGCGTCGGCGACGATGGATCTGCGATCCCGGCCCTTGAGGTCCGCGGCGGTCAGCTGGGTCAGCAGCACTTGGATGAAGCGGTCGTAGCCCGCGAATACGCACTCGTCCTTGTTGGCGAAAGCGTCGTAGAACGCCGCCAAGGACACTCCGGCCCGCTTGGCGACATCGGTGGGACCGAATCCGGCGTAACCGCGGGCGGCGAGCAGTTCGGTCACGGCGACCAGCAACCGTTCCCGCTGCGCCGCCATCACCTGCTCCCGCCCCAGATTGTGGCGCCCCCGCGGCAACGCGGCGGGAAGTGTGAAGAACACTCCGTCTCGCACCGGAACGATCGGTGCGTCAGCGTCGGCGGGCGCGGCGGACACCCCTGCAGACTACCGAGCCGGTCGGACCCGGGTATGGGTGCGGCTTCAGTGGGTAGCCCCAGCACATGACCGACACACCACTCGCACTCGTCACGGGAGCCTCCAGCGGTATCGGTTTGGAACTGGCCCGGCGGTTCACCGAACACGACTACGACGTCGTGATCGCGGCGGAGGACGACGCCATCTCCGCGCCCACCCGGCCCCACGTCCGTTGAATCCGGAAGGGCAGACGGCGGAGCAGGTACAACGGACCGCGAGCGACGCCTTGGTCGCCGACGGCGTGCACCTCCTGCCCGCTGACGTCACGACCGCGAGCCTCGACCTGGAGCCGGCCGACTGGGAACGATTTCGCCGACACTGGGAAGACTTGCACCCGGACGTCTACGCCGACGCCCGTGGCACGCGCAGGCTGCGCCGGTACGGCCGGTTCTCGCTCACCGGTTCGGCCGGTCGCATCGGCCTGCTGTCGTCGGATTCGTTCGTGCAGCCCGAGGAATCCAACCCGCTCTATATCGGCGTGGACCGCACTTTCGAGCCCTTGACCGATGCATTCGTGACCGACCCTGTTTTCGTGGCGGTGCTGCGACTGCTCGCGCGATTGGCGACGGCGCTGGACGGCCCGGCGCGGTGGAGCGCGAAAGTACATCCCTTCCGGGTCATCGCCTCGGCGGACGCGGACGGCCTGCCTACACCGGAAGGCCGCCACCGCGACGGCGTCACCTTGGTCTCCTCGCTTCTGGTTGGACGGCAGAATGCCCTGGGCGGCGCGAGTTCGGTGTTCGATCCGAGCGGACGACGACTGCTGCGGACCACCCTCGATCGGCCGGGAACGCTGCTGCTCGGCGATGACCGCCGCACCTTGCACAGTGTTTCGCCGGTGCGTCCGGTGGATCGGAGCCGCCCCGCCTATCGCGATGTCTTGGTGGTGACGTTCGCGCCGGGCTGAAGACCGCCGAATCGTGGTCATGGCCCGATCCGTCGTCGACCATGGCGTGGCCCGGATGGTTTGCCTGCCCGGGCCACGCGCAACGGTCAGCCGAGCGGCAACTCCAGGCAGGACGGGGCGCCATCCGGTGCACTGACGGTGATCGTCGAACCGACCTTGTTCGCGCTGGAATACAGCGGATCCATGCCGTCGAGGACGAGCATCAACCGATGACCGTCGGGGAGATCGTAGGCGGCTGCTTGCAGCTCCCACGAAACGGTCGCGGGCAGACCGGACTCCGTCGTCTTCGGTTCGTGGGTGATGATTCTCGCCGAGCCGTTCTCGTCGACATCGAGCAGATAGGCGACCACCGTCGCGGACTCGTGGGTGCTGTCGATGGTCACTTGCAACCGCGGGATCCCGCGGATCTGCCTGGCGACGCCGCCTCGTGCTGCGAGCAGCGGCCCCGTCGACCAGACGAGGGCATGACCGCGGTCGATCTCATCGATCCGGTAGACCTTGGGATTGCCCGACCACTCCTCCTGGCCCGTCGTCATGAGCTTGTCCATGGCGACGACCTCGGGCTCCTCGCCCACCGTGAAACTGCGTTGCCAACCGCCCGTGGAATCGGGGGTCAGCACACCGTCGCCGCCCTCACGCTCATCGGTCAAGACCAGCACTTCCGTATCGGTGGTGACGTCCGCCCACGAGGCCTTCTCCTCGCGCCGCGCCGGTTCGACGATCACGTTCTGGCCGTTCCCGGCGCCTGGAGTGGTCACGTAGGTGAACATGACCTGATTGCTGATCTCCGGCCACGCGTCGACGCCGTTGTCCTCGTCCTTCAGGTAGTGATCGAGCCAGGCGTATGCCTCGCGCAGCGGCTCGTTCGGGCCCGCACCGGGCATGGGTGGAGCGATCAGGCCGGGGCCTTCCGGCGCCGCGTGGTCGCCGATCCACATGTTCAGCCGTTTCGGGCGCGGAAGCTTCTCGAAGGTCTCCAGCACCTGGTTCACCGGGAAAAGCCCCTCGTGCCAGGTATTCGAGAAGAAGGTCGGAATATCACGGGAGCCGACATAGCGTTCCGGTGCGCGTTCGGTGCCCCACTCGACAACCGGATCCATGTCCACACCCTCGGCGAACTTCGCCAGGATCTCCAATGCTTCTTCGTCGAACTTCTCCGCCTGCTCGCCACCGGTCAGGCCGATCAGTGCCTCGACGGCCTTCAGATGGCGGGTGCCGTTGTCGTACAGACTGGTGGCGAGGTTGCCCCAGGTACTCAGCGCGACGACGACGTCGACCCGGTCATCGTGCGCGGCCACGAGCTGACTGATGCCCGAGCCATAGGACTCACCCATGAAGGCGATGCCGCTGGGGGCGAGTTCGTCTATCGCGTAGTCGAGCACCTTCTTGCCGTCGGCCCGATCCCATGGACCAGCGACATCGACGGTGCCTTCGGACGTGCCGAACCACGGCAGGTTCGTTCCTGGTGTGGCGGTCCAGCCGATTCCGCGCGGCGTGTAGGCCAGCACGTGATAGCCCTTCCACGCGAGGGTGAGATAGGCGTACTCGAACAAGGGCCAGCCGACGGGTGTCCACCCGGCGGGGAAGACCACCAGCGGGCACGGCCGGGTGGTGGTCTGACGCAGCATGTGCGCCGACAGACCGATCCCGCCCGCCCCTTCGATGCGCGGGAACGTCGGCACGGCGACGTTCAGCGCCCGGTTCACCAGGTCGTCCACGTCATCGGGCACCAGCCCCTTGCCACTGCGCTTACGCACGGCGCTCACCAAGTTCGACGCGAACTGCACCGCTTCCGGGCGCACCTGCCCTTGGGCGTCCCAGGGCCCCTGGACTGCGATCCGGGCGAGCTGTTCGGACGTGGTCCCGACGATCGGATCTCCTTGTGACATCGGCGTCATCGATCCTTCCTGCCAGTTGCTACGGAACTGCGGACCGCAGCAGCGTGACACGACACATGATCAGATCTCGCCAGATCCGACAATGCGTTTCCCGTTCGCAATAGACCGTTGAACAGCGGAAACGTTGCAAGATTCGACAATCCGCCGCGACCATCGCGAACGGCCCGGGCACCATCCGCGCAAATTTGCCGACCATGTGAACATGCATCGAGTGCGCCGTGGCCGGCGCCCAGCGAGTCGTTCACCACGCTGACCGATTATCGGCAATTGCGGGTCGACCGGCGCGGCAACCGGCACGAAAGTCGGGACCCGAGACCTCGTGGTTCGGCTGCCGCGCCGGGCAAGGGTTACTGCTTCTCGGCGCCCAGTTTCACCGGAATGGACAGGGGTCCGACGGTGAAGAACGACGGCGAGTACGGGATTTCGTCGGGGTCGATGGCGAGTTCCAGGTTCGGCAGCCGACGGTACAGCGAGGCGAGCGCGAGACGGCCCTCCAGGCGGGCCAGGCCCGCGCCGATGCAGTACCGCGGCCCGTGACCGAATCCGAGATGTCCGCCGCGCTGCTCCCTGGTGATGTCGAACTCGTTCGCGGTCTCGCCGTATTCGGCCGGGTCGATCCCGCAGGCCTGGTACGCGACACCGACCGCCTGGCCCTTGGGTATGGCGACTCCGGCCACGGTCACGTCCGTCAGTGTGAATCGCCAGCTCGTCATCATCACCGAATGGCGGTAGCGCACAGTCTCTTCGACCACATCACCCCAGCGGTCTTCCGCCTTCGCGAGGGCGAGCTGCTCGGGGTGTCGCGACAGCGCCAGAATGGCGTGCCCGAGCAGATGCACCGTGGTCTCGTGCCCGGCCACCAGCATGATCCACAGAACGGCGACCAGTTCGTCGGCCGTGAGTTTGTCGTCCCGATCGCGAGCTTGGACCAGACCGGTGGTGAGGTCGTCGCCGGGCTTTTCCTGTTTCCGGTCCGCCAGTTCGTACAGGTACGTCATCAGCGAGTTCTGCGTCGCGAATGCTTCCTCCGGCGGTGTGGTGTGGGCCAGCAGGGTTGCGGTCCAGCGTCGCAGCCGGTCCCGCTCCGGCTCAGGCACCCCGAACAGTTCGCAGATCACCGCCATCGGCAGCGCTTCGGTGAAGGTGGGCACCAGATCGACGCCGTCACCGGCGGCGATCACGTCGTCCAGCAATCGGTCGATGATCGCCTGGATGCGCGGCTCGAGCGCCTGCACCCGGCCCGGCGTGAACGCCTTGCTGATCAGACCCCGCAGCCGCCGGTGGTCGTCACCGTCCTTGGTGGACAGGTGATCGCCCTGCACGACGGCGCGCAGCGGCCAGTCCTCCGCGATCGAACCGTCGTGCAGGGCCGGCCAATGCTTCGGATCCCGCGCGAAGGTCTTGTTGTCCCCGGCGAGGATCTCACGCACCGCGTCGTGCGTCAGGGCCAGGTAGGCGGGCACGCCGCCGGGGAACTCCACCTCGACCACCGGCGCGATCTCCCGGAGCCGGATGCAGGTGTCCAGCAGATCCTCGTTCGCCGCGGGGAATGCGGGCAGGCTGGTTGTCATCGGTTTCCCTTCTGCGCATGAACCCTCCGGCCGCCGTGATGACGGTCGTCGCACGAGTATCGAAGCGGGTCCGTTCGAGGTGCCGGTCAATTGGCGAATCCTGCCCACAACCGGAAGTCGAGCGTCGCAAAACGACATTTCGGTGACCGTCCGGCCCACCGCGGCGGGCTCGTCACCGCGAAAACGGTTAGGGTTCGGGAGATGTCCGTGGGTGGCTGGAGGAATTCGTGGAACTGAAGACGGTGCTGGGACGCGTCGTGCGAGCGATGAACGCCGGGGTGGCAGGCATGCTCGACGCGCCGGTACTCGGGCGCCTGCTGGGCAGAGGATTCGTGGTGATCACCTATGTGGGGCGACGGTCCGGGCGGACGTTCAGCACACCGGTCAACTACTGGCGAAAAGCGGACGAGTTCGTCATCGGAGTCGCGTTGCCGGACCGGAAGACGTGGTGGCGGAACTTCTTGGGCGAGGGCGGCCCCATCACGCTCCATCTGAACGGCGCCGACCGGCCCGGGCACGCGGTAGCGCGACGCGACGAACGCGGCCGCGTCTTCGTGACGGTACGGCTCGACGACGCGAGCTGATCCCACTCGCCTCATCCGCATCGGCGCCACACCACAAGTGCCGCAACCGATTACGGCGCAAACCCCTGGACGCTGGCGGAGGGCTTCGTCTGGGCGATGATCGCTGCGCCCATCCAGCGCCGTAGATACCGTCGCAGGTCATCTTCGCCGCGCGGTGGATTGCCCGGGGAAATGAAGAACGACTGCATCGTGCGCAGGACGTATTCGACCAGCTCGTGCAGCGACTCGTCGTCGTATCCGTAACGCGCCCAGTCGACGTCGAAGCGCTTGATCATCGTCATGCCGAAGGCTTGCGCCTCTTCGGAGGTCAGGCTCTCCGGATGGACGTTCGAGTACGTGCTCGACAGCAAGATGCCGAGGTGGGGTGTTCGACGGACCTCGGCGAGGGTGTACACCACCCCCTCGGTCATCGCTTCCACGGCGTCCTCCAACCCGCTGACGTGCTGTGTCAGCCGATCGAGGAACCCGTCGACGGAGGCGATCGCCGCCGCGGTCATCAGCGCGTCCGCGCTGGGAAAGTACCGGTAGACCGTCTGCCGGATGACGCCGAGCGACTCGGCGACGTCGGCGATGCCGATCTCCGAACCCGTCCGTCCGATCAGTTCGACCGCGGCGGCGACGATGCGACGCGAGGCTTCCTCGTCGTCCTTCGGCGGACTCCCGCCCCACCCGCGCCTTCCTGCCACTGCCCGCTTCCTCGACTCGAAGCCCGTCGCTTGCGAACCCCCTGATGGAAAGCCTGCCGACCCTCCGGATCAAGGGTTCGACCGTATCACAAGGGTGCCGTAGACCCGGTTCTGACGCGATTCTGATCATACACTTGGACAGTCGTATGTATGATCACTGCAACGCGGCTCGGCGCATCGGGTGGTGCCGCCGGACCGGTTCGTTTTCGGAAAGTCGAGGTATAGCCCAGTGACCGATCTTCAAGTACGGAAGATGCGCTTCGCATTCGCGGACTACGACGTGCCCTTCTTGTGGAACGAGGAGAATCCGGCCTTCTCGTCCATGGCCAATGCGGTGTCCTTCCTGGCGATCGGCTTCGAGAAGATGATCGTCAACATGATCCGCGAGGCCATGCCCCTGATCACCGATCCCGAGGTCGCCGAGGAAGCCGACGCGTTCGTGCGCCAGGAGGGGCAGCACTCCACCGCCCATCGCCAGCACGCCAATGCCTTGATCCGGCGCCACCCGGGACTCCAGGAGACGCTCAACGAAGTGATCGCGGAATTCGACCGCCTCACCGTGAACACTTCGGTCGAATACCGCCTCGCCTACACCGCCGATCTCGAAGCGACGTTCACTCCGGTGTTCAAACTGATGCTCGACAACGACTCGACCTTGTTCCGGCCGGGCGACGACCGAGTGGCGTCGCTGTTCATCTGGCACTTCGTCGAAGAGGTCGAACATCGCAGTTCCGCGCTGATCATCTTCGATTCCGTCGTCGGGAGCGATGTGTATCGGATGCGTATGGCGCCGTCGATCTTCCGTCACGTGATGAAGGTGATCCGGTTGGCCTGCGCGGGCTTCAACAAGCATGTCCCGCTGGAGGAGCGAAAGGTCGACGCGCTGTCCATGTTCGCGAATTACCGGCGGAGGCAGAAGCTGCGCAAATGGTTGCCGTTTCTGCAGGCCGAGGACAACGGCCCGATGCCGCGCGCGTTCGACCACCTGCCGCTCGGTGAACAACTCGTCGCACTGGTGGGCGTCATCCGCAGTCAATTGCCGAAGCACAATCCGGACCACGAGAAACTACCCGAACTGGCCGCCGTGTGGTTCGAACGCTATGACGCCGGCTACGACGTCTCGCACTGGTACACCGCCGACACGGTCGCACGCTAGGAGCCGGACCGATGGCTGATCATTGCGCACCCACCTTCGACCGTCTCGCGACCGCGCTCGGCTTCTCCTGCGAGGAGGCGGGCGGGCCGGTCGAGGTGCGGAACCCTTTCGCGTTGGAGAACTGGACCCTGCCCGTCCTCGAATTCACGATCGTCCTCGGCGCGGTCCTGGCCCTGATCTACGCGATCGTGCGGCTGCGCCGCCACGGCGATCCCACCAACTTGGTGCTCTGGTTCGGGGCGACCGCGTATCTGTTCATCATCGAGCCGCCGCTGTACTTCCCCGCGGCGTTCGGCATCGACGCGCACGTCGACACGATGTTCGCGCACAACCTGTTCACCGTGGAATTCCTCTGGGGCCGATTACCGCTCTACATCATCGCGATCTACCCGTTCATGGCCACCCTCGCGTTCGAATTGGTCAGGATTCTCGGGGTCTTCCGGCACTACGGGGTGCTCGCCGGATCGGTGTGCGTGGGCTTCGTCCACCACGCCTTCTACGAGATCTTCGATCATCTCGGCCCGCAGCTGCGCTGGTGGGAATGGTCGGTCGACAACCCGATCAATCAACCGATGTTCGATTCGGTACCGCTTCCGAGCGTGGTCGTCTTCGCCGCTCTGTGGCCGATGTCGCTCGCCTTCTGCGTCCAATCGTTCGTCGGCCGCCACATCGACCAGGGCCGAAATTTCTCCGGAGGGCAGCTGGTCGGGCGCACGATCGTCATCGGCATTCTCGCCTCGTTGGGCACAGCGGTGCTGCCCATCCCCGCGACCGTCTTCGGCATGGGTAGCACCACGGTGCGTGGCGTGCTCTACGCCGCCGAATTGGCCGTCCTCTCCATTGCCGCCGTGGTGATCTTGACCCGCCAGTGGCTCCGGCTGCGGCGCGGCGACTCGGACGCGGCGCCCTATACGAACGACTTCGTCCGCATTTACGGCGTGGTGTACCTGGGCGTGATGGCATTGCTCTGGGCGACCGCGTTGCCCGATTTCTTCGCCGCCGTCGACGGTGTGACCAGCGAAGGAGACCCGATCGGGAATCTGTGGTACACCCTCGCGTGCTTCGTTGTCGCGGTTCTCTGCCTGGTCGCCGTATTCACGGTGCCCCGGAGAAAGGCGCCCCCGAGCGTCGCCCCTCCCGCCCCGGAAGCCACCGCGAGTTCCACGGTATAGCGGGACGACCGACGCCGTCGGTGACGACGGGCGGCCGCCGTGGGCCCGGCTGCCCGGACCGGAGTGTGACGCCCGGCTCGCACGGGATTTTCCATGCCGGTGCCCTGGTTGTACCAGGGGCCGATATGAGGAGGTCATGTGGCACGGGAGTACAACCGGAATCCCGCGGCGGTCGCCGCCTTGACGCCTGAGCAGTACCACGTCACTCAGGAGAACGGCACGGAGCGGGCGTTCACGGGCGAGTACTGGGACAACCACGAGCCGGGCATCTATGTGGATGTGGTGTCGGGTGAGCCGTTGTTCGCCTCGGTCGACAAGTTCGACAGCGGAAGTGGATGGCCGAGTTTCACCAAGCCGATCGAAGCCGGGAACGTGGTGCGGAAGCGGGACTTCAGCCATCTGATGGTCCGCACCGAGGTGCGCTCGGCACACGGCGACAGCCATCTCGGGCACGTGTTCACCGACGGTCCCCGCGCGGCGGGCGGCTTGCGGTACTGCATCAATTCGACTGCGCTGCGGTTCATCCACCTCGACGACCTCGAGGCGGAAGGCTATGGGCAGTACAGGACTCTCTTCGCGAAGGAGGAGGCGTGACCGACACGCGCAAGGCGATTCTGGCCGGTGGATGCTTCTGGGGCATGCAGGACTTGATCCGCAAGCAGCCGGGAGTGATATCGACACGCGTCGGCTACACCGGTGGACGCAACGACCATCCCACGTACCGGAACCACCCTGGCCATGCCGAGGCGATCGAGATCGTCTACGACCCGGCCCGGACGGACTTCCGGCAACTGCTGGAGTTCTTCTTCCAGATCCACGATCCGACGACGAAGGACCGCCAGGGCAACGACATCGGAAGCAGCTATCGCTCGGCGATCTTCTATCTCGACGACGACCAGAAGCGCGTCGCCCTGGACACCATCGCCGACGTGGACGCCTCCGGTCTGTGGCCCGGCAAGGTGGTCACCGAGGTGACCCCGGCGAGTGAGTTCTGGGAGGCCGAGCCGGAGCATCAGGACTACCTGCTGCGTTACCCGGACGGTTACACCTGCCACTTCCCCCGGCCGGGGTGGAAGCTGCCGAAGCGGCAGACCACCGCCCAGTAGAAGCCGGTGGGTTCGGCACTTCCGCCGAGCCTTCGGAGCGCACAGTTGACGACTGCGCCACCACACCCGGGTGGCGCAGTCGCCGCGTTTCACGACGTCCCCCGCCCGCCGCCGCCGGTCGTACAGCCGGAAGCCTCGCGCACAGACTCCGGGCGATACAAAACGGAACCTCATGCGGTAGACAACATTTCGACTCGTCCCCGGCCGTGCCGGGCTCCCCACTGTGGGGAGAATGCGTGATCGGGCACCGATATGATCGTCGACGCTTGGAGCTCCTGGCCGGTCGACCCGAGGTAGGCAGATGACGCGCAGCGGCACAAAGATTCTCGATGTGGTGGGCAGTCGCCGGATGGCGGTGGCGACGCTGGCCACCATCACCGGCTTCTACTATCTGTTCGTCGCGTTCACCAATTGCGTCGACACCGACACCAATCGCAACGGCGTGGCCGCTGTGCTGTCGATGAAAGCGACGATCCACAATCCGGGCACGGACTGGCGCGCGATCACCAATGGCAATGTCGCGCTCGTCGCCTACATCCTCGTGGTGATCTGGGAATTCCTGATCGCCTTCGTGCTCCTCACGGCGGGAGCCGTATGGGGCCGGGTGCTGACCGGACGGCCGCGCAGGCTGCGAGCCGGTCTGGACGCGGCCGTGAAACTGTCGAGTCTGGGCTGGACCATGGCGGTGCTGCTGTTCTTGGGCGGGTTCCTGACCATCGGCGGCGAATGGTTCCGCATGTGGGCCAATGACGACGTGAACGCCTCGTCGGCCGCGTTGCAGAACTTCCTCATCGCGGGCGTCGGCCTGATTCTGGTTCACCTGCCGGACTCGCAACGCAGCGCGGTCCTCGAAAGTGACTCGGCAGCAGCGGAATCCGACTAGTAGCTGGCGGCCGACGACGCGAGCGTCAGCGACCGTTGCGTTCGAGTTCGCCCAGCTGTTTCTGCAGACGTTCCAGTGCGGCCCGGATCTGGTCGATCTGCGCGTTGAGTTCGGCGATCTTCGCCTGATCCACCGGCGGGGGCTGTGCCTGCGGTGACGCGACCGGTGGTGGCGCGGCGGGCTGTTGACCCGGCGGCAGTGGGGCGCCGGGTCCGCCGCCGGGCGGCGTGGCGAGTCTGCCGGTGGCCGGACCGAACACCTGCTCCAGCGCCTCCGCGAGGGTCGGCGCGTAGCCGACGAGGACACCGCCGGTGCCGGGATCGCGGTAACTGACCAGCACTCGCGCCAATTGCGGGAATGTCGACGCGTTCTGTGCCGTCGAGATCCGTTCGGTGAACAGCGGCTCGGCGTATAGCACGCCGCCGTCGGCGATCGGCAGGGTGAGCAGATTGCCGTACTGGATCCGGTTCGAGCGCTCGAGCAGGGTGCGCTCGGAAGCGACTCTGGTGTCGGAGATCATCGAGTTCTGGATCTGTTGCGGACCCTGAGTGAGGGTGTCGGTGGGCAACTGCGAGACGGTGATCTTGCCGTAGCCCTCCGGGTCGGAGCGGGCGGAGACGTAGGCGGAGAGGAATTCCCGGTTGTAGCCGACCATCGCGCTGGCCAGCCGGAACGACGGTTCCGCGCCGGCCTGGTCGCCGACCAGGACGTAGAACGGAGGCTGATGCGGATTGGACTCCACGGTGGGGTCGCTGGGCACCGACCAGAACGCGTTGGTGGTGAAGAATTCGCGCGGTTCGTCGACGTGGTATTTGGCGAGCATCTCGCGCTGGATCGTGAACAGGTCTTCGGGATACCGGAAGTGCGCCCGTAGCTCCGGGCTGATCGACTCCTCCGGTCGGACCGTGCCGGGGAAGACCTTCATCCAGGCCGCCAGCACCGGATCCTGCCGGTCGACCTGGTAGAGGGTGACCGTGCCGTCGTATGCGTCGACGGTCGCCTTGATGGAGTTGCGCACGTAGGAGATCTCTCGCGGCGACTCCCGCTGGGTCTCGTCGCCCGGCTCGAGGGCTTCGAGCGAACTGCGCTTGGCGTAGGGGTAGCCGTCGATCGAGGTGTACGCGTCGACGATCCAGACTATCCGGCCGTTCACGACCGCCGGGTAGGGGTCGTTGTCGGTGGTCAACCACGGTGCGACGAGTTCGACACGATGGCGGGGATCGCGGTTGAAGATGATCTTCGAACCGGGACCGATCGCCTTCGAGAAGACGATATTGCGCTCGGTGTAGGTCACCGCGAAGGCGAGGCGGTTGACCCAGTTGGCGATCGGGACGCCGCCCGCGCCGGCGTAGGTGTAGGTGGTGGTGTCGGTGTCGTACTCGCGGGGCTCGGTGCCGCCGCCCACGATGGCGTAGTCCGGGCTCGCATGGGCGATCACTTCGCCGAAGTAGACGCGCGGCTGATCCACTCGGATCACCTGGTGCCCGGAGGCTTGGGACGCGATGTCACCGACCGCGTAGATCGGATATCCGCTGTTGCTGCTCGCGGCATCGCCCGCGGCCTCGCGGACCGCCGCGTTCACCCGGTTGGCCGGTGCGGCGACGAACCCGTTGCCGTGCGTGTAGACGGTGTGCCGATTGACCCAATGGCGCTGGTTGCCGCTCAGCGCGGTCGGGGTCAGCTCGCGCGCCGCCACCACGTAGTCGCGCAGTTGCCCACCGACCCGGTAGCGATCCAGGTCCAGATGCGGTGGGAAGCTGTAGAAATTCTTCAGCTGTTGTTGCTGGGTGAACGTCCGCGATAGCACGCTCGGGTCCAGCAGGCGGACGTCACCGATCGTGGTGACGTCCGCGGGGACCTCGGGCGGCGACCTGGTGCCGACGCCGGGATAGGGCTGGTACTCGACCCGGTCGCTGCCGATCCCGTACGCCTGGCGGGTGGCCGCGATGTCGCGTTGGATGTAGACACGCTCCATGTCGGCGGCGTTCGGGCGGACGGAGAACTGCTCGACGGCCAATGGCCAGACGGCTCCGACGAGGATCGACGACAGCAGCAGAAGCGCGGCGGCCATCGCCGGGATTCGCAGGTCCCGCACCACGATGGCGGCGAAGACCGCCACGGCGCAGATCACGGCGATCGCGAAGAGAATGAGGCGGGCGGGAAGCACCGCGTTGATGTCGGTGTAGCCAGGGCCCGCGAAAGTGGGTTCCTTGCTGCGGCTGGATAGCAGCGAGTACCGGTCGAGCCAATAGGCGGCAGCCTTCAAGAGGATGAACGAGCCGGCCAGTATCGCGAGCTGGACGCGGGCCGCGTGCGTCAGGCCGCCCGTCTTTCTGGACAGCCGCAGGCCACCGAACAGGTAGTGCGCGGCGAGGCTCGCGACAAAGGCGAGGACCACGGCGATGAACAGCCAGTTGAGTACGAATCGATAGAAGGGAAGGTCGAAGACGAAGAACCCGACATCGTGCCCGAATTGCGGGTCGGACACGCCGAAGGACCCGCCGTGGACGAACAGCTGGACGGTCATCCAGTTCGACTCCGCGGCAAGGCCGCAGACGAGCCCCAGCGAGGTCGCGATGCCGAGACCGAACCGCACCGGATGCCGGAGCACCGCCGCCCGATACGGCCGAAGACTGTTCTCCTCTTCGGACTCGGGAACGAAGAGCGGGCGGAACCTGAACGCGAGCCACAGCACCGCGAAAAGGACGCCACCGATGATCAGCGCGACCGCGATGAACAGCGAGAGCCGGGTGAACAGCACGGTCAGCCAGACACCACGGAAGCCGACTTCGCCGAACCACAGCCAGCTGACGTAGCCTCGGATCAGCCGAGGCACCACCAACAGCGACACGACGAACACCGTGGCGGCGACCACCAGCACCCGGGTGCTGCGATGCAACCGTCGCGGGCGGAGGCCCTCGCGTGCGCTCATCTTGCACTCCCCGTGGCTGCCGCCCGGCTGGACGATGGACGGCCGGGGCGGACTACCAAGCTCGATACTACGACGTCCCGGAGCGCTCGATCAGCTCCCACAGGTACGCCACGTGATCGGCCGGGTGGTACGGCCACTGCGTCTGCAGGCCGTCGAGGACGGCCATGGCGAGGACGGCGAAGCGGTCGGGATCCAGATCGGCCGGTACGCGGCAGGATTCGCAAAGGTCGGCGATGGCGCGGGTGAGAGCGTCCCGGGCAGTGCGGTAGCGGTCGCAGAAGTATTCGTGGGCCGGGTGCTCCATCCCGCTGAACCGCCTCGCCGGTTTCGGCGTCGACCCGGAGAAGCTGGACGCGCTGCTGGCGGCCGGTGACCACTGACGGTGGTGGCCGCCCAGCCCCGGTATCCGCACGACGCTCGATCTTCTGCTGATCAAGGAGCCGGGGAGGTTCACACCTGCGGTAGCCCACGCTGACCACCGCGCGGCGCGCTTTATCGAGCTAGGGCGGGTACCGCGATGACCGGCGCGTTCTCGGTCGGAGCCGAAGCCCGGTGCAGGCCGCGGCGGTCATAGGCGTAGGTCGCGGTCACACCGAGCAGCAGGCCGATCCCGAGGCCCAGCACCGTCATCCACAAGCCCTGGCCGAAACCGGCTTCGGCGTGGGCGTCGAAGAACAGGATGGCGCGAACGGCGAGGTAGATCTGGTGCATCGGTTCGAAGGCGGCGAGGTTCGCGATGTAGGCGGGCGTCGCCTCCAGCGGGACCGTGGCGGCCGACGAGGGCAGGCCCAGGACGACGAACAGGATCAGATTGACCAGCAGCCCCGCGGTGCCGAAGGTGGCGAGCACGGCGAGCGCGGTCACTCCGACCGCGACGATGGCCAGTGTTCCGTAGAGCCACAACAGCAGCGGACTGCCCAGTGGGACATTCAATGCCGAGGCGACCCCGAGGAATATCCCCGACAGAACCGGAGCCGCGGTGACGATGACCGCCCATTTCATCAGCAGCGTGCGGAACCGGGAGATGCCGGTGGACGGCGGGTGCACGAACCACGGGCCGTATTCGGTGGGCGTGAAACCGAGCACCGAGTCGACGAGCGTGTGGATGATCATGGCGCCGGTGAAGCCCGCCAGCAGCAGGATCAAGGTGTAGAAGAACGCGACGAGGCCCTGCCCGGCGCCGTCGTCCATCGGCCGGTAGGGCGCGGTGACGATCTGCACGGGATCGGTGAGCATCAGCCGGGCGGCCCCGCTGGGCTCGACCGGCGCGCCCGGCCCGGCGGCGAGGGCGGCGTTCACCTGATCGGTCAGGCTCTTGCCGACGGTCTCGTCCACCTGACGCAACGCGCGGTCGGCGATGCGCTGCATGATGCCGGTGGTGTAGGGGCCGATTCGCGGGTTGGTGTGGATGGTGATCACCGGGCGCTCGACCGCACCGGGCACCACGGCGGCGGCGCCGAGGATGGCGAGCCGCTTGGTGAAGTCGGACGGGATCACGATCGCGCCGTAGACCTCACCGTTCTGCAATTGTTTGCGCGCTTCGGCGATGCCGACGACGCGCAGGTCGATTTTCTCCGCCGGGATGCCCGCGACCAGCGCGTCGCTGACCTGGGCGCCGAAATTGGCGGGTTTGCCGTCGAGCGTGTCGCCGACGTCCTGATTCACCAGGGCCACCGGGAAGTCGTGCAGGTTCTTCTCGGTATTGCCGGCGTAGCCGAGATACATGGTGGCGAGCAGCGCCGCGAAGACCGTCAGCACTGCGATCGGGGCGGTGAAGGTCCGAACCGTCATGCGAGTCAATGTAGTCACCGCCTACAAAGTAGGCAATGACTACATTTTGTTATCCTGCCTACACCATGCCGATCACTCGAAGCCGGTCCTATCACCACGGCGACCTGCGCGCCGAGTTGTTGCAGCGGGCCGAGGCCACGCTGCGCGAGTCCGGCGTCGACGGCTTGTCGCTACGCCGACTGGCGCGTGACGTCGGAGTCAGTCACGCCGCTCCGACCCGGCATTTCAAGGACAAGCAGGCGCTACTGGATGCCATCGCGGTATCCGGCTTCCAACGCCTCGCCGCCGCCTTGGCACAGACCGCGGCCGCCGACTCGGCCGATGGGCACATCCGCGCCCTGGCCCGCACCTATCTCCATTTCGCGACCGAGAACTCGGCGCTCGTCGCGTTGATGTTCGCGCGCAGGCACAGCCCCGCCGCGGGCGATGCGATGTCCCGGGCCGTGGACGCGGCGTTCGCGACGCCGGTCGCGCTCATCACCGAAGCACAGAAGCGGGGGGAGGTGATCGACGGCGACCCGCGCCGGATCGCGTTGTCCGCGGTCGCCGCGCTACAAGGTCTGGCCACCTTCGTCGGCTCGGGCGTGATCGCCGCCGAGACCGCCGACGAATTGGTGGACGAGACAACCACACACATGATCGAAGGCTTGCGCCCCCGCCCGTGATGCGCCGCGGTTGCGTCCACGCAGGTGTTCGTCAGTACGCGATGAACAGGATCTCGTCGCGTGAGTAGTCGTGGCCGGGATGGTTCTCGGCCAGATGGGCTTGCGTCTTGGCCACGAGATCATCCTCGTCGGTTCCGACGATCAGTTCTCCGCAGGGGCAGTTCAGCTTTCGCTTCATCAGCGTCCTTCCTCCTCGATCCGACAGTCTATGCACACCGAGGTGATCGAGCGCGAGTCAGCCGGTCACCCCGGGGCCGCACCGCGTCAACCGCGCCACCATTCGTGGCCCCAGTAGCTGTCGGCGGTGATCTCCTCCGCGCTGTAGGTGGACTCGTCGACCAGCAGACCTTCGGTGCCGTATTCGAGATCCCAGCCGCCGGGCGTGCGGACGTAGAAGGAGATCATCTTGTCGTTGGTGTGCCTGCCGAGGGTCGACGACAACGGGAGACCCGCCCGCATGACGCGGTCGAGCGCCCGGCCGACGGCGTCGAGTTCGTCGACCTCGACCATGATGTGCACCAGGCCAGGGCCGTCGAGACGGGTGCCGGGGATCAGGGCGAGGCTGTGGTGACGCTGGTTGACGCCGAGGAACCGTACGCGCACCGGTCCCACACCGGGTGGGGTGGGCACTCGGAAGGAGCCGCGTGGCAGGAATCCGAGTATCTCGCAGTAGAAACGGTTCGCCTCCTCGAGATCGGGCACCGGTAGCACGACGTGGCCGAGTCCCGATCCCGCTGTGACGAAACGGTTTCCGTGGGGAGTGACGACCGGGCTGTGGTCGAGCACCGGGCCGTGGAAGACCTCGACGGTGAACCCGGCGGGGTCGGTGAAGGTGCAGGCTTCCTCGACGCGTAGTGCGTCGACCTGCTCCTGAGCGAGCGGTGTGACCGCCACGCCCGCCTGCTCCAGCGCCTGCCGCACCCGGGCGAGCGCGCGGTAGTCGCGCACCTCCCAGCCGACGGCGAGCACCCGGTCCTGTTCCGCCGGGACGAGTTCCAAACGGTAGGCGTGCTCGTCCATGCGCAGGTACAGACTGTCCGGATTCGGCCCGGTGGCCTGCGCGAAACCCATCACGTCGAAGGCGAAGGCGCGCCAGGCCGCCACATCGGCGATGGCGACTCGGACGTAGCCGAGCGAGGCGATGTCAGCCATTGATTCGTCGTACTCCTCAGGAATAGGTGACTTGCACCGTGTCGGTGACCGGGACCGCCTGGCAGGCCAGCACGTATCCCTCGGCCAGATCGGCCTCGTCGAGAATTTCGTTGTGCCGCATCGCCACCTGACCGGAGACGACCCGGCAGGTGCAGGCGCTGCACGCGCCCTCGCGGCAGGAATAGGGCGCCTCCAGCCCGTTGGCCAACAGGACGTCGAGCAGGACCTGGTGGCGGGGCCACGGAAGTGCGCGCGTCTCGCCGTCGAGTTCCACCTCGACCGCCGCGTGGTCGCCGGAGTCGATGGAGTCGACGACATCGGGCGTGGCGGTATCGAACGGATCGCCGTTCAGCGACACGAACTTCTCGACGTGCACGCGCTTGCGGTCGGCGCCCGACCCGATCAGTGCGGCGGAGACGGCGTCCATGAACGGGCCGGGTCCGCACACGAACGCCTCGCGCTCGCGCCACGGTCCGGCCAGCGCCGCGAGCTGCGGCCGCGACGGCAGCCCTTGCACGCTCTCCAGCCAGTGCACCACGACCAGGCGGCCGGGATGCCGGGCGGACAGGTCGGCGAGTTCATCGGCGAAGATCACCGAGCGCTCGTCGCGGTTGGCGTAGATCAGCACGCAGTGCCCGGCTCCGTCTGCCAGCACCGATTTCAGGATCGACAGCACCGGGGTGATCCCGCTGCCCGCCGCGAACAACAGCACGTCCTCGTCCAGCGATGCCGGGGTGAAGACACCCGCGGGCGGCAGCGCGTGGAAATCCATGCCCGCGACCGCGTTGTCGCACAACCAATTCGACGCGTAGCCGTCGGGCGTTCGCTTGACCGTGACCTTCAGCGGCCCCGCTTCGTGCGGCGCGCTCGACAACGAGTAGCAGCGGCTCACCGAGCCGGTCAGCTCGCTCGGAATCCGCAGGGTCAGGAACTGGCCCGGCCGATAGTCGATCGCATTCGACTGCTCCGCGGTCGGACTCAGCTCCAGCGATACCGCGTCGTGGGTCTCCCGGATCACCCGCGCCACACGCAGGGTGAGGAATGCGCCGGGGCGGGTCTCGGAGTCGTCGGGAACCTCGGCCCGGGTCCCCGGCACCACGGCCGCTCGGGCTCGATCCACTGCTGCGTCTCCTCTTCGGTCCTCCACGGCTGTCACGGCACGTCCCCGTCCCGGGTGCTGACGTCGATGAGACCGCCCGCGACGGCGGCATCGATGCTGTCGCGCAGCGCGACGCAGGTCCGTACCCGCGCACTGTCCGCGCCGGCGAACTCGGCGCACGCCGCCACCGCGCCCGCGCTCCACTGCACGCTGGTGTGCTGCGGACTGAACTTCTCGACGAGCACACACGTCGCGCAGATACGGCAGGTAACCCGTTCCATCGCGGCCCCGCTCAGGCTCCGGCGGCGGCGCGCTGCTCGGCGAGATTCTCGGCGACCTCCGCCTCCCACGCCGTGACCGCCCTGGTGGTGTCCACTTCGAACTCGAAGCGGTCGGTCATCTTCGGATCGATGTCGGCCACGTCGGTGTAGAACTGCTCGTACCAGCGGCGCAGCTGGTAGACGGGTCCGTCCTCCTCGCACAGCAGCGGGTTGTCGATGCGGGTCTTGCGCTGCCAGATCGCGGCATCCTGTTCGAAGCCGCGGCCCAGGCCACCGGCGAACTTCGCCGCGATCTCCTCGGCCTGCTCCGCGGGCACGCCGTGTGGCTTCTTCACGATCGCGCCGTACTGCAGCACGAATTTCGTGGGTGACACCGGGTAGTGGCAGTTGATGAGGATGCCCTCCACCGTCAGGCCCGCACTCTCGCTGCGCAGGTGATCGATCATGTAGGACGGGCCGTAGTAAGAGGCATCAGAGTGCAGGACGTTCTTGCCGCCCAACGCCTTCGCGGTCTCCCCCATCATGTCCTCGCGCGACACCGAGGTCATGTACTGGCTGGCGATGTGACCCTCGAAGACGTTCTTGAAGTAGGTCGGGAACCCGAAGTGCACGTAGAAGAAGTGCGCCATGTCCACCACGTTGTCGATGACCTCGCGGCAATTCGCGCCGTCGATCGTCATGGTGTTCCAGGTCCAGTCGGTCCACTCGTCGCTGAACGCCCCGTCGATGCGCGGGATGGTGACCTCCGCCGGGGGCGGATCGCCCTCCGGGTCGTTCCACACGAACAGCTGCTTGTTCTGCTCCAACGTCGGCCACGAGCGAGTCCGAGCCCGGGGTGGAACTCGGCGGCCGTAGGGGATGCCGGTGCAGCGTCCATTGCCGCCCCACCGCCAGTCGTGGAAAGGACAGGCGATGGAGTCACCTTTGATCCGGCCGTCCCCGAGGTTCCCGCCCATGTGCCTGCAATAGGCGTCCAGCACGTACAACTCTCCGCCCGCACCGGCGAAGACCACCAGTTCGGTGCCGAAGATCTCGACGGTATGCGGTTTCCCGTCCCGGAAGTCCCGCGCGAGCCCCAGGCAGTGCCAGCCGCGCGCGTAGCGGGCGGGCGGAGCGCCCGCGTCGATCACTCGGACCTCGGTGTCGGTAGTCATCGGTTCCTCCACGATTCGCGCACGGTTGTCACTTCGATATTTCGGTTCGCCGTCCCGCCCCGGAAATGTGCAGTCCCACTGGTCGGGAGGTGCTCAGGCCTCATCGAGCCGCCCGAAGGCGGAGCGGTAGAACAGCAGCGGAGGCGCCTCGCGATGCTCCGACAGCGCGGTGACGCGTGCGATGACGATGGTGTGGTCGCCGCCGTCGACCTCCTGCTCGATCTCGCAGTCGAGCCAGGCCATGGCTCCGGCCAGCCGCGGCGAGCCGTTGGGCGAGGGCTCCCAGTCGACCCCCGCGAACTTGTCGGTGCCGCTGCGCGCGAGACGGCGGCAGATCTCCTGCTGGTCGTGGGCCAGGATGTTGACGCAGAGCCGGCCAACGGCCCGGATGCGCGGCCACGATGTGGACGTGCGCGCGGGGCAGAAGCAGACCGCGGGCGGCTCCAGCGACAGCGCCGAGAACGACTGGCAGGTGAATCCGACCGGCCCGTCCTCCGCGTGCGCGGTGATCACCGTAACGCCTGTGCAGAAGCGACCCAGCACCGCTTTGAAGTCGCGCACGTCCAGTGGCGATCCGTCCATCTCGAGCACCGGTTCCATCGGGCCTCCTATTTCGATCAGGCATATACCTGTCAGCTATGACAACAGCGCTCGCCCGAGGGTCGTCAAGATCGGAGTCCGGTCACCGAGATGCGGATCCGTAGAAGCTACGTAGTTCTCCCGATTCATCTCGGCTGCGAAGTCGTCAGTGTGATGGGAGACACAAACGATCGAGCACGTAATGCCTGGTCGACGTTGACCGACTGTGACCGACGGAGGTTCGAATGACCGTCACCCTGCTGCCCGACAGCGAGCCGCGCACCGACCGGGTCCCGCGGCGGACCCGCGCCAAGGGGGTGGAAGCCGAGGTGCCGGTGTCGATGATCGAGCGGATGACCCTCATCCTGGACGCGTTCGACGCGGCCACCCCGACGCTGACGCTGCTCGGCTTGGTGGAACGCACCGGCCTGCCGCGCTCGACCGTCCATCGGATCCTCGACCAGATGATCCGGCTCCGGTGGCTGGCCCACACGTCCGGCGGATACCGGCTCGGCATGCGAACCCTGGAACTGGGTGGGCTCACCGCCGACCACAACGAGATCCGCGACGCGGTCAGCCCGCTGCTGCACGAGTTGTGCCAGCGCACCGGCATGGTCGGACACCTGGCGGTGCTCGACGGGCGCGAGGTGGTGTACCTGGACAAGGCGGGCGGCCGCTTGGCCGCGATGCTGCCGACCCGCCTCGGCGGCCGCATGCCCGCGCACTGCACCGCGCTCGGCAAGGCCATGCTGGCCACGCTCGAGCCGACCATCGCCGAAGCCGCGTTCCATTCCCGGCTGCCGCGACGGACCGCGCACACCATCACCGAGCCCGACGCGCTGCATCGCGCCTTGGCCCAGGTCCGGCTGCGCCAGGGCGTGGCGCTGGACCGCGAGGAAGCGATGGACGGAATCGCCTGTGTCGCAGCGCCCCTGCGGGGCCGCGGCACCGCCCCCGCAGCCCTGTCGCTGTCCGGTCGAGCCGAGGCGATGAGCTTCGACAAGCTGGCGCGGGTGCTGCTCGAGATCTCCCACGAGGCCGGACGGACGCTGTTCGGGCGCCGGGCGCGCTGGCGATAGTTCGAATCCGAATATGCCTGAGCGGTACAGTCCGACCATGACCGATGGCGTCACACCCGCGGTGCCCGACCTGCCGACCACCGCGTGGGCCGTACTCGGCATGCTCTCGCACGCCGACGAACTCTCCGGCTACGACCTCAAGAAATGGGCCGACTGGAGTCTGCAGTTCTTCTATTGGAGCCCGTCGTTCAGCCAGATCTACGCCGAACTCAAACGCCTCGAGAAGCACGGCTACGCCAGCTCCCGCACGGTGGTGCACGAGGACGGCGTGCGCGGCAAGCGGATGTACGCCATCACGCCGGAAGGCCGTGCGGCCGCGGCGAACTGGGTCAATCACGCACCGGTGGAGGCGCCGGTGCTCAAGCACAGCGTGATGCTGCGCGCATGGCTCGGCAACCTCGCCGAACCCGACCGGATGCGCGACATACTCACCGAGCACATCGAGTACGCCGAGAAGATGCGCAGGCGCGCCGAGGCCGACGCGCAGGGCGCCGAGGCGAATCCGGACTGGGCCTATCCCGAACTGGTGCTGCGCTGGTGCGTGCGGCACTACGAGGCGGAGCGCGATTTCGCCCGCGAGCTGCTGGCGGATATCGACCGCCTCACTCAGTGAGACGCCACCTGGCTGTTCCGGCCCCGCCATATTTCTATTAGGCATATGGAGGTGGCGGATGATGACCGGTGAACTGGACTCGGTGCCTGCCGCGGTGGCGGCCATCGCGAACGGCGGCATGGTCCTCGTCGTGGACGACGAGGACCGCGAGAACGAAGGCGATCTGGTGCTCGCCGCGGAGCAGGCGACCGCGGCGAACATCGGGTTCCTGGTGCGGCACACCAGCGGCGTGCTGTGCGTGCCCATGACGGGCAGCGACCTGGACCGGCTGGAGCTGCCGCCGATGACGGCGATCAACCAGGACCCGAAGGGCACCGCGTACACGGTCTCGGTCGACGCGGCGGCGGGCATCACCACCGGCATATCGGCCGCCGACCGCGCGCACACCATGCGCTTGCTCGCCGATCCCGACGCCACACCCCGGGATTTCACTCGCCCCGGGCACGTGTTCCCCCTGCGAGCGCACCCGCGTGGCGTGCTCGGTCGGCAAGGACACACCGAGGCGGCGGTCGACCTGGTGCGGATGGCGGGCTTGCGCCCCGCCGCGGTCATCGCCGAGGTGGTGCGCGACGACGGCTCGATGGCCCGGCTCCCCGACCTGCTGACCATGGCCAGGGTGCACGGAATACCGATCATTTCCATCGCCGACCTGATCGACCATCGCCGCAGGCTGGAGCCGGGCGTCGTGCGCGTCGTCGAGACCAGGCTGCCCACCCGCTTCGGCGAGTTCCGGCTCATCGGCTACCGGGACACGACCGACCACGCCGAACACCTCGCGTTGGTGTTCGGCGCGCCGGGCGAGCGCGACGTACTGACCCGGGTGCATTCGGAATGCCTCACCGGCGACGCGTTCGGCTCGCTGCGCTGCGACTGCGGCGAGCAACTCGACGCCGCCTTGCGGGCAGTGGCCGCCGCGGGCCGCGGGGTCGTGGTGTACCTGCGCGGACAAGAGGGGCGCGGTGTCGGACTGCTGAACAAGCTGCGCGCCTACGCGCTCCAGGACGAGGGCGCCGACACGGTCGACGCGAATCTGCGACTCGGGCTGCCCGTCGACGCCCGTCACTACGGCGCCGCGGCGCGGATCCTGGCCGACCTGGGAGTGCGGTCGGTCCACTTGCTCAGCAACAATCCGGCCAAGCAGGCGGGATTGACCGAATACGGCATCGCCGTCGAACGACGGATTCCGCTGCAGACCAGTCCGACCGAGCACAACGTGCGGTACCTGCGCGCCAAGCGCGACCGTATGCGCCATCAGCTCAGCGACGTCGACGCCGCTGCCGCCGCTCGGTGAGCGGCGCCGGTTCGATCCCTCCGCGGTCACCGGAACGCCGCCGATCCTGCGCGTGCCGGGCCCGCGGGCACGTTCATCGGAGTTGAATTTGTCCAGAACGCTCTTCCGCGCCCCGCGCGGTACCTAGGGTTGACACCCATGGCGCGGCGTCCCATCGGCAACCTCCCTGCCGAGGTCACCAGCTTCGTCGGGCGCCGGGAGGAACTCGCCGCCGCGAAGCGGCTGCTGCCCACGACACGCGTGCTGACCCTGCTCGGTCCGGGCGGCGTCGGCAAGACCCGGCTGTCCCGCCAAGTCGGCGTCGCGGTCGCACGCGCGTTCCCGGACGGGGTGTGGCTGGTCGAGCTAGCCGACGTCCAGGACCCGGATCTGGTCACGGTGACCGTCGCGGAGGCCCTCGCGTTGCGCGATGACACGGCGGCGCCGCTGCGGCGGCTCACCGACTTCCTCGCGGCCAAGCGGCTGCTGCTGATCTTGGACAACTGCGAGCACCTGATCGACGCCTGCGCGCGGCTGGTGGGCAGGATCGTGGCCACCACCTCGGAGGTCCGCGTGCTGGCGACCAGCCGGGAGGTGCTGGGCGTGCAGGGCGAACAGGTCATGCCCGTCGCGCCCTTGCCGCTACCGGACGCGGGGACCACCGACAGCGATGCGATGCGACTGCTCGCCGAGCGGGCCGGCGCCGCCAACCCCGGCTTCGCGGCCACCCCCGCGAATCGCGATGCGCTGGCCGCGATCTGCCGCCGGCTGGACGGCATTCCGCTCGCGTTGGAGCTGGCCGCGTTGCGGTTCCGCGTGTTCACTCCGGAACAGATCCTCACCCGGCTCGACGACACCATGGGCCTGCTCAGCGCGGGACCGCGACTCGCGCCGGAACGACAGCAGACCATCGAGGGCGCGATCCGCTGGAGCTACGACCTGTGCATCCCGGCCGAACAGCGCTTGTGGGAGCAGCTGTCGGTGTTCTCCGGCGGCTTCGACATCGACGCCGCCGAAGCCGTGTGCCTGCCCGCACCGAACGGGCGCACGGTGATCGACGCGCTGACCGGCCTGGTCGACAAGTCGGTGCTGAGTCTGCGCTACGACGGCGATGTCGGGCGGTACTCGATGCTGGAGCCGATCCGGCAGTTCGCCCGCGACCGGCTGGCCGAGCGGGGCGAGGAGCCCGAGGTGCGCGGCCGCCACCGCGATCATTACCGGCGGCTGGCACTGCGCGGCCGCACCGCGTATTGGAGTTCCGATGACGTCGCCTGGTTCCGCGAACTGAACCGCGAGCACGCGAATCTGCGCGCGGCGCTACAGTTCGGCCTGACCGACGCACCCGAGTCGGCGCTCGAGATGGCGGCGGTGCTGCGGCCGTTCTGGGAGCACAATCGCTTCCTCACCGAGGGCTACCGATGGCTGACCGACGCGCTGGCGAGGTCGAGCGAACCGACCGAGCTGCGCGCACGCGGGCTGTCCGCGGCGGCCTCGCTCGCGGCGTTGCTGTCCGATCGCGGGTCGGCGCGCCAGTTGGTGGACGAATGCGTTGCCCTGGCGCGCCGGGTCAATGCCCCCGACATCCTCGCGGAGGCGATGCTCGATTCGGCGCTGCTCGCCTTCAACGACGGCGACACCGCTCGCGCGCTCGAATTGGCCGAGACCGCCACGCATCTGGCAGCCGAATGCGGCCATCACGCGATGGAGATGGACAGCCTCGCGTTCGCGTTCGTGTGCGCGCTGGTGCTCGCCGACGAACGCTCGACCGCCTTCGCCGAGCGGCTGCTGAAGGTCACCACAGAGCGCGGACCGTATCTGCTCGGCGGGCTGGCGCAGTGGTCGATGGGGCTGGATCATTGGCGGCGCGGCGATCAGCGTGCCGCGACCGGATATCTCGCCCGCTCCGTCGAGATGTTCAGCCTGTTCGACCGATGCGTCTGGCTTGCCTCCGGATTCGAAGGGCTGGCGTGGTCGGCGGTCGCGCGCGCCGACTTCGAGCGAGCCGCCCGTCTGCTCGGCGCCGCGGAGATCCTGGCGCGCAGCACGGTACGCCTCGCCCACGCCATCACCGGCGTACTCGGTGACAGGATGCGTGGTCGCGTGCGAGAAGAACTGGGCGAGCGGAAGTTCGAGGAGATCTTCCACAGCGGCGCGACGCTGTCGCTGAGCGAGGCGATCGATTACGCGCTGGGACGCGCGCCCGCCACGGCGCGACCGCCGCAGGCCGCGCCGGTCGAGGCACAGGCGGCGGACGTCCTCACACGCCGGGAGAAGGACGTCGCCCGGCTGGTGGCGGCGGGGCACAGCAACAAACGCATCGCCGCCGAGCTGGTGATCTCGGTGCGCACCGCCGAGACCCACGTCGAGCACATTCTCACCAAGCTCGGTTTCACCTCCCGAACCCAGATCGCGGGGTGGGTCCGCGATCACGAGGTGTGATCGACGCGGGCGGCGGGCGGTCAGAGACCGGCGGTGAGGAAATCGACGACCGCGCGCTCGAACGCCGACTTGCGTTCGATCTGCACCCAATGACCACACCGGGCGAAGACGCGCAGATCCGCGTTCGGGATCTGCCGTGCCGGGAACAACGCCGCCTCCACCGGTGTCACCCGGTCGTCACGCCCCCACAGGATCTGCGTCTCGGCGCGCAGGCCGCGCAGCCGGGCCCACAGCGGAACCGGTTCTGCGAGAGCGGGATCGGCGAAGGTCGCGTACGCGTCGCGCAGCGCGGTGATAGCGGCGGGATCGGAGGCAGCGGCCGACCGGGTCTCGATCAACTCCTCGGTGAGGGTCGCCGGATTCGACACCATGGCACGCAGCCAGGGCAGCAGCCGTTCCCGGGTGGGAGCGGCGCTGAACTCCAGCAAGCGCGTGATGCCTTCGGACGGCTCGGGCCCCAGCACGTTCACCCCGACGCCGCCGGGCGCCATCAGCACCAGCCGATCGACCCGGTCGGGATGTTCCAGCGCCAGTAGCGTCGCGACCGCGCCACCCATCGAATTGCCGAGCAGGTGCACCCGTTCCAGGTGGAGGTCATCGAGCAGGCCCAGCACCGCGTCGGCGGAGATGCGCAGATAGTTGCGTTCGTACACCGGCGGGCGGCCACTGGCGCCGAAGCCAGGCTGATCCACGATCAGACAACGGAAACGCTCGGCCAGCACCGGCAGGTTGGCGCCGAAGTTGGCCCATCCCGAGACGCCCGGTCCGGAGCCGTGCAACAGCACCAGCGGCGCGCCCGACCCCGCTTCGTGGTAGCGCAGTTCCAGCCCGCCCGTCGTGCTCCGGCGCGTGGTGTTCTCCGCGGTGAGCGTCATCAGATCATCCGATCCGTGACCGGCAGGCCGAACGCGTCCCGGCCGTACAGGACCAGCGCGCGCTCCACGTCGTTGATCACGTGCACGCTCCCGGCGTGCGCGTCACGCCAGTGCCGTTCGATCGGATTGGGTTTGCGGATCGCATGACCGCCGGAGTTGTCGAACAGCAGGTCGATGGCCTCGATGGCGCGTTCGGTGCCGCGCACCTGGTCGCGGCGGCTGCGGACCCGCAGTTCGAGAGGGATCTCCTCCCCCGCCTCGGCGTAGCGCAGTTGTTCGCCGATGTTGCGCTCCATCTGCAGGACGGCGGCGTCGATCTCGGAGGCGGCGCGAGCGACGCGGACGTGCGCGAACGGATCCTCGGCGGCCTTCTGCCCGCCGTAGGAGATCCGCACCCGCTCGCGCATGCGCTCGATGTGCGCTTCGTACGCGCCTTGGGCGGCGCCGATGATCGGTGCGGTGATGGTGTTGGAGAACACCGCGCCAAACGAAATCCGGTACAGTGCAGCGGTATTGACCTCCTGTCCGGGTCCGCGCAGCTCGGCCTGCTCACTCGCGCTGTAGGTCCGGTGGGCGGGTACGAACGCCTTCTCGATGACGATGTCGTTGCTGCCGGTGCCGGACAGCCCCGACACGTGCCAGACGTCCTCGATGCGGTAATCGGCACGCGGCACCAGAACGGTCAGATACTCCGCTCCGCCTTCGTCGTTCGGCACGACCGCGCCCAGGAAGGCCCAGCGGGCGTGATCGCACCCGGAGGAGAAGCTCCACCGACCACTGATCTCGAAGCCGCCCTCGACCGGTGTCAGCTTGCCGGTCGGCGCGTACGACGACGAGACCAGTGTGTCCGGATCGGCACTCCAGACGTCCTCCTGTGCCCGCAGCGGAAACAACGCCAGTTGCCACGGGTGCGCGCCCAGCACCGAGGACACCCAGGCCGTGGACGGGCAGGCGGTCGCGATGGCGCGGATCACCTCATAGAACGCGACCGGTGAGGATTCGTCGCCGCCGAAACGGGACGGCTGCAGCATGCGGAACACCCCGGCCTCGGTCAGCTCCCGGATGCTCTGGTCGGGCACTCTGCGCTGCAGTTCGGCGTCGGCGGCTCGCTCCCGGATCGCGGGCAGCAGATCCCGTACCCGATCGAGCACCTTGTTGGTCATATGCGGTAGTCCTCCTGGTAGTGCCGTCTTTCGACGCTAGGCCGGTGCGGCGCCGTCCGGTCCGATCCATCCCGATGACCGGAACCCGCCGTCCGGATCAGCTGGTGCGGGCCGCGGCGGTACCTGCGCGGCGGCCGAAGAAGGTGCCGTCGCCGAGCGAAGTGCCGCTGATGTAGCCCTCGCCGTGCAGGTTGCTCGCGGCACGGCCCGCGGCGAACAGACCGGGGATCGGGGCGCCGTCGACATCGAGTACGGCGCCGTCGAGCGAGGTGTGCAGACCACCGAGGGTGAACACGGACGCACCGGTCCCACGGCGATCACCGGATTCCGACGGTGGCCGCACCCCCGCCCGCACGTCGATCGCGGCGAGCGGCGGCGTGAGGGGCCGCACCCAGCGCGGCGCTTTCCCGAACTCGGGATCCACCCCGCCCGAGGCGAAGTCGTTGTACCGGCGGACGGTGTCGGCCAGCGCGGCCGCCGGTACGCCCATCAGGTCGGCGAGTTCCTCGGCGGTCTCCGCCACATGGGTCGGCTGCACACCCCACCGCTGTGGTTCCGGCACTTCCTCGAAGGCTCGTTCGTCCAGCACGACCCAGGTCCGCATGCCGTGCCGGAACAGCGCCGCCTGGCCGATCCGGCCGGGATAGGTGTCCTCGTTGACGAACCGCTGCCCGTGCCTGTTGACCACCATGCCGCGCGCGGCGAGGCCGGGAACGAGCGAGATGCCGACCTGGCCCGTGGACATGTGCCGCACGGCCGCGCCGAGCGCCTGCGCCATCCGGATCCCGCTTCCGTCGTCGGTGCCCGCGCTGACCTTGGTGTGCCCCAGCAGTTTCGGTGCGTGAGCGGCGAGCATGGCGTCATTGTCCACGAATCCGCCGGTGGTCAGCACGACGCCGCGACGTGCCCGGATGGTCAGCTCGGTGCCGTACCGCCGGGCCACCACACCGACGACGGTGCCGTCGGCCGCCAGGACCAGGCAGGTCGCCCTGGTATCGAAAAGCGCTGTCGCGCCGGCGGATCGCGCGGCCTCGGCCAGACAGTCCATGAGCAGCTTGCCGCCGAAGTCGGCGGCGGCCGGGCGATGCCCGCGGGGCGCGGGATCGGCGAGGTCGGAGAACGGCTTGCTGTTCTCTCCCAGCCACATCAGCCCGTCATCCGTCGGCGGTACCCACGTCGGCGCGTCCCACAGTGTGGGCTTGAACGGCACGCCGCGGTCGGCGAGCCAGTGGAAGTGCGCGACGCTGTCCTCGCTGTAGCGAGAGATCTTGGCCGAATCCGCCCCCGGACCGAGCGCGGCGGACAGGAACGCGGCCATCGCTCCCGGGTCGTCGTCGAATCCGCAGGCCCGCTGGATCGGTGTGCCGCCGCCGAGATAGATCTCACCGCCCGAGAGGGCGGATGCGCCGCCGGGACCGCTCATCCGATCCAGCACCAGCACCTGCGCGCCGCTCGCCGCCGCCTCGAATGCCGCCGCCGCTCCGGCGCATCCGTAACCGACCACCAGCACATCGGTCTCGAGGTCGTAGGCGCGCACGTCGGCGGCCTCCCGAGGCGCGACCGAATACCGATCACTCATGGGGTCGACCTTCCCGCGCCGGTCGCGATGGCGGGCCGCCCGTCTTGGTGAGCGACCCGCCGGTCCCGTTCATCGGGACTGTGGTCGGCCGCAGGCTCGCCGTATGGCGATGGTGTGTGAACGGCGTCACGTCTGTATGGGCGCCAGCGAGGAGGAAGATTTCATGCGGGTCCTGGTCACCGGAGTTTCCGATCCGACCGGTCGCGCGGTGGCGCGCATGCTGCTGGCCGCGGGCCACGACGTGGTCGGGCTGGACCGCGCGCGGCACCGGTACGTCGACCCTCGGGTCGAGGTGATCACCGGTGACCCCGCCGAGCCCGCGTTGTGCGCACGGGCTGTCGCCGACTGCGCGTCGGTAGTGCATCTGGGCGGTTCGCTCGCCGCCATCGCGACGGCGGCCCGAGCGGCCGGGGCGCGAATCGTCGTTCCGGTGATCGCGGGGCCGGAATCGATCGCCGAGGACGTCGTGCGGTCCAGCGGGGCGGCGGCGTTGATCGTGCGCACCGCGCCGGTCGCGGGCAGGCGCGTCGATGGCGCGAGTTGGCGAATCCTGCGCGGGCTGCTCGGTTCCCGCCGAGCGGGCGGATTCCAGGTGCTGCACACCGACGACTTCGAACGTTTCCTGGTGCTGGCCGCGCAATCCGAGCGCACCGGCCTGGTCGAACTGGCCGCGCCCGGGGTGGTCTCGAGTGCGGACGCGCATCGCATCCGCCAGGCGGCCCGAACACGGCAGTCGCGGCGGACGTCCGGCACGCCACCGCAGGTGGATTCGAGGGTGGCCCGCGACGAATGGGGATTCCGGTGCGGCTGGACCGCGTCCGAAGTGGCGGCCGACCTCGTCCGCGGACTGACCGGTCGCAGACTCGACGGCGACGAGTTCGTCGCCGGGCCCGGCGCCATCCCGCTGCCCGGCTACCTGATACCCACCCGCGCGGCCACCTCGGACGGACACGCGCTGGTGTCGGTCGCGCCGGAAGGTCTCGAGGGCGAGTTCGACGATCGTGTCGACCCGGCCTATCCGGTGCACACCGCGACCAATACATCCGAGGCGCTGCCCGGACCGCTCACCCCGCTGACGGTGGATCTCCAAGCGGGCGCTATCCGGCTGGCCAATGCCGCGATGGGCACCATGATCGCGCTGGACGGCATCGCGCTGGAGCACTGGACCAGCCGGGTCACCACGGTGCTCGGGCACCACATCTACATCAACGCCTCCATCGGCGTGCTGGCCGCGGAGAACATGCCGGGCTGGGACGAGCAGAGCATCCGCCGCGACGTCTACGGCAACATCCCGCCCGAGATCTCGCTGACCCCGCACGGCAAGCCACCCACACCGACGGGATTCGCCAGTACCCGCGCCACCTGGCGCGCGGCGGGCCGGGTGCTGCGCACCGCGCTGCGCTACCGCGAGACCACCGACGGCATCAATGCCGCCGCGCATCAGGAATCCCTTGGCGCCGCGGCGATTCGCGAGCTCACCGATGAACAACTGCACGCCCGCGCCCTGCTGTGGCGGGATCGGCTGAATCAGTCCTGGGCGGCGGCGTCCATCGGGGTGATGATGACCGGCGCGGCCACCGCCATCCACTCCCGCGGCAAGGAAGCGGCGACCGTGCCCATCGATCTGGAGCGGTTGGAGTCGGCCAGGACCATGCTCGCGGTGGAACGGCTCGCCGCCTTGTGCCGGGCCGACACCGCGTTGCACGACGCGGCGCACGCGGGCGACGTCACCGCGGCGCGGACGATCTCCCCGGCGTTCGCCGCCGCGCTGGAGGAGGAGCTGCGGCGGATCGGACATCGCGGACCGGGCGAGTGCGAGCTGCTCAACCCGACCTTCGGCGACCGGCCGGAGCTGCTGGTGACCGCCGCCGCACGCGCCGCTCGGATGCCCGCGCCCAAGCGGGAACCGGTCGACCCGGCGCCGAGCCGCACCGCACGGATGGCGGCAGGAGCGACGATGGCGCGCGAACGCGTCCGCGACGCCGTGGTCCGGTACACCCACTGCCTGCGCCTCGCCGTGCGGGAGCGGGCGGAACGGCTGATCCGGCAGGGGCTGCTACAGCAGGCCGAGGACGCCTGCTTTCTCACGCTCGACGAAATCCTCTGGGCGCCAGCCGATCTGACCGAACGGGTAGCACGCCGCCGAGCCGAGCTGAGCCGGTTGCGCGGCGTCCGCATGCCGGATGTGATCGCAGGTGACTGGGAGCCGCTGCCGAACGCGGACGCGTTGACGCCCGGAGACGGCCTGACCGGCATCGGGGTATGCCCCGGCGTCGTGGAAGGCACGGTGAAACGCGTCCTGTCCCTGGACGACGACATCGAGCCGGGCGACATCCTGGTGGCATCGGTCACCGACACCGGGCACACCGCGATGTTCGCCTACGCCGCCGCGGTGGTCACCGACATCGGCGGCTCCGCCTCGCACGCGGCCATCGTGGCCCGGGAATTCGGCATCCCCTGCGTCGTGGACACCAAGACCGCCAGCACCCGGCTGGCCGATGGGCAACGGGTGCGGGTCGACGGGGCGGCCGGCACGGTCACCCTGCTCGCCGACGCCTGAGCCGTGGCCGGGGTCGCACACTCCGGCCCACTTGCCGGCTCGGCGTCGCCGGGCCGCGACTCTATGGAAGGAATGAGCCAGTGACGATTTCGCGTGTTGTTCGCGGGGCGGTGACCGGTGTCGCCGCCGCATTGATCGCCGTGTTCCCGTCCACCACCACCGCATTGGCGGGGCCCGGACTGGTGCACACTGTGCACGACCGCTCCATGCAGTTGTCGTCGGCGCCGAATGCGCGGGACATCGGTGACTATCCCACCCAGGGCAACGGCAAACTCCGTACCGGCGTGGTGTTCCGCACCGACGCCCTGGACAAACTCACCGCCGCCGACCAGCAGAAGCTGGTCACATCGGGCATCACCGCGGTGATCGATTTCCGCAGCCCGAACGAGTCCGGGGCCAACCCCGACAAGCTTCCGGCGTCGATTCCCGCGCTCGCGCGTCCGGTGTACGACCCTGGCAACGACTTCTACCTGATGGTGGGCAAGGCGGTGCAGGGCGGTCCCGCCGTGCAGCAGCAGATGTTCGGCGACGGCAAGGCCGCGGGCATCATGCGCGACTACTACCGCTGGCTGGTCACCGACGCCGCGGCTCGCGCGCAGTTCGGGGCCGCCATCCGGGACATCGTGAACGCGAACGGACCCGTGTTGTTCCATTGCACCGCGGGCAAGGACCGCACCGGTTGGATGACCGCGATCTTGATGACGGCGCTCGGTGTGCCGAAAGGCCAGGTGTACAAGGACTATCTGGAATCGAACGACAACCTGGCCGCGAGCAACAAGACGACGATGGACGGGCTGGTGGCCAAGGGGCTGGTCACCGATCCGGCGCTGTTCGATCCGATCCTCGGCGTGCGCGCCGAATACCTCGACGCTGCTTTCGACCAGGCCGCCGCGTCCTTCGGATCGTTCGACCGGTTCGTCACCGACGGACTCGGCGTCGACGGTGCCACGCTGGAAGCGCTGAAAGCCGAACTGTTGCCGCGGTAGTCGACGACCGGAGCGGGTCGGGTGGATCGTGATCCACCCGACCCGCTCAGTCGTTTCGGGACCCACCGGACGACCGCGCCGCTGAGCGGATGCGGGTCACGAATTCGCGCTCGAGGATCGGGCCGCCGTCAGCACGCAGAGGTGTCCGCCGGACCCATAATCACCCTCCGGTGGCATGCGGCATCAACCGACCGCCCGACGGGGTGTGCGACTTTCGGCACAGCGGACTTACTTCTGAATGGCGATGTTTCCAGCGCGGTGGGTGGCGACACTGGAACCACGCCGGTCGGGGAATCGCTACGGCGTCGGCGTCCAGTCGAGTGAGGAGTCGATCAGTGACACAGCAGGAGTGGCGCGGGACGGTCGTGAAGAAGTCGCGTGGGTTGCTGGACGGCGCGAATCTGTATCGGCGCTTGCACGTCCGGTTGCAGGATGGCAGCACGATGAAGATCCGCGTGGACCGGACGTTGTGGAAGGTGCTGGAGGTCGGCGACTCGGTGATCAAGCGGGCCGGAGCCGACCCGGTCAAGGACTGACCTGCCGGAGCGGCTCGGTGAGCGCGCCGGACCGGGCCGCGATGTCCTATTCCGGCGCGATCAGCACGGCACGCAGTCGTGCCAGCTCCCCTGTGGTGAGCCCGCAGGCCAGCAACCACTCGGCCGCGCCGCCGTGGTCCGCGGACAGTTTCGCGAGAAAACGCCGCATCACTTCGGCCTCGACGCCGAGAATGCCGGTGCTGACCGGGGGCAGCCCCGTGTAGGACGGAAGCGCGTCGAGCCGGTCACGGACCCGGTGCATGCGTTCGCCGGTCAGGGCGTAATCGGCCGCGATCGCCTCCGGCGGCACGCCCACCGCGTCCAGGAGCACCGCTGCGAGCACTCCGGTGCGATCCTTGCCCGCGGCGCAGTGGAACAGCACCGAGTGGTGGCCTGCGTCGATGACGAGCCGGACCGCCGCGACGATGGACTCGGCGCTGCCCGCCAGCAGCTTGTCGTACAAGTCGACCAGATCCACCCGGCTCGAGTCGGGGACCAGATCTCGTGCGGCGAGCGAGGATTGCGGCGATTTCCGCACCGGGAGGCAGACCCGCCGGACGTCGGCGGTGGCCAGCAGGCCGTAGCCCTCGCGCTCCACCTCGTCGGGCAGCCGGAGATCGATCAGTGTGCGCAGACCGATCGGTCCGAGCAGCTTCGCCATGTCGGACTCGGTGAGATTCTGCGGCGTGCTGGAACGGTAGACGACGCCGAAACGGGTTGTGCCGCCGTTCTGCACGGGCAACCCGCCCAGGTCGCGGACGTTGTCGATCTGGGCGAACTCGACCCACCGGTCACCGGGCACGGTGGCTTCGCCCGTGCTGTCAGTGGGCACGGCCGGCCGCCGCCTCGTCGGCGCGGCTCAGGCCGCACAGTCCGATCAGGTCTTCGTGCAACTCGAACCACACGGTGTGGTAGCTGTCGAGCACCGGCCGTGCGACCCAAGCGTGGTCACCATCGGCGATCCGCTCGACGGCGTGTGCGAAGCGGACGCCGTACCGTGCCAGCCGGGGCGCGACGTCGCCGATCCGCCGCAGCAGCGGCTGCACGGCGCCGTGCAGGTCGGTCAGCCGGGTCAGCACCGCACCGTCGTAGTCGGCGTCGGCATGATCGTTGACGGTGGCCGGGTCCTTCATCTGCCAGGCGGTGACGACTTCTTTCAAAACCCCGTTGAAATCGCAGAATTCGGCGTAGACAGAGGCGATCGCGGCACGGTCGACGGTCCGTCGCTCCGCCGCCAGCAGGCCGTCCAGGTGCTGTCTGCCCTCGGGTGTGAGCCGCACTCCGATCGGTGTCGCGGCGCACCATCCCGCGGTTACCAGCTGTTCGCATCGAGCGGCGACCGTCTCGGCAGACGCAGCTACGCCCGCGGCCAGCGCGTCATGGGCGGCCCGGCCTTTGATCCCGATCAGCCGCAGCAAATCGAGGTCGGGAATATCCGTCACGGTCGCCGGGGATGCCACATCTACTTTCACCGAGACATCGGTCGCGCGCGCGTCGAGCCACGCCGCCAACCGGTCGGCGTCGGTGCCCGCCCACCCGGCCAATCGGCCGACGTCCGCGAGGGTGCTCGCATCGACGGGTTTGCCTTCGACCCGGCCCGGCCAGACGCTGCCCGCACCGCCGTCCACGGTCACCACCTGACCGGCGAGGGCCGCGACGACGCCGGGGCCGCAGCCGACCACGCAGGGCCTGCCGATCTCGCGGCCGACCAGTGCGGCATGCGAAGTGGCGCCGCCCAATTCGGTGACGATCGCGCGGGCGGCGATCATGCCGTGCAGGTCGTCGGGGCTGGTGGTCGGGCGGACGAGGATCACGTCCTCGCCCGTCTCCGCCCTACGCTCGGCCTCGTGCGGATCAGTGACGACGACACCCGAGGCCAGGCCCGGACACGCCGCTTCGCCGCGTGCGAGCGGTGTCCCGGTGTACTCCCCGGTCGCCGGGCGCAGCACGGTGCGCACCTGGTCGGCGGTGACCCGGTTCAGCGCCTCGTCGGTGCCGATGAGCCCTTCCTCGGCCATCGCGACCGCGGCACGCACCGCCGCCCGCGCCGAGCGCTTGGCCGACCGCGACTGCAACAGCCACAGGGTGCCGGACTCGACGGTGAATTCGATGTCCTGGATATCGCGACCGTCGCGTTCCAGCAGGTCGGCCGCCGCGATGAGTTCGGCGTGCACCTGCGGTGACAGCGTCGCCAGTTCGTCGAGCGGCCGGGGAGTGGTCCGGCCGGACACCACGTCCTCACCCTGTCCGCCCACCAGCCACTCGCCGAACGTCGCGCGCTCTCCGGTGTTCGGGTTGCGGCTGAACAGCACACCGGTACCGGACTTCTCGTCGAGATTGCCGAACACCATGGCTTGCACCGTCACCGCCGTGCCGAGGCTTGCGGACACGCCGCGATTGCGCCGATACGTCTGCGCCCGGGGCGAATCCCAGGACCGGAACACCGCACTGATGGCCGCCCGCAACTGCTCCCAGGGGTCCTCCGGCACCGCACCGGCGGGATCACCCAGCACCGTTTCGCGATACTGGGTACGGAACCGCTCCCGCGTATCGGCCGCGTAGCCCGGATTCCCGGTCTCCGCCGCCAGCGCTCGCTCGACCGCCTCGTTCATGCCGAGGTTGAGTACCGTGTCCATCATCCCCGGCATGCTGACCGCCGCGCCCGAGCGGACCGACACCAGCAGCGGGCGGGTGCCGGATCCGAAGATGCGGCCGGTGCCGCGCTCCACAGCGGCGATGCCCGCCCGGACACCGTGCCAGATGTCCTCGCCGATCTCCCCGCGCGCGGAGAAGTCGGCCCAGCCCTCGACGGTGATCACGAACGCGGGCGGCACCGAGAGGCCGAGCGCGCGCATGCGGTTGACGCTCCACGCCTTGCCGCCGATGCGTTCCCGGGACAGCGAACAGGCGCCGTCGAGTTCGACGACCGGCCCCGCGCCCGCTGCCTCGTCGTTTCGCTCCACTAGCTCTGCTCCGGCCGTCATGTCACTCCTTGGCAATCACTGAACGTTCCGCGCCTCAGCGCGATTCGGATCTCGTACACCGGGCCGTGCGCGGCGCGAACCGCGGCGCACACACCTGTCGCTCGTTTCGAGCCTGCCGTGCCACTGGTCACCTGCCGTACCCGTGGTCCCGCTGAGCAGGACCAGTGATCCCGCGTGAGCCGACCTGATGGCGGCATGCGGTCGTCGCCGCCCTCGACCGCTCGACGTACCATATCGCGACCGCGCCCGGTACCGATGGGCGATACGCGGTACCTGCGAACTCCTGACCGGGAGAGAATTCCCGGTCAGCGGGATGTTCGGCGGCGATCGGTCCGAAGCGAACGGCTGGTGCGGCACGATCGGGGCATGGATCGACGGCGCGCGGCGACCGGTGAGCTCGCGACCATTCCGGCGGTACTGGCCGACCGGGCACGGCGGCACGGCGCGCGGATCGCGGTGGTGGCGCCGGAGGGTCAGCTCACCTACGCCGAACTCGCCGTCGCGGCGCGGCGGGTCACACGGGCATTGCTGGCACGATCGGTGCGGCCCGGCGATCGGGTGGCGATCTGGGCGCCCAACACCGCGCGATGGGTGACCGCCGCGCTCGGCGTGCTCGGTGCGGGCGCGACGCTCGTCCCGATCAGTACTCGGCTGCGCGGTCGCGAGGCGGCCGACATCCTCGCTCGCGGCCGGTGCCGCATGTTGCTCACCGTGGCCGGATTCCTCGGCACCGACTACCCGGGGATGCTGCGGGAGTCGGGGTGCGCGCTGCCGGAGTTGCACACCACCGTCGTGCTCGACGACACCGCCGCGGAACTCTCGTGGTCCCGATTTCTCGCACTCGGCGCCGAAGTTCCCGTCGCGGACGCCGACGCGCGGATCGCGTCCGTGGACCCGGAGTCGGTCTCCGACATCCTGTTCACCTCCGGCACCACGGGAGTGCCGAAAGGCGTGCCGTCCACCCACCGGCAGACGATCGAGGCGTTCAGCCGTTGGGCCGATGCGGTCACTCTCTCCGGCGACGACAGGTATCTGCTGGTGAACCCGTTCTCCCACACCTTCGGCTACAAGGCCGGGATCATCGCGTGCCTGTTACGCGGCGCCACCATGGTGCCGGTGGACCGATTCGATCCGCAGCGTGTGTTCAGCGCCATCGAGCGCGAGCGGATCACCGTGCTGACCGGCCCACCGACCCTCTTCCACGACCTGCTCACGCACCGACGCGCCGCCCACGATCTGAGTTCCCTGCGGCTGGCGGGCACGGGTGGTTCGAGCGTGCCGACCGAATTGGTGGAGCGGATCCGCTGTGAACTGGGTGCCGAGAACATCTTCACCGGGTACGGACTGACCGAGTCGACCGGCGTCGCCACGATCTGCGCACCCGACGCACCGGCACACCTCCTGGCGCACACCGTAGGAAAAGCGCTGCCCGGCACGCTGATTCGGGTTGTGGACGATTCCGGGCGACGGGTGCGGGCGGGTGAGCCCGGCGAGATCGTGATTTCCGGTTCCAACGTGATGCACGGTTACCTCGACGACCCCGCAGCGACAACAGCGGCCATCGATTCCGGCGGCTGGTTGCACACCGGCGATATCGGCACCCTCGACACCAACGGCTACCTGCGCGTCGCCGACCGCCGCGCGGACATGTTCATCGTGGGCGGGTTCAACGTCCACCCCGCCGAGATCGAGCGAATCCTCCTCGACCATCCCGAGATCGCCGAAGCCGCAGTAGTCGGTGTCCCCGACGCTCGTCTCGGCGAAGTCGGCCACGCCTTCGTCGTCCCCGACGGCCCCGTCGAAATCGACCCGACAGAGATTCTCGCCTGGGCCCGGACCCGTATCGCCGGTTACAAGGCCCCGCGTCGCATCGAGGTCGTAGCGGCACTACCTCGAAACGCTGCAGGCAAGGTCCTCAAACGGATCCTGCGTTCGCAGGGTGCCCAGCCCTGAGTACTTCCCGGCTCTACCCCGGTGATCGCCTCCCGGGCCGCCGGTGAACCTGTAGGCGACCCCAATTCACCGTTGCACCACCCCCCACGCGGCAGGATAGCTATATGGGTCAGGAGACCGCTGCATCGCCTCTTGGAGCGCCACCGCCTCGAGCCCGCTCCATTGCCATCTCCTCAGCATGGGCCGTCCTTCTTGTCGAAGCGCCGGAAACGAGCAAGGCGGTCCTACCCCGCCAGGTCGCGAAGGACCCGGTTCGGTTAGGACCACCTTGTGTAGTGGGTAATCAGCGAGAACGCGTCCGGCTGCTGACAAGCACCTGCCGCCCACAGGATCTGCGCGCCGCGTGTCAGGCGACCTCGTTCTTCATCTGCGCGGTGAGGATCTTCTGGTATCCGGATCCGAAAACCCTTGGCAGCCAATCGATGACGTGGGCGTCCGCGCCGATCAAGATCTTCGCCTTGTTCTTGCGGATACCGTTCACGATGACCCGCGCGGCGTGCTCCGGGGTGGTCTTGGCCAGGCGGTCGAAGTTGGCGGCCAGCGCGTCGCGATCGCGATCGCCGCCCGCCCGCGCCTTCCAGGCGATCTCGGTCTTGATCATGCCCGGATGCACGCTGCTGACGCCCACCGCGTGCCCGGCGATGTTCATCTCCTGCCGCAGCGCGTCGGTGAAGGCGCGAATGGCGAATTTCGTCGCACTGTATGCGCCCTGGCTTGGGCAGGCGGCCAGGCCGAACATGCTCGACACGTTCGCGATATGGCCGTCACCGGAGGCGATGACATGAGGCAGGAACGCCTTCGTGCCGTAGGCGACGCCCCAGAAGTTGATGCCGACGATCCATTCGAAGTCGGCCCAGCCGAGTTCTTCCACATTCGCGGTCAGCGAGACTCCGGCGTTGTTGACCACCAGATTGATCCCGCCGAAGTCCTCGGCCACCTCGTCGGCGTGGCGGTACACCGCCGCCCGGTCGGTCACGTCCAGCTTGTACGCGCGCGCTTGCGCGCCTTCCTTGGCACACAGCGCCGCGGTCTCGGCGACGTTCTCCACGTTGCGGCCCGACAGCGCCAGCCGTGCACCGCGGCGGGCGAGTTCGACCGCCAACGCCCGGCCGATGCCCGCGCCCGCGCCGGTGATCACCGCGGTCCTGCCCTCGAAATTCTTCACGGTCGATTTCCTTGTCTCGCTCGGCGGTCGGCCCGCCGGTTTGCTCTGCCGGTGGTCCTCACAGGCACGTGTAGCCGCCGTCCGCCACGAATTCCGAGCCGGTGCTGAAGCTCGACTCGTCACTGATCAGGAACAGCACCAGGTTCGCCAGTTCCTCGGGACGGCCGGCCCTGCGGATCGGCTGATTGCCCGACATGCCCTGCGAGCGTGCCGATTCCGCGGTCATCTCGGTGACTACGACACCGGGGTGCACCGAGTTGACGCGAATGTCGTCGGCGGCGAACTCCTGGGCGGCGGTCTTGGTCATGCCGCGCACGGCCCATTTGGACGCGGTGTAGCCGAGGATGTTGGAGAAGGCGATGATGCCGCCGATCGAGGAGATATTGACGATGGAGCCGCCTCCGGCCCGGCGCATCGACCCCAGCACCGTCTTCATGCCGAGGAACACCCCGACCTGGTTGACGTCGATCACCTTGCGGAAATCGGCTTCCGACAGCTTCTCGATCGGATCGACGTGGACGATGCCCGCGTTGTTGACCAGGCCCGAGACCGGCCCGAAGACCTTCTCGGTGTAGGTGACCACGTCGTTCCAGGCCGACTCGTCGGTGACGTCGAGCGGGAGGAAGGTCGCCGCGTCGCCCAGCTCGGCGGCCAGAGCCACGCCATCGTCCACCAGGACGTCGCTGATCAACACTCTGGCGCCCTCGGCGACCAGCCGCCGCGCGAAGGCCGCACCCATTCCTCGGGCGCCGCCGGTGACGATCACGTTCTTACCCTCGACGCGTCCCATCAACGCGCTCCTTCCGATGTCTGCGCCCGACGTTCGGTCGTTCCCGGCTGGTTCCCTGCGATATGACCGGCCGCGATGTAGCCGAACACCATGGCGGGACCGATGGTCGCGCCCGCGCCCGCGTAGTCGTTGCCCATCACCGAGGCCGAGTTGTTCCCCGCCGCGTACAGGCCGGGGATGGGCTGGTCGTCGCTGTCGAGGACGCGCGCGTGCTCGTCGGTGACCAAACCGCCCTTGGTGCCCAGATCACCCGGCACCATCTCGACGGCGTAGAACGGCCCCTGCTCGATCGGTGCCAGGCACGGATTGGGCCGCACCGTCGGGTCGCCGTAGTAGCGGTCGTACGCGGAATCACCACGGCGGAAGTCCTCGTCGCGACCGGCACGGGCGAAACCGTTGAAGCGCTCCACCGTCGCGGTGAGCGCCGCGGGCGGCACGCCGATCTTCGCCGCGAGCTCGGCCAAAGTGTCTGCCTGCTGGATGATCCCGGCATCCAGGTACTTCTGCGGAAGCGGACGCTTCGGGAAGTTGCCCAGGAACAGGTACCGGTCCCGGAACCGCTGGTCCATGATGAAGTACGCCGGGATGTGCCCGACGCCCGCCGCTTCCTGCTCGTACATCTTGTGCACGACGTTCACGTAGGGGGCCGATTCGTTGACGAACCGCTCGCCCGCGTGGTTCACCATGATGCCGCCGGGCTGGGAGCGCTCGGCGAGGCAGAAGAACGGCGGCCCGTCGGGATTGCGCACGGACGGTCCCCACCAGGCGTCGTCCATGAGATCGACCGCGCCGCCGGCCTTCTGGCCCGCGACGATGCCCTCACCGACGTTCTCGGTGGCGCCCACCGTCCATTCGGTGGACTGGGGGCCGCTCATGTACTGCCGACGCATCTCCAGGTTGTGCTCGAAGCCGCCCGCCGCCAGCACCACGCCGCGGCGCGCCTTGATCACCACCGGCGTCCCGTCGCGTTCGGCGCGTACGCCGACCACCGCGTTGCCCTCGGTGATCAGTTCGGTCAGCGGCGTGTTCAGCCACACCGGCACCCCGGCGTCGCGCAGCGACAGCCACAGCCGGGCCGCGAGGGCCTTGCCCAGGCTCAGCGGCAGCCGTCCGCGCAGCTTGTTCCCCACCGCTTGGATACCGACCTTGATCGCGGTGCGCTTCCCGGCCCAGGTGCGGGCGATCATGTTCAGATCGTGGAAGTCGCTGACGGTGAAGGCGATGCCCTTGGGACCGGACATGGTCGGCTGGTTGATCTTGTGCAGGTCGCCGCCGAGCAGCCGTCCGTCCAGCGGGGCCGGCTCGATGCTGCGTCCCTGGGCGAGACCACCGGGGAACTCGGGGTGGTAGTCGGAATAGCCACGGTCGTAGACGAATTCCCAATATTTGCTGCGAGCGCCGAGGTAGCGCATCATCTCCGGTCCGCGCTCGAGAAACGCCCGCTGCCTGGCCTCCGGTACCCGATCGCCCACCACGGCCGCGAGATAGGTGCGGGCAAGTTCCGGGCTGTCGGGCACGCCTTCGCGCTGGAGTACCGGGTTGTTCGGGATCCAGATGCCGCCGCCGGACCGTGCCGTGGAGCCGCCGAACGCTCGGCCTTTCTCGATCAGCGTCACCGAAAGTCCACGGTAGGCGGCCGTGAGGGCGGCGGTCATGCCCGCGGCGCCGGAACCGACGACCACCACGTCGAATTCGAATTCCTGAGTCATCGCGTCGCTTCCCGTCAGTAGCCGCAGCCGGTGAGCATGCCGCCGTCGACCACGAATTCGCCTCCGGTGCAATAACTCGCCGCGTCCGAGGCCAGGAACACCGCCACATGGGAGACCTCGACGGGCTGCCCCCAGCGCGGGATCGGCAGGCTCGCGAAGAAACCGTCGCCGTCGACGCCGGACGCACCGGACACCGCCGCGGTCATGGTCGTGGCGATGCCGCCCGGGTGCAGCGAGTTGACTCGGATACCCAGATGGCCGAGCTCGCGGGCGGCCGACTTGGTGATGCCGCGGATCGCGAACTTGCTCGCGCTGTAGGCGGACAGGCCCGCGGCGCCGACGAACCCCTCCACCGAGGAGACGTTCACGACCGCACCGCCGCCGGTCTCGGCCAGCGCCGGTGCGGCGGTCTTGATGCCCAGCCAGGTGCCGGTCACGTTGACCGACATGATCGCGGTGAAATCCGCCAGAGCCATTTCGGCGATCGGGACGAACCGCAGGATGCCCGCGTTGTTCACCACCGCGTCCAGCCGCCCGTAGTGGCCGACCGCCTCCGACACCGCAGCGGACCAATCGGCCTCGCTGGTCACATCGTGGTGCACGTACCGCGCGGCGTCACCCAGTTCCGCGGCCAGCGCCGTTCCCTCGTGATCGAGCACGTCACCGAACACCACCCGCGCGCCCTCGGCCACGAACTGCCGTACGTGCTCGGCGCCCATCCCGCGCGCCCCGCCGGTGACCAGCGCCACCTTGCCGTCGAGTTGTCCCACCGATTTCCGTCCTCTCTGACCGTCCCTTGCGCACCGACGCTAGGTCGCCCACCGGGGCACGGCACCGGATGGTCCCGCCCACCGGGACTAGCTCCTGACCTGAGAAATTCCAGCGGTCATATTTCGATTAGGCATACAGCTTCCGACTGTCCCGCAGCGGGACGAATCACCCCGACGAAACCGGAAACGCCCGATCGGGCGTCGAGAAGGAGACCGGATGAAGTTCTCGATGATCTTCGAGGCCCAGATGGCCAACCCCTCGCGTGAGCACGAGCACCAGGTGCTGCGCGACTGTGTCGAGCAGGCGGTACTCGCCGACGAGATGGGATTCGACACCGTCTGGGCGGTCGAGCACCACGGCTTGAAGTGGTACGCGCACATGAGCGCCCCTGAGGTCTTCCTGACCTGGGTGGCCGCCAAGACCGAACGGATCCGGATCGGGCACGGCGTGGTGTGCATGCCGTTCAACTTCAACCACCCCGTGCGGGCGGCCGAACGCGCAGCGATGCTCGACGTGCTGTCCGGCGGCCGGCTCAACCTCGGCGCGGGCCGCGGCGCGACGCCGGTGGAGACCTCCATGTGCGGTGTCGACCCCGAGCGCACCTACCAGGAGGTCGAGGAGTCGCTGCGCATGATCGGCAAGGCATGGCAGGATCCCGAGGCCGAATTCGAGTACAACGGCGAACTCTTGCAGGTCTCGCCGCATTCGCTGCTGCCGCGGCCGGAGCAGCTGCCGCATCCGCCGCTGTTCATGGCGTGCACCAAGAAGGACACGCTGAAAATGGCCGCCGACTACGGAATCGGCGCGCTCGTGCTGGGTTTCGCGGGCGTGGAGGAGATCGCCGAACTGCGGCGCACCTATGACGAGGCGATCGCCGCGCGCACCGGTGAGCGTTTCGTCTCGACCGTCGTGAACGATCATTTCGCGGCGCTGTGCCCCACCATCGTCCTCGACGACCGGGAGAAGGCCCAGCAGATCGGCGCCCGCGGACAGCGCTTCTTCGCCCAGTCCATCAAGCACTACTACGGCGCGGGTCCGGCTCCCGACGAGGCCGTGGACCCGAACGCGGACGAAGTCGCCGCCATCAAGCAGGCCGCCGACGACCACGTGGCCTACCTGCACGAGGCCAAGATCCCCGTGAAGACCGGCGCCACCTCGGTCTTCAACGTCGAGCACGCCTACGGCAGCCCCGAGGACGCCATCGCCTACGTCGAGCGTCTGCAGGCGGCGGGCGCCGACGAGATCCTCTGCCTCATCCAGATGGGCACCGTGCCGCAGGAGGCCTGCCTGGAGACCATCCGGCATTGGGGCGAGAAGGTCATCCCCCACTTCCGCAACAGCTGACCCCGCAAGACAACGAGGAGTTCGACATGGTTGACCTGAGTGGGAAGGTCGCCCTGATCACCGGCGCCGCCCGAGGACAGGGCGCCGCCGAGGCGCGGCTGTTCGTGGAGCGCGGCGCCCGGGTGGTGATCACCGACGTGCTGGAAGCCGAAGGCGCGCAACTGGCCGAATCGTTGGGCGCCGCCGCACGTTTCGTCCGGCATGACGTCGGCAGCGGTGACGACTGGGAGGCCGCCGTCGGCACGGCGGTTTCGGCGTTCGGCACGCTGGACGTCCTGGTGAACAACGCCGCCATCTACACCGCGAAGCCGCTGAGCGACACCGCGCCGGAGGAGTTGGAGCGAATCCTGCGGGTGAATCTGGTCGGTCCGTTCCGCGGCATCCAGGCGGCGATCGGGCCGATGACGCGGGCGGGCGGCGGCTCGATCGTCAACATCTCCTCGCAGGCGGGCCTCGAAGGGCTGATGGGTCACTCCGCCTACGGCTCCTCGAAATGGGGCCTGCGCGGGCTGACCAAGACCGCCGCGCTCGAACTGGGCCCGGCCGGAATCCGGGTCAACTCGGTGCATCCTGGCCCGATCGCGACCCCGATGGTCCCGTACCTGACCACCGGCCCCGGCAGCTTCCCCTCCCTGCCGCTGCAACGCACCGGCGCGCCGGAGGAGGTCGCCGAGCTGGTCGCGTTCCTTGCTTCCGACGCCTCGGCCTACATCACCGGCGCCGAGGTGACGATCGACGGCGGCCTGGCGGCGGGCAAGTTCCTGCCACCGGACCTCGAGCAGTAGCGAAAGGGGCGAGCCGCGATGCCGCTGACACCACAGGCGCGGGCGATCGTCGAGGCCGCGGGCGCCGCGTTCCCGAAATTGGGCACCGAAGTGCTCGATGCCGCCGAGGCCCGGCGGCTGCTCGCCGCCCGTCCCGCGCCGGTCATCGATCCGATTCCCGTCGCCGAGGTGTGGGATCGACTGATTCCCGGCCCGCCGGGCGCACCCGAGATCCGCGTCCGCGTCTATCGTCCCGCCGCGGCGGTGCAGCCGCCTCCGATCGTGATCTTCTGCCACGGCGGCGGATTCGTGATCTGCAGCCTCGACAGCCATGACCGGTTCTGCCGGGCCATGGCCGTCGGGGCGGAGGCGATCGTGGTGTCGGTGGACTACCGGCAGGCGCCCGAGCACCGGTTCCCCGCGGCGGCCGAGGACGCGTACGCGGCGCTGCGCTGGGTCGCCGACCACGCCGAATCGCTGGGCGGCGATCCCGCCTGCCTCGTCGTGGCCGGGGACAGCGCGGGCGGCAACCTCGCCGCGGTGACCACGTTGATGGCACGCGATCGAGGCGGCCCCGAGATCGCCCGGCAACTGCTGCTGTATCCCATGCTCGATCCGGCCTGCGCCACGGCGTCCTACCGCGACAACGCCGACAGCTATTTCACCACCGCCGCCCACCTGCGCTGGTATTGGCGTCAGTACCTGGGCTCGCACGACGGCGCCGATCCGTACGCCAACCCACTCACCGCCGACCTGGCCGGGCTCCCGCCCGCACACATCGTCACCGCGGAGTTCGATCCGCTGCGCGACGAGGGCGAGGACTACGGGCAGCGGCTGCGGCGAGCCGGTGTCCCGGCGGCGATCCACCGCTGCGACGGCATGTTCCACGGCTTCCTGAGCATGGCCGACGACCTGCCCGAGGCGGTCCGGGCCAACACCGCCACCTACGAGGTCGTACGCGCCGCCCACGCCGAGCGGCGTTCCTGAACGAGCCCGCACCACGCACTGTTAGGACCCACCCATGACGATCCAACGGATCGGCCCCGCCTACCCCACCGACGACCTGCCCGCCACGGTGGCACTGCTGGCCGCCGTCCTCGCTACCGAACCCACCGTCGTCGACGGCGACCGCTGGGCCCAGTTCGACAGCGATGGCGTCCGCGTGATGCTCGCGGGCACCGACCGCGAGGACGACAGCCCGTTCCTCGCGATCAAGGTGGACGACCTGGATGCCGCGTTGAACCGGCTGCGCGCCGGAGGTTTCGAAGCCGCGCAGCCGGTCATCGGACCGCACGAACGCCGCGCCGTGATACGGCCGACGCCCGGCTCCGCCTGGCACATCGCCCTCTATGAACCGATCTCGGGTGCGAATCCGGCCCAGCGAGCGGAAACATCCGAGTAGCAACGAAATACGGCGCGGCCGGCATTGTCACTCGGAGTGGATTCCGGCGGCCGGTTCCGATGCGGCCGGATCTGTCGGGTTCGCCGGATCGGGGGGAACCGCACGGAACGATTCGGACGGCGGTCGCCGTAAGGCGCGATCGAAGGCACGCGCCGAGGCGGGCCACGGGTTGGTGACGCGCCCGCTGTCGTGTTTGTACCAGCAGTTCGATCCCATCGCGGGCCACACCGTCTTGGTGACCGCTTGCTCGAGCCACTGCTGATGTTCCCGCATCGCGGTTTCCCTGACCTCGATGGCGGACGCGCCGATCCGATCACGCCAGTGCAGGCAACGAACGATGTAGTCCACCTGACACTCCTTCATTCCCGGATTGCTGCCCGCGGGGTTGAAACTGTTCGGCCCGGCGATCAGGAAGGCATTCGGATAGCCGGGAACCGCCATGCCCAATAGCGCGGTCGCTCCGGAACGCCACTGGTCGTGCAGCAGCACGCCCCCGCGTCCACGCACGGTGATCGGGACCAGGAACTCCGGAGCACGGAAACCGGTGGCGTAGATGATCACATCCGCGGGATGGTGTGCACCATCGGCGGTGCGCACTCCATCGCGGGTGATCCGGGCGATCGGGTCGGTGATCAGCTCGACGTTCTCGCGGGCCAAGGCCGAATAATAGTGGCTGTCGAAGATGATGCGCTTGCCCCCGATCGGATAGTCGGGGGTGAGTTTCGCCCGCAGCCGCGGGTCCGCGATCCGGCTGCGCAGGTACCGCCGGGCAGCCCATTCGGCGGGCCGCGCCGACCAACCTCGGCGCATGATCGGCGCGAGCACGGCATCGGAGCCGTAGTACAGGACTCGGCGATAGAGATGGTGAGCGCCGGGCAGCCGCAGCGCCGTTCGAGCGAGCGGCCCGAAGTCGGCGGGTGGTTTGGGCAGTACCCAGTGCGGCGTGCGCTGGAAGACGCGGACCCGCCGGGCTCTCGTGGCCAGGGTCGGCAACATCTGTGCCGCGCTGGAGCCGGTGCCGATCACCGCCACGTCCCTGCCGTGCAGGTCCTGGTCGTGGTCCCAGCGCGCGGAATGGAACGACGGTCCGGCGAAATCCGCCCGGCCCGCGAGATCGGGAATGCTCGGCCGGTGCAGCTGGCCCACGGCGAAGATCACCACCTCGGCGACCACACGCCGCCCGTCGGAGGTGGTCAGTTCCCACCCGCCCTCGGTTTCCAGATAGCTGGCTTCCCTGATCGCGGTGCCCAATCGCAGATGCGGAACCAAACCGTGGTCGGCGGCGACCCCGCGCAGATACTCCAGGATCTCCGCCTGGCGCGGATATCGGATGCGCCGACTTCGGTAGGGCGCGAACGAGAACGAATACAAGTGGGACGGCACATCACAGGAGCAGCCCGGATAGGTGTTGTCTCGCCAAACCCCGCCGACGTCGCCGTCCCGCTCGAAGATCACGAAATCCGTGATCCCGGCTCGCCGCAACCCGACTCCCATCCCGATGCCGCCGAAACCCGCTCCGACGACAGCCACCTTGTAGGTCATCGAGATCGCCACCCCTCCTCCTTCATCATCACACAGTCAACATGCAGCTACCTCATCTCTTCGTTGGCTGAAGGCTTCTGGATGGAAACACTTCCGAGTGGCTGACCGCTGGACGGTGTAGGCCAGAAGTACGGAGCCACAGTGAAACACCGCGCATCACATGATCAACGGGACGATGTTCGACGATCCGCTGACGGTCGCGGTCCCCCATTCACCACGCGGTCAGTCGCGATCGATCGCCTGCCAAATAGCACACTCTCCGCTATTTTGCCGGGCCTTGTCGCAGGTACGGCCGATCGTCTCGTCGCAACGAGAGCGCGGGGAGATGCCGAGGACCGTTTCGCCGAACGCGACGGATTCGACGTGGCGCTGGTCAACGGCACATCCGGGATCGCCAAGTGGACGAAGGCGTCTTCTGAACGAATTCCGGCGCAGCGTTTTTCGCGGAACACCGGACGAAATCGACAGCGGTTGCCGCGGTACAACCGAGCGTTCGCCCGTTGGACATCCGCGCGCGGCATTCCACGGAGCGACCGGTCCGGTGCGTCCGGTGTCAGCGGGGCGCGACGTTCGGTCCGGCCACCACCGGTACCAGGTATGTGCGCGCGAAATCGTCGAGTTGCCCGTCGGTCCGGAGTTCGGTGAGCCCGTGCGGCGCGAGGATCAGCGAGTGGACGATCCGGCACACGATTTCCGCACGAGTGGTCAGATCCGTTGCGGGCGGCAGGATTCCCCGTTCGACAGCGCGCTCTAGCGCGGTGACCGTCGCGTGGACGGACATCGCGAACGGGCCCGCGCCATCGACGGTGAGTTTCAGGACAACGCGCGCCGGTTCCAGCGCCAGCATGCGGTCGACGAGCGGATTCGTGCGCCAGCGGGTGATCACGGTGACGAACATGTCGGCGACGAGATCGCCGAGTTCGTCGTGCCGGTCGGCGATCTGGGTGATCTCGGCGAGCACCGCGGCCACCTCTCGACTGATCACGGCTTGCACCAGGTCGTCGCGGCCACCGACATGGCGATAGACCGTCACCCGGTCCACGCCCGCCTTCCGCGCCACTTCCTCGATCGTCGTCTTCTTGACGCCGACCTGCTCGAAGAGGACCAGAGCCGCGTCCAGGATCCGGGTGACGAGGGTACCGGCGACATTCTCGCTGCTCGCAGTGGCCTTCGACGCGGTGGGCATGGGCCAACGCTAGCAAAACGGATCCATCCTGCAACATTCAGCCCGAGTTGTTGCTGCAACATTGCAATGCGATTTGTTGTTCTGTACGGTCGGGTCATGGCTGAGCAGGCAGGCGCGACGCAGCGCCGGTATCGCGACGAAGCGCATGCCATCCATGCGCGCGACGTCCATTTCGATTTCGACTCCGTGCCCATGCACTACGTGCCGGGCGAGGCCTTGGCCACCCACATCGTCAATGTGATGCACCTGGTGCTGCCCGAAGGGGAACGAGCCATGGCGCAGGCACTGGCCGAAGCCCTGCCGCACATCGACGACGAACGATTGCGGGAGGAGGTGACGGGGTTCATCGGGCAGGAGACCATGCACGCGAACAGTCATGAAGCCGCGCGCGCCCACCTGCGATCGATCGGGTTGGACGTCGACTCCTACGTCGGCAAAGTCGCCTGGCTGGTCGATCGCATCCTCGGTGACCACGGCTTGACCGGCCGGGCGCGAGAGGAGTGGCTCAAGGAACGGCTGGGTCTGTTCGCGGGCATGGAGCACTACACAGCGGTGCTCGGGGAATGGCTGCTCAACGCGGACATCCTCGAGGAGAAGGGCATGCATCCGGCGATGCTGGACCTGGTCCGGTGGCACGGCGCCGAAGAGGTGGAGCACCGCAGCGTCGTCTACGACGCTTTCATGCATATCGACGGCAGCTACGCACGGAGAGCCCGCACGGCGATCCTGGCCAGCGCGACGTTGCTTCCGCTGTTCATCGTCTCCACCGCCTATCTCTACCGGAAGGATCCGTCGCCGCAGAAGGGCCGGTTCTGGGGCCTGCAGTTCTGGAGCGCGACCCGGCGTGGCGTCATCCCGAAGTGGACGGTCTTCGTCACCGAGATGCCGCGGTACCTGCGGCCGGGTTTCCATCCGTCCCAGCTGGGTCCGATGGACAAGGCCCTGCGCTATCTGGCGCACTCGCCTGCCGCGCGGGCGGCGCACCGATGAACGGATCACCCACCCTGGCCGAGCGCTCGGCGCCCGGGGGACTGCGCCTGATCGGCGATGTCATGGACATCTATCGGAAGGTGTTCGTCACCGGACGCACCGCCGCGCTCCTGTCCCGCCCGAACACGGTGCGCCGCAAGGGCTTCGATACGGACGTCACGATCGCCGGGATCGAACGCGAAGCCGCCGACGTGGTGAGCCTGACACTGCGCGCGGCCGATGGCAGTCCGCTGCCCACCTGGCGGCCGGGCGCGCACGTGGATGTCTTCTTGCCCTCGGGACGGCAGCGCCAGTACTCGCTGTGCGGCGACCCGAGCGACCGGTTCCGGTATCGCATCGCGGTGCGGCTCATTCCCGACGGGGGCGGCGGATCGCGCGAGATCCATCATTCGCTGCGAGTCGGCGACCGTCTGCGCATTCGCGGGCCGCGCAACGCGTTCACCTTCGTCGAGGCGCCGTCGTATCTGTTCCTGGCCGGTGGCATCGGCATCACCCCGATCATCCCGATGATCGAGGCCGCGGGCGCGCGTGGACGCCTGGTGTACGTCGGCCGCTCACGCGAGACCATGCCGTTCCTGGCCGACCTGCCCGACGCCGACGTCAGGCCGGACGACGAATTCGGCCCTCCGCATGTCGCCGCACTGCTGGCGCGCGCAGAACCCGGTGCGGCGGTGTACGTATGCGGGCCGCCGCCGATGCTCGATGCGGCGCGGCGGTGCCTGTTCGCACTCAACCCGACGGCCTCGCTGCACACCGAACGGTTCTCCGCGCTGCCGGTCGTCGACGGCGCGGAATTCGACCTCACTCTGGCGCGCACTGCGACCACCGTCCGGGTCGCGGCCGACGAAACGGCGCTCACCGCGATTCATCGCGCACTGCCGGACACCCCTTACTCCTGCCGGCAGGGATTCTGCGGCACCTGCAAAGTCGCGGTCGTCTCCGGCGCCGTCGACCACCGTGATCGCGTGCTCACCGCGGCCGAACGCGAGAGCCAGATGCTGGTCTGCGTCTCCCGCGCCGCGGGCGAACACCTCGTGGTCGACCTCTGAGACCGTCATAGGAAAGGGACAGCGTTGTCTATGCGTTGCCGATCGAGGGAGACGACCCGATGAGCGTCTCCACCGACAATCACGCACCGTCGGTCGTGTCGACCTTCGACGTGCACGATCCGTCCACCGGCGAGGTGGTCGGAACCTACCCGGTCCACGACCGCCATGCCGTGGACACCGCCGTCGCCGCCGCCCACGAGGCCGCGACCTGGTGGCACGATCTCGGCTTCGCCGGACGCGCTCGGCATCTGGGCGCCTGGCGCGCCCAGATCGCCACCGGCCGTAACGAACTGGCCCAGATCATCCACCGGGAAATGGGCAAGCCGGTCTCCGACGCCAAACTCGAGATCGCGATGGCCCTCGAACACTTGCGATGGGCGGCCCGCAACGCCGAGAAGGTGCTCGGCCGTCGCTCCGTGCCGTCGAGCATGCTGACGCTCAACCACGCGGCCACGGTCGAATACCTTCCCCTCGGCGTGGTCGGCGTGATCGGACCGTGGAACTACCCGGTCTTCACTCCGCTCGGCTCCATCTCCTTCGCGCTGGCCGCCGGGAACGCGGTGGTGTTCAAACCCAGCGAGTACACCCCCGGCGTCGGGCTGTGGCTCGCGGAGGCGTTCGCACGCACCATGCCCGCCGAGCCGGTGCTGCAAGTGATCACCGGGCTCGGCGACACCGGAAACGCTCTGTGCCGCAGCGGCGTCGGCAAAATCGGGTTCACCGGATCCACGGCCACCGGCAAACTCGTCCTCGCGGCGTGCGCGGAGAACCTCACGCCGGTGCTGATGGAGTGCGGCGGCAAGGACGCGTTGATCGTCGACGCCGATGCCGACCTCTCCGCCGCCGCCGACGCGGCGGTGTGGGGCGGGTTGTCCAACGCGGGGCAGACCTGTCTGGCCGTGGAGCGCGTCTACGTCCACGCCGACGTCTACGACGACTTCCTCGCCGAACTGGTGGCGGCGGCGGGACAGATCGACGCCGGTAGGTCGGATTCGAAGATCGGCCCCATCACGATGCCGAAGCAACTCGCGATCATTCGCCGCCACATCGAGGACGCCGTCGCACGCGGTGCCCGGGCGGTGCTCGGCGGCCCGGATGCCCTCGATCGTCAGTTCGTCCAACCGACCATCCTCGTCGACGTCCCCGAGGACGCGTCCGCGGTGACGGAGGAGACCTTCGGTCCCACCCTGACGGTCACCAAGGTCAGGGACATGGACCAGGCCGTCGAGTTGGTCAACCGCTGCGCCTACGGGCTGGGCGGCACCGTGTTCGCCCGCCGCAACGGGCGCGACATCGCCGACCGCATCCGGGCGGGCGGCATTTCCATCAACGCGTTCGTCGCGCACGCCACCATTCCCGCGCTGCCGCTCGGCGGCGTCGGCGCCTCCGGATTCGGCCGCGTGCACGGGCCGGACGGGCTCAGGGAATTCACCTACGCCAAAGCCACCACGCGCCAGCGTTTCCCGTCCCCGTTGCCGCTCACCTCGTTCCGGCGCGACCACCGCGTGGACATGGTCGTCGACCTGCTCATCGCGGTCCTACACGGAAGGAAGCGCCAGTGACCTCCGATCCGATCGAACACACCCCCATCGCGATCGTCGGCGCGGGTCTGGGCGGCATCGGCCTGGCGATCAAACTCCGCGAGGCCGGATTCGACGATCTGGTGGTCCTCGAACGCGCCGACGACCTCGGCGGCACCTGGCGGGCCAACACCTATCCCGGTTGTGCCTGCGATGTGCCGTCCCACCTCTACAGCTACTCCTTCGCACCCAATCCGGAGTGGTCGCGCACCTATGGACGGCAGCCGGAAATCCTGAACTACATCCGCTCGGTGGCCATCGAACACGATGTCGTCCGCCACATCCGGTTCGGCGCCGAACTGCTCGACGCCCGGTGGGACGAGCAAGGTTCGCTCTGGCGGATCGAGACCTCGCGCGGCACGCTGACCGCGGACTTCCTGCTATCGGCCACCGGGCTCTTCGCGGAGGCGAAGTATCCCCGGCTGCCCGGCATCGACTCCTTCGCGGGCACGTCCTTCCATTCGCTGCACTGGAACCACGATCACGATCTCACCGGCGAGCGGGTCGCGGTGATCGGCACCGGCGCCTCGGCGGTGCAGTTCGTGCCGGAGATCCAGCCGAAGGTGGCCCAGCTGCTGCTGTTCCAGCGATCGGCCCCCTGGATCGTCCCGCGCATGGATCGCCGCACCCTCGAACTCGAGCGACGGCTGCTGCGCCGTATCCCGCTGGCGCAGCGCGCCATTCGCGGCGGGTTCTACGCGGCGATCGAGACCTTCGGGCTCATCTCGCTGGTCGATCAGCGCTTCCGGCACCCGTACGAGGCGCTGGGCCGACTGCAATTGCTGCGGCAGGTCCGCGACCGGGAGCTGCGCAAGAAGCTCACCCCCGACTACGTCATCGGCTGCAAACGAGCGATCTTCTCCGACACCTACCTACCGGCACTCGACCAGCCGAACGTCGACGTGGTCACCCAGCCGATCGCCGAGATCCGGCCGCACTCGATTCTGCTGCGCGACGGCAGTGAGCACGCGGTGGATACCCTCATCTTCGGAACCGGTTTCACCTCGATCCCGACCGCCTACGAGCGCTACGTCGGGCGCGACGGGCGAACGCTGGCGCAGCTCTATCGGGAACGACCGCAGAGCTATCTCGGTGTCGCGCTGTCCGGGTTCCCCAACTTCTTCTGCACGCTCGGTCCGTTCGGCGCCGCCGGTAACCAGTCCGCGATCTACATGATCGAATCCCAGATCGCCTACATCGTCGACGCCTTGCGCGACGCGCGCTCCCGCGGAACGCGCCGGATCGAGGTGCGACCGGCAGCGCAGGCCGATTTCGTCGCGGAGATGGCTCGCCGCAGTTCGTCGACGGTATGGCTCACAGGCGGATGCCAGAGCTACTACCAGACGCCGGACGGGCTCAATGCCGGTCTCTACCCGAACTGGAGCTTCGAATACCGGCAGCGCACCAGCCGATTCGACACCGCGGCCTACGAGGTGATCCGGTGATCGGCGACATGCTCCGGATCGCCAGGGGGCGGCGCGGATATTCGGTCGCGGGCAGGGTCGTGCTGATCACCGGCGCGGGGCGCGGCATCGGCGGCGAACTGGCCGCGCTGCTGCACCACAAGCAGGCCTCGGTCGTGCTGGTCGATCTCGACCGGGACGCGGTCGACGCGGCAGCCGCCGGATTGGGCGATCGAACCCTCGCCATCGCCGCCGACGTCGCCGACCGCTCGGCGATGCGGGCGGTCGTCGACCGGGCCGCCGATCATTTCGGCCGCTTGGACGTGGTGGTGGCCAATGCGGGCGTGGTGCCCCGCCCGGCGACGGTGCGCACGCTCGACGGGCAGGACTTCGACCGGGTGATGGACATCAACCTCACCGGTGTGTTCAACACCCTGCGCCCGGCGCTCGATCACGTCGTCGCCGCCGAAGGTCATGTGGTCGTGGTGTCGTCGTGCGCGGCGTTCGCTCCCGGCATGGCGGGAGCCCCGTACATGATCAGCAAAGCCGCGGTCGAACAGCTGGGTCGGGCGTTGCGTGTAGAACTGGCGCCGTTCGGCGCTTCGGCGGGCATCGCCTATTTCGGCATCGTCGACACCCGGATGACCCACGACACCCTCGATCACGACGAACTCGGCCGTGAGCTGGACGACCTGCTGCCGTGGCCGTTGAACACGCGCATCTCGGCGGCGCAAGCGGCCAGGACCATCGCGGACGGCATCGAGCGTCGCGCCGCGCGCACCATCGCACCGGCAGGGTGGGAGCCCTACGCGCTGCTGCGCGGGGCGGTCAATGTCGTGCTCGACAGCGCACTCGCTCACGACCGCCGCGTCCACGACCTGCTGCGCAGGGTCGAAGCGCGCACGACACCGTCGCCGTATGCCGGTCACGACGGCTCCAGGTCGCCCATCGCATCTCCACTCAGCACGGTCCGGCCGCAGCATGCGCCGTCCGACCCGAAGGAATCCCTTTCGTGAGCACTCCACGCTTCGACACGCTCCCCGCCGCCTTCCAGCACAACGCGGCCGTCGATCCCGACGCGGTCGCGCTCCGCACTCCCGGCGACGCCGCCACCCTCACCTGGCGCGAGTACGCGACGCGGGTCCGTCTGATCGCCGCCGGGCTGTCGGGACTGGGCGTCCGGCGCGGCGACACGGTGGCCCTGATGATGTCCAACCGCATCGAGTTCTATCCGCTGGAGGTCGGGGCGCAGCATCTCGGCGCCACCAGTTTCTCCGTGTACAACACCGCGTCGCCGGAGCAGATCGCGTACGTTCTGGGCAACGCCGGTGTGCGCGTGCTGATCTGCGAGCCCGGATATGTCGAACAAGTCCGCGCGAGCGGCGTCGAACTCGACCACATCGTATGCGTCGACGACGCCCCGGAGGGCACTTTGTCGGTCGCTGACGTGATCGCCGCGGGTGAGCGAGACTTCGACTTCGACGCCGCGTGGCGCGCGGTCCAGCCCGATGACGTCGCGACGCTGATCTACACGTCGGGCACCACCGGCGATCCCAAAGGGGTGGAGACCACGCACGCGAACCTGATGTTCGAGTGCTACGCCGTCGATCAGGTGCTGGGCATCCGATTCGGGGACACCATCACGTCCTACATGCCCACCGCGCACATCGCCGACCGGCTGACCGCGCTGTACTTCCAGGAGGTCTTCGGCACCCAGGTGACCTGCGTCGCCGATCCGACGGGGATCAGCGCCGCCTTGGCCGACCTGCACCCCACGATCTGGGGCGCCGTGCCCCGGGTATGGGAAAAGCTCAAAGCGGCAATCGAATTCGCGGTCGCCAACGAGCCCGGCGAGCAGCGCCAGGCCGCGTTGCGGTGGGCGTTGGCGGTCGCCGCCCAGCGCAGCGCTCATCAATCGGCCGGGGAGCCGGTCCCCGAATCCGTCGCCGCCGAGTGGGCACGCGCCGATCGACTCGTCCTGTCCGGGCTGCGCGCGAAACTCGGTTTAGACCGCGTCCGCTGGGCGATGTCCGGCGCCGCGCCGATCCCCGCCGAAACGCTCGGATTCTTCGCCGGGCTCGGGATCCCGATCGCCGAGATCTGGGGCATGTCCGAACTCACCTGCATCTGCAGCGTCAGCCACCCCGGCGACGCCAGGCTCGGCACCGTGGGCAAACTGTTGCCCGGCATGCGGGCCAGGATCGCCGACGACGGTGAACTCCACGTCCGCGGCCCGCTCGTGATGAAGGGCTATCGCGGTGAGCCCGGCAAGACCGCCGAGGCCGTCGACTCCGAGGGCTGGCTGAGCACCGGCGACGTGATCACCATCGATGACGCCGGATATCTGAGGGTCGTGGACCGCAAGAAGGAGTTGATCATCAACTCCGCCGGGAAGAACATGTCCCCCACCAACATCGAGAACGCGATCAAGGCGGCGACACCGCTGATCGGGGCGATCGCGGTGATCGGCGACGGCCGCCCCTACAACACCGCGCTCCTCGTCCTCGATGCCGAAACCGCCGGACCGTACGCCGAGCGGCACGACCTGCCCGATTGCTCGGCAGCGGCCTTGTCGGCCGACGCCGGCGTCATCGAGCAGATCGCCGCAGGCATCGCCGCGGGCAATGCGAAGCTCTCGCGGGTGGAGCAAGTCAAGCGGTTCCGCGTCTTGCCCACCTTCTGGGAAGCGGGCGGCGACGAAGTCACCCTTACGATGAAACTCAAGCGCCGGGTGATCGCCGAGAAATACGCCACCGAAATCGCCGGACTCTACGCAACTGACCTCGGCCCGGATGTCCACGAACCCGCCGGGCCTGTCGCCGCCCCGGTTGCCACCGGCTGAGCGAACCGGCGGCTGATCATCGCTCCTTGACCCAGTACATCCCACGACCGGACTCCGCGGGCGCACGCTTTTCGCGTGGCTCGATCCGGTCCAGCCGGTAGCCGAGCCGCCGGGCTACCGCGGCACTGCGGACATTCGCCTCGTCACAGTGGATCTCGACACGATCGACGCCCGGCAGCGCCGATCTCCACAGCTCGCGAGCCGAGCCGATCGTGCAGACCGACCGCGCCGAGCACGCTGCCGTCGGCGGCGAAGATGCCGAAGTTGAAACTGCCCGCGGCGCTGGGCCAGCTCTCGTCCGTCTCCCGGCCGAAAGCGCGTTGACTCTCCAGTGTCGCCGGTTCGGCGAGCCAGTCCATCCAGGGGTGGATCTCGTCGAAGGAGGCGTTGATCGCCTCGAGTCGCGGCAGCAGGTCCTCCGGCTGCCATCGCCGTAACAGCAGCTCGTCCAGTTCGATCCGTTCCGGTGGCACGACGCCCGGTGCGAGCGCCGAGCACGGTTCGATGCTCATACCGATATCGTGGCCATCCGGCACGTGACCGTGCAAAGCGATTTCCGGCAGATCCATAGCCGGCCGCACGGGCCGCCGACGTTTCAGGCACCCCGGAGACGAACTTCGGTGTCCAGTTCGGCGGCGGTCTCGGTCAGTGCGGCGGCGTCCGGGTCCTCTCCGATCCGGGCGGCCAGTTCGGCCCGCGACAGGATGAGCATTCCTTGCGGCTCGGACCCGAAGGCACCTTCGATTCTGATCTGCCCCTCCTCGAGGACCAGGTACGCGTCCGGTTGGCCGGTGGCCAGCAACCGGCGTAGATCATCCGCCGTGACTCGGCCGAAACGCTGTGCGCTGCTCGACGACGTGTCCGCTGCATTGGTGTTTTCCGCATCCATGGTGACCGATTGCCCGGGTGATCCCGCGGGAAACCGCTGGTCACCCCGGACCAGCCGGTGGTGTCGCCGCGGCAGCGTCAGGCCAGGGCGAGGATCGAGACGATGGCCGGGCTCGTCAACGCCGGAGCGCCCGCTGCGCGGCATTCACGCCGCACATCCCGTGCGCCCCTGGGCCCGGCGGTGTGGCCGCCGAGCACAGGTAGTGACCCGGCACGCCTACGTCATAGGGCTGCAGGGTCTTACGCGGACCGAACAGCAGCTGTGTGATGTCCTTCGCGCCGGTCATAATGTTGCCGCCCACATAGTTGGGGTTGTATTCGGCGAATTCCGCCGCGCTGCGCACGCTGGTTCCGACTATGCGGTCGCGAAAACCGGGGGCGAAGCGTTCGATCTGGGCGGTGATCTCCGCCGTGGCGTCGCCGGGATAGCCGTGCGGGACATGAGCGTATGCCCAGATCGGATGGATGTCGCCCGCCGAACGTTGCGGATCGGCGAGATATTGCTGCCCCACCAGTACGAAAGGTCGTTCGGGCATGCGACCGCGATGGATCTCGCGTTCGGTGGCGGCGATCTCGGCGAACGTGCCGCCGAGGTGCACCGTCCCCGCCCGGCGCGCCGCCTCCGCCGTCCACGGCACGCCGCCGTGCACCGCGAAGTCGACTTTGCAGGCACCCGGGCCGTAACGAAAGTCTTGATACGACTTCCGGATTCGAGGCGGCAGGCGGTCGCCGAGGATCTCCGCGACCGCGGTCGGCGCCAGGTCCCACATGGTCAGTTCCGCCGGCGGCAGATCGGACACCGACCGCACCCGCACGCCCGTTTCGATCTTTCCGCCGAGGTCGCCGAGGGCCGCCGCCATGGCGTCGGTGATCCGTTGCGATCCACCCGCGGCGACCGCCCAGCCGTAGGCGTGGCCCGCGGTGAGGATGCCAAGGCCGATGCTCGCGCTGAGCGGCCGGTGCAGCGGGTGGAAGGCATGCGCGGCGACGCCGCCGAACAACCCCCTCGCCTGCTCGGTGCGGAACAGTCCGGCGAGCAGCGTGGCCGGAACCACGGCGGGAATCCCGAAGCGCGCCAGCCGCACCGGGTGGCGCGGCACACGCAGCAGTGGCCGCATGATGTCGGGGCTCATCCGGTCGTAGCCCGCCGCCGTCCGCTCGAACAGCAGTCGCCACGCACGGCCGTCACCGCCGAGCCCGGCCGCGGTCTCCGCGACCGAGCGCAGCAGCACGCCCGCGGTGCCGTCGTCGAGCGGATGGGCGCAGTCGATCTCCGGCCAGGCCCAGGTCAATCCGTAGCGCTCCAGGTCGAGACCGCGCAGGAAAGGAGAGCCGACCGCCATCGGGTGGATGGCCGAGCAGTGGTCGTGCAGCAGACCGGGCACGATCGCCTCGCCGGTGCGAGTGCCGCCCCCGATCTCGTCGGCGGCCTCCAGCACGGTGACGTCCCAACCGGCTCGGGCCAAGGTGATGGCCGCGGCCAAACCGTTGGGGCCGCCGCCGACCACGACTGCACTGCTCATGTCGCTCTCCGTCCCTCGTGGCCGACCGTCAGCCGACCGTCTGCGGCGCGAGCACCCGAGTCGATTCCTCCAGCGGCGTCGGCACGGTGTAGCCCGCGCGCCGCCACGTCACCTCGTGCGGGATCGGGCCGTCGGGCAGCCACGGCTGCGCCTCGACCGCGTCGCGCACTCGCCAGGTGCCGCGTTCGACGACGCCGAGCGCCGCGTCGATGACCTGATACTCCTGGACGCCGCGGTGGATCGGCTGCGATTCCACCCACACCACGATCCATTCTCCCGGAGCGAATCCCACTCGGGACTGCACGGCCTCGATCAGGTCCAGATTGTGCAGGTGACCATCGCCGAAGTTGAACCCGATCAGCGAGTTGCAGCCGAATTCCGCTTCCCGCACGGTCCAGCGATCGATGTCGGGAATGTGGGTGTACAGCAGGGAGAACAGGCCGCGGCCTTGGCTGTGCATCGAGCGCCACGCGATCGTCTGTTGCATGGTGATCTCCGCGACCTCGGGCGGGTAACCCATCGCACGCAGCTGGTCGATCTGGTTCACGGTGGGCCGGTGCGCGATGGTGTTCAGCTTCTCCTCCGCACCGGGCGCGAAGGCCCACAGGGCCGAGGCCCAGTTGCCCGCGTACTGGCGCATCGACGGCAGGAACGACACCAGATCGGGGCGCAGATTACCGAGGATCGGGAAGAACACCAGCGCCGCGACGATCGCCACGGCCAGCCACGGCGAGGAGATGTCGGCCAGACCGTAGCCGCCCCCGTTGGGGAAGCCCAGGAACAGGAAGATGCTCAGGTAGGCGAACAGGACGTTCCACTCCAACGGCACCGCCAGCGGGAACGTCGAGGTGATGAACGCGTGGAAGACCACCATCAGCACCACTCCGGCCAGGGTCAGCCAGTGGTTGGTGGAGAACAGCAACACCAGCGGCGTGACGATCTCGACGGTCGTGCCTCCGACATGGGCCATGAACGAGGCGACCTTCGACGGCCGGATGTCCCTGGGGAAGTCACGGTAGTGCAGCCGCTTGATCCACTTGGCGGGCACGCCCGGGCTGTTGGAGATCATCGGCGGTACCACGTTGGTGAAGTGCTGCCCGAACTTGGACACGCCCGCCCCGATCCACACCGCGCAGATCAGCAACTTGGCGGCGATGATCATGTCGACGAACGGCAGCACCGCGAAGAACACCAATGCGGGCAGGTACTGGTCGCCGCGCGCGGTCAAGAAGATCGTCTTGTCCCGCAAGCCGCACAGTATGTACAGCACGATCGGAGCGACGAGCAGCGCGGGATTCACCAGGCCGGAGGTGTTGTCCGGCAGCGCCGCGCTGAGCGAGGCGCTCGGCACGCCGGGCAGCACGATCGCCGCCAGGAGCGTCCCGAGGAACGCCAGGTACAGCAGCACATCCGCCACCGTGCGGGTGTCACCGCCGGTGAACGGCACCCGTCGCCACGGCCGCAGGCGAATCGAGCCGGGGCGGGCGTAGAACATGATTCCGCCGGTCATCGGCTTGAACTTGCCCGCGAGCGGCCCCCACGACCCGGCGATGCCGAGCGCCTCGATCAAGACGGTCCACAGCACCAGCTTCTGGTAGACGATCGGCTCGTTCCACCAGGCCGCGACATCCCAGAACGGGCCGACGCCGGAACTCCAGGTCGCCACGGCGACGCCGCCCAGCGCCGAGACCAGCAGAACCTTGAGCAGATAGATCGTGTGGATCATCCTCGGCGAGCCGAAACCGAATTCGACCCAATGCAGGGCCAAAGTTCTCATCCGCTCCCGCAACGGCTGATCGAGGAACGTCGTCACGTCGACGGGCGGGAAATCCGCTGTTTTGAATCCCATTGTTCGGACCTTTCTTATCCGATGAATAAAGCGCATGCGAGGACCCGGCCGAATGCGGTTCGGATCATGGGAGTTCCGCTCACCGCCGAGCGGATTGTTTCTATGTGGTGGTGACGATCGCGTCGGCGACCAGCGCGCGGAGCTTTCGTTTGTCGATTTTGCCGACCGGATTCCGTGGCAGCGCTTCGGTGAGTTCGATCGACACCGGAACCTTCGCGCGGGCGAGAGTTCTCCGGCAGTGCTCGACGAGATCCGCGGCATCGACCCGCGCGCCGGGCATCGTCACCACATGCGCGACCGGTACCTCGCCGAGGACCGGATCGGGCGCCCCCACCACCGCGGCTTCCAGAACGGCGGGATGGGCGTGCAGGACGTTCTCGATCTCCTTGGGATAGATGTTCTCGCCACCCCGGATGATCATGTCCTTGATCCGGTCGACCAGCACCAGGTATCCGTCCGGGTCGAAATAGCCGACGTCACCGGTATGCAGCCAACCGTCGACCACCGTGTGCGCGGTCGCCTCGGGTCGGCCGAGATAGCCTCGCATCACGTTCGCACCCCGGATGACCACTTCCCCGCTCGTCCCGGCGGGCACGACCCGACCGTCGCCATCCATGATCGCCACGGTCTGCCCTGGCAGTGGCCGCCCGACCGTGCCCGGCTTCCGCGGTCCGCCGGGCGGATTCAGCGTCGACGCGCAGGTACCCTCGGACAGTCCGTAGCCTTCGACGATCGGAACACCGAAACGCGTTTCGAACCGCGCGATCAGTTCCGCGGGCATCGGCGCGGCTCCGCAGATCGCACGGCGCAACGACGACGTGTCCGGCGCCGAACTCTCCGGCTGCGCGACGAGCATCGCGTAGATCGCGGGAACGCCCGAAAAATAGGTCGGACGAACACGTTCCACGATGCCGAAGAACGCCGAAGCCGAGAATCGGCCCGCGATGGTGGCCCGGCCACCGGCGAGCAGCGGCGACAGGACGCTCACCACGATCCCGTTGACGTGGAACAGCGGCAGGATCAGCAAGCTGTGGTCGGTGTCGTTCAATGCCAGTGCCCCGACCAGCATCGCGCACATGGCGGCGATATTGGCGTGGTCGAGCACGACGCCCTTCGGCTGCCCGGTGGTGCCACTGGTGTAGATGATCAGCGCCGCGGCGCTTGGATCCGCCGGCGCCGATTCGGGCCCGGCGACCTCGGCGCCCGGTCCGGCCACCTCGGTCACATCCAGCGTCGCACCTTCGCGTCCGCCTTCGGTCACGACCACCTTCGCCCGGCAGTCCTCGACCTGATAACGCACCTCCTCGACGGTCGAATCCGGCTTCACGGGGCTGACCGCGGCACCCAGCCGCCATGCCGCGAAAAGAATGACGACGAATTCGAGTCGATTCGACAATACGACCGCGACGACGTCGCCTTCACGAACGCCATTCGCGTACAGGACGGCTGCGGCCGTACGTACCCGTTTCACGAAAGTCTGATTGTCGAGTTGCTCGCGGTCGTCCGCAATACAGGGGCCGGACGGATTCCAGGTCGCCCTGACCTCCGGAATTTCCACAACGTGCTGCACTTATGTCCTCACCTACTTCGGGGTGACGGGGATTACAATCCAAGTTAGATCGGGTGCGAGAACCCGGCTACGGGCCCGCATCCCAGAGTTTTCGGCGGGCTTTGTGCCGATGGCACAAAAGAAAGCGGAATGCGTCGGAGCCGCCGCGCCGGTTCCGGTACGGTCCCGGCATGAGCGTTGACGTGGACACGACCATCCGCGATGTCGCCGGACGCGTCAAAGCCGATCTGGACCGGCTGACCGCCGAGATGACCGCGATGTTCGCCGAGGTGATCCCGGAATTCCGCCACGACGACGAAGTGCGACGGCTGATGATCGCCAGCACCGCGTCCAACCTCACCGCGATCCTCGACATGCTCATGCTGAGCATCTCGCGCGACGACATCACCGTGCCGCCCGCCGCCGCCGAGTACGCTCGCCGGTTCGCCCAGCACGGGATGTCCCTGGAGGCCCTGCTGCGCGCGTACCGCCTCGGCGAACACATGTTCATGCAGCAGACCATCGCCGCGCTCCGGCGTGCCGAGACACCCGCCGATCTCGCCCTGGCGACCACCAGCCGGGTCGCCGTGCTGGTCAACAGCTACATCGACCAGGTCATCGAAGGTGTCATCGACATCTACGAGAGCGAACGACGCCGCTGGGACGCGCGCTCGGACACCACCCGCGCGGCCCAGATCCGCGCGGTGCTCGACACCGAGAACCTCGACGTGGCCTCCGCGGAGGAGATGTTGTCCGCCTCGCTGCGGGGGTGGCATATGGCCGCCGTCCTCTGGGTGCCCGAACCCGGCGCGGCATCGATCGAACTGCTGCGCGCCGGTACGTCGATGCTCGCCACCGCGACCGGCAAACACCCGCTGACGGTCCTGGTCGACGAGCAGAACTGCTGGGCGTGGATATCGTCGGTCGGCAAACCGTCACTGGATGCCGACCGGCTCGAGCGAGAACTGCGCCGCCGCCCGGGAATTCGCGTCGCGATCGGCGATCCCGGCCCCGGACTGGCCGGGTTCCGGCAGACCTTCCGCGATGCCCAGCGCGCTCGTGGCCTCGCGTTGCTCGCCGACCCCGGTCGTCCGCTGACCGTGCACTCCCGGGTGGCGCTGGCGAGCCTGCTCATCGACCATCTGCCCGACACGAGAGCGTGGGTCCACCGGGTGCTCGGCGATCTCATGCGCGACGACGAGACCACCGCTCGTCTGCGCGAGACGGTGCAGACGTATCTGGAGGCCCGCGGCAGCCTCACCGACGCCGCGGCGCGCATGCACGTCCACAAGAACACCGTCCATTACCGGATACGCAGGGCCGAGGAGGTGCTCGGTCATCCGTTGACGGTGAATCGGCTGGAGACCGAGATCGCCCTGATGCTCGCCGAGCAACTCGGCCTCGGCCGCGTGAAGTGAGCCGGGCCGTCGGGTCACGACCGCTGCCGATGCGCGCCACGGCGATTCGCTGTGGCGTGTGAGCCGCAGCGGCCCGATACTTGGAGCAGGTTGGACCGATTCCGAGGTGGGACATGAAAGTGATCGGGGTGGGCTCGGACGGACTTGTCGCTGCCGGTGATACCTGGGGTATTTCCGGGCCGCAGTTCCTCGCCGTCTATATACCGCTCGTGCTGGTGGCCCTGTTCGTGGGGATCTGGCTGCGATCGCGGGTGACGGGCGCGGATCCGGAAACCGACGCGGTCGCCGCGCCGGGCGCGGAATTGACCTCGCCCGAGCTGGGAATGCTGTACGGCGACCAGAACGCCGTACTCGCGGCGATGGCGCGGTTGCGCGGCGTCGACGCGATCGATTCTGGCGCCGCGCCGGTTCGCGCACTCACCGCGCAGGAGCGTGGGCAGCTGGATCCGTTCACCGTGTCGGTGTACGACCGGCTGGCGGCGGGGCAGCGCAAGACCGTCGGCGCGATCGTCGGCGGGTCGCTCGACGCGCTGCGCACCAGGATGGTCGACCTCGGGTACTTCCCCGGGCCCGACATGCGCCACGGTCTGCGTGACGCGGGCATGCCGCTTCTCCTCACCGGCGCGCTCGGCGTGGTGCGGATCATCGCGGGCGCTTCGCACGGGAACCCGGTCGGGGGGCTGGTGGTGCTGGTGATCGCGCAGGCGCTCGGCTATTGGTTGGTGGTGCGCAAGCCCCGGCTCACCGCGCTGGGTGTGCGTGCCCGGGACGCCGCGTCGGACCGCAATCGGTATCTGCGGCCGAGCAATTCGCCTTCCTACGCGACCTATGGCGCCGAGAGCGCGGCACTCGCGGCAGCTGTTTTCGGCATCGGTGCGCTCGTCGCGCTCGATCCCGGACTTGCCCAGGCAGTCGCGCCGCCGAGCGCGTCGGGCGGTGGGGACGGCGGGGGCGACAGCGGCGGGGACAGTGGCGGGGACGGAGGCGGATGTGGCGGCGGATGTGGCGGCGGCTGCGGCGGCTGCGGTGGATGAGCGCCCCGGCCCGCTGCCACCGGACGCGCTCGGTATCGGCTGGCGACCCGAGATCTGCGGGGTGATAGCCGCCTTGGCGGGGCTCGGATTCTGCGAGGTCATCGCGGAGTCGTTACCCCGGGACCCCCGCCACGCCGGGCAGCTCGCCGTCCCCGAGGAACTGGCCGCTCTGCGGACGCGCGGCGTCTCCGTGGTGCCGCACGGCATCTCGCTGTCGCTCGGCGGCGCGGAGCCGGTCGCGGGCCATCGCGTCGAGCATTTGGCGGCCTGCGCGGCGGCGGTGGCGGCTCCGCTGGTGAGCGAGCACATCGCTTTCGTACGCGCGGGCGGCCTGGAGGCAGGTCACCTGCTACCGGTACCGCGGACCCGCGAAGCGCTGGACGCACTCACCCGCAATATCGCCCGAACCCAGGCGGCGCTCGACGTCCCGCTCGCGGTGGAGAACATCGCGACGCTGTTCGACTGGCCCGACGACGAATACACCGAAGCGGAATTCCTGTCCGAACTCGTCGAACGCACCGGGGTATGGCTGCTGCTCGATCTCGCGAACGTCTACGCGAACGCCCGCAACCGCGGTCGCGACCCGCTCGCCGAGCTCCTTCGCCTGCCCGCCGAACACGTGGCGTATTGCCACGTCGCGGGCGGTCACGAATCCGGCGGCCGCTATCACGACACCCACACCGACCCGGTTCCCGGCGAAGTTCTCGCGCTCGTGGCGGAATACACCGCGCATCGTCCGGCGCCGATCATGCTGGAGCGCGACGGCAACTATCCGCTCGCGGCCGAATTGCTCGATGAACTGGACGCCATCGCGGCCGCCGTCGACCGCCCGCCGATCACCGCGGGCGCCAGGGCGATACTGGCGTGAGCGCCGCGTCCCGACCGGCGCGGCCGCCTGACGACGCGACGCTGGCCCAGCGGCAAGCAGCGCTGGTGCGTGCGCTCGTCGCGGGAGCCACGGTGCCGCCCGGATTCGATGCCGAGGCCGTCGGCGCCGCGGCGGAGGCGCTGTTGCGCAAGCGCGCCGGCGAGGTGGCACGCCGTTTCCCGCTGCTGGTGCACGCGTGCGAGGGTGACTTCACCGCCCGTTTCACGGCATGGGCACGGAATCACCCGAAGACGACCACCTCCGCCGACGCCGCCGCCTTCGCGACCGCCACCGGTCTCGACTGGAGGGCCGCACCTCGCCGCCGGCGGGTAACGCGCTGGTTGCGCCGGTGACGCGCATAGGCCGGCCCTGATTTCGGACCGGCCGCGGCCTACGAGCGGCGCGCTTCGACCCGAACCGCGGGGTCGGCGGCGTCGCGACGCTCCTCGAGCCACACACTGATCGCCACCGTCACATACGCAGCGACGGTCGCCATCCCCGGCAGCATCAGCATGAGCATGAGAAACGAAAGCATCGAAGACACAAGCCCTCCCGGACAACGCGATGGAAACTGTCGCACCGGTGCGCTGTACTGCGTCACCGTCACGCCCGGCATACCCACGACCGGAGGTCCAATCTCGACCGGGCAGCCCGAGGGGGTGTGATAGATATCACACAAGCAATCTGCCATGTCGTCTGCCCCATGACCGGGACAATCGGCGCTCCGCCGCAACCGTGGTAGACCGGTCACCATGCGGTTGCTCATCATCTCCGATACGCACGTGCCCAAGCGTGCGCGGGATCTGCCGGAGTTGCTCTGGCGCGAGATCGACGCCGCCGACGTGGTCGTACACGCGGGCGACTGGGTGGAGGCCGCCTTGCTGGACCGCCTGGAGGCACGTAGCGCGCGCCTCGTCGGTGTCTACGGCAACAATGACGGTCCGGAGCTGCGTACGCGGCTGCCCGAGGTCGCCCGCGCCGAACTCGACGGACTCCGGCTGGCGGTGGTGCACGAAACCGGACCCGCGAAGGGCCGGGAGGAACGCTGCGCCCGGGACTTCCCGGATACCGACGTACTCGTCTTCGGCCACAGCCACATTCCGTGGGACAGCGTCGCGGACAGCGGGTTGCGCTTGCTCAATCCCGGCTCGCCCACCGACCGCCGCCGCCAACCGGAACACACCTATCTCACCGCGCGGATACAGTCCGGGCGGCTGAGCGGGGTAACGCTGCACACCGTTCCGAACCGCTGACCTCTCGGCGCACCGCACTCCGAACGCCGGCTTCCCACGGTGCGCACTCGCCTCAGCGCCTGGTCGCGGTCAGCACTTCCAGGGTCACCGGTTCGATGAAACATCCGCCCGGGTCGATCGCCAGCAACGTGTCGGTGACGGTAGCTCAGTCGCCGCGGTCGCCCGCCAGCGCCAGATGACGATCGGTGGCGGTCTCGGTGATCGCGGTGGAGATCTTGGGCAGGGCGTAGGGGTGGTTGCGGCCGAGCCAGTCGAGCATTTCCTCACGGACCGCGCAGCGCAGGTTCCACACGTCGTCGGCGTCGGCGGCCGACATCGTCGCGCGCACCACGATGTTCGTCGGCGTGCTGTCGGTGACCTGCAGACCCCAGGCGCGACCGTCCCAATCCGCGCGCGTTCGCAGATACTCCTGCAAGTGCTCACGCAAAAGCGGCACCGGTGTGCTGTGGTCCAGGTACAGGAAAACCGTACCGGTGATCTGCGCCCCGCCACGCGACCAGTTCTCGTACGGCTTGTTGTTGAAGTAGGAGACCGGCATGGTCAGTCTGCGGTCGTCCCAGATCCGGACGGTGAGGAATGCGAGGGTGATCTCCTCCACGATGCCCCACTCTCCCTCCACCACAACGGTGTCCCCGATCTTGACCGAGTCCCCGAACGCGATCTGCAATCCGGCGATCAGGTTGCTCAGTGTCGACTGGGCGGCGACACCGGCGATGATGCCGATCACCCCCGCCGAGGCCAGCAGCGAGGTGCCCAGGGTCCGCAGGCTCGGCACCAGCAGCAGGATCACGACGGCGGCGGTCGTGACCACCAGGACCGAGGTGACGATCCGGCGCACCAGGCCGAGCTGGGTGCGCAGTTGCCGAACCCGCATGATGTCCTGGGTGCGCCGGGCATACGAGCGCAGCGTGTTCTCCGCGACCGCGTCGGCGGCACGGATGACGCCCCATGCCGCTGCCATGATCGCCGCCGTCGCCAGGACGGTCCTGATCATCTCGTCTTGGCGCAAATCCAGGTGGGTCAACGGGTAGGTGGCATGCAAGGCCATCGCGCCGAGCAACACCTGCACAGGCAATTGCACCCGGCGCAATAGAGTGGGAAGTTGGTTGCCCGGGCGTCTACGGGCGCTGTAACGCAGTAAGCGATCGAACAGCAGACCGGCCGTCACGGTGATGGCCACCGTACCGAGAAGCACGATGAGCGGCCGTAGTATTTCCTCCAACGGATCGAACTCCTTCTCCTCGTCCACTCACCCTGCCGCGGTGCAGAACTTTTCGCCGCATCGGTAGCGCACCGCCAGTATTCTCGAGCGCACGATGCCGCTCAGCTCCCGCGTAGGTGAGTGCAATGCTGAGCTTCCTGCTCCAGCGAAGCGGGCCTTCAGCTGGTCCCCGCTCTTCGCCGGGTGGCGTTCCTACAGGAGCGCCAGCGCGAGGCTCAGCACCGTCAACACCAAAACCCATGCCGCGATGGTCCATTCGACGGGCAGCTCCGTGCCGGGATAGCCGCTGCCGCCGCGTCGGGCGGCGCGATACTGCGAGCGCGAGGCCGAGATGGACATGACATCCTCCTTCGGTCGATTGCGTCATTCGGGCGCATACCCGGTTTCTCCGTCGATCGTCGCCACGCCCGTTGTGGCGAATGCCACCCCCGGCCTGTGCTTCGAGCGCAAGCCGTTGTCCGGCACCGATTCTCGGCCTGCGGTGGCGCCGACCAACGCGTCATTGCCGACCGGAACGGCTGCGGTAATGCAGGTCATCCAGTGAGAGGGGCGGAACGTATCGGGTCACCAGCGTGCGGTCCCACCACGCTCGGGTGCGAGCCAATTCGCGAGGTGTGGTGAAGCGGTAGAGATACAGTTGCGCCCGGACGAAGCGCGGTGCGGCCTGCGGGAACGGATTGTTCCGTAGCAGTCGCAGCGTGGCCGCGTCGTTTTCCAGCAGTCGTGTCAAGAAGGGGCCCAGCCACGACTGCGCGTAACGCGGTGAGGCGGCGGCGAACCACATGAGCCAGTCCAGCCGCAGATGGTACGGGGCCCATTGGCGCGGGAGCCGGCGCGGATCACCGGGCTTGCCCTTGAACTCGTATTCCTTCCACCGCGTCCGGTCGGTGACGGCCGGCTCGTCGGTGCCTTCCACGACCACCTCGTAACGGGTGTCGCCGATACTGCCGAACGCTCCGTAGGTGTTGACCAAATGATAGGGGTCGAACGACCGGTTCATGGCCTGATGACTCGAGATCAGATTGCGGGCGGGACGGTAACTCAGGAAGACCACCGACGCGGCGAACGCGATGACCAGGCCGGTGAACCACGCCGGCGGTCCCGGCAGCGACGGCGCTGCGGGCACCGGGAGCACCGCCGAGGCCGCGGACCCACTCACGGCGCTGCACGCGAGAACGATCGTCAGCCAGTTCAGCCAGGCGAAATTGCCCGACAGCACCAGCCACAGCTGGGTGATGACGACGACGGCCGCGGCGATACTCGCCACCGGCTGCGGCGCGAACAACCCGAAGGGCACGACGAGCTGCGCGAAGTGGTTGCCCAGTACCTCCGCCCGGTGCAGCGGCTTGGGCAAATGGTGGAAGAACCAGCTCAGCGGCCCCGGCATCGGCTGCGTCTCGTGGTGGTAATACAGGCAGGTCAGATCGCGCCAGCACCGGTCACCGCGCAGTTTGATCAGTCCGGCGCCGAACTCCACCCGGAACAGCAACCAGCGGGCGAGCCACAGCACCAGCACCGGCGGCGCGGTGCGGTCGTTGCCGAGGAAGATCACCAGGAACCCGCATTCCAGCAGTAGTGACTCCCACCCGAACGCGTACCAGTCCTGCCCCACGTTGACGATCGACAGGTAGAGCACCCACAACAGCGCCCACATCAGCATCGCTGCCCATAGCGGCACCAGATCGGCGGCGCCGGCCACCATCGCCGCGGCCAACGCCGCACCGAACCACGACACGACGGCGAAGAACCGGTCGGAATAGTGGACATGGAAAATGCTCGGCGTGCGCCGGAAGGAGCGCCGGGCCAGCCAGCGCGGCACGGGCAGCATGCCGTGCTCCCCGATCAGCGCCCGGAATTGGCGGGCGGCGACCACGAAGCCGATCAGATAGACGGCTGCGACACCGCGAGTCAGCAGCTGCCTGCTCAACCAATATTCGGATGCGGTGAACCAGTCCATGCCCGCAACTCCTCCGACCGCGGACCTTCGTTCCCATCCGGGCGCATACCCGGCCCGGCGGCAGGGAAACCGCTACTACATCGGGTACAGGCTGTGCTTGCGCGGGTTGTGTTCGGCAGCCGCCTCTTTGTCCCGCAGGAGCTGCAGCGCGTGCCGTATTTCCAGCCGGGTCCGGGAAGGTTCGATGACGGCGTCGATGTATCCGCGTTCCGCCGCGATCCACGGCGTCGCCACGGTAGCGTTGTACTGGTCGATCATGAACTCTCGTACGGCTGCGCGCTGCTCCTCCGGCACCTGTGACAGCTGACGCCTGCCCGCGATGTCGACCGCGCTCTCCGCACCGATCACCGCGATGCGGGCGGTGGGCCAGGCGAGGCTGATGTCGGCGCCGAGTTGCTTGCACGCCATGAAGCCGTACGCGCCGCCGTAGGACTTGCGCACCACCACGTTGATGATGGGCACGGTCGCCTCGATGATCGCGCGGAACACGCGACCGCCGCGGACGATGACACCGTTGCGCTCCTCCTCCACGCCGGGGAGCACGCCGGGAGTGTCGACCACGAACACCAGGGGAATGCCGAAGGCATTGCACAGCCTGATGAAATGCGTTGCCTTGTCAGAGCATTTCGCGTCGACCGCGCCGCCGAGAACCAGCGGCTGGTTGGCGACGACACCCACGCTGCGGCCGTCCACGCGCGTGAAGCCGGTGATCAGATTCGCCGCGGTGGCCGAACGGATCTCGTGGAAATCGCCGTCGTCGAAGATGCGCAGCAGGATCTCGTGCATGTCGTATCCCTCGCGGTCGGAGTCCGGGATGATCGACTCGAGCTCGAGATCGGTGGCGGTGATCTCGGGTTCCAGACCCGGGTTCACGATCGGCGCCTGCTCCAAGCAGCTCGACGGCAGGTAACTCAGGTATTTGCGGGCCCAGTCGAACGCCTCCTGCTCGGTGGCGGTCACGTGATGGATCGTGCCGTTGCGCGCCTGCACGTGGGCGCCGCCCAACTCCTCCGCGGTCACGTCCTCGCCGGTCACCGTCTTGATCACCTCGGGTCCGGTGACGAACATGTAGGAGTTCTCGGTAGCGACGAGCACGTCGGTGTTCACCGGGCCGTACACCGAACCGGCGGCGCACTTGCCGAGCATGATGGAGACCTGCGGAACGAACCCGGACAGCCGTTCCTGGCGGCGGCTCATGTGCGCGAACCAGGCCAGCGAAGTCACCGCGTCCTGGATCCGGGCGCCACCGGAATCGTTGATCGCCACCACCGGGCACGCCTTCTCGAAGGCGAACTTCAGGATGTGGGCGACCTTCCGGCCGAACATCTCGCCGACCGAGCCGCCGTAGACCGTCTGGTCGTGCGCGATGACCACGACCGGCCGCCCGTCGATGCGACCGTGCCCGGTGACCACTCCGTCGCCGTACTTCGCGTCCGGCGCTCCCGGCGTGCGCGCGAGTGCGCCGATCTCGACGAACGTTCCCGGGTCGAGCAGCGATCGCACCCGCTCGCGGGCGCTGGGGATGCCTTTGTTCTGTCGTTTCGCGATGCCGGACGCACCGGCAGGCTCCTCGGCGATCGCGAGGGTGCCCCGCAACTGCTCCAACTTCTCGCGCGTGCCGACCATCCGAAACTGCCTCTCGACCTCACTGGCTGTTGCGCAGACGATAGGGGGCTGGACGGCGAACGCCGTGGCGCCGAGTCGATTACTGGGTAGCTCACAACGCGCGGACGGCCGCGTTGGCACGGTGCCCTATGGATCGGCCCGGCATCGCGTGGGCGATCTCCGCCGTGATCCGACCGGGTCCGAGACTTCCCTTGCGAGCTGGCAGGATTCGGTGCATGAGTTTCACCGGGGACGATGTCCGGGCCTTTGCGCTGTCGCTGCCGGAGACATCCGAACAATTCACCTGGGGGATGCCGACCTTCCGGGTCGCGGGCAAGCTGTTCCTCACCCTTCCCGAGTCCGAGACCTCGATGGCGGTCCGCTGCCCCATCGCCGACCGCGACGAACTCGTCGTCGCCGAACCGGACAAGTTCTGGATCGCCGCGCACGAAGCAGGCAACGCCTGGGTCCGTGCGCGGCTGACCGCCCTCGACGACCGGGAGGAACTCGAAGCCATCGTGCACGACTCGTGGCGGCAGGCCGCACCACGGCATCTGCTCGACGACGCCGGGTGACCTGCTCGACGCCCCGGCGTCAGCGTGCGCGGCGGCGGCGTGGCCGTGGCGCGAGTTTCAGACCGAAGAGCAGATCGGTATTGCGGACCGGTGTCGATTGTTCCGACTTCCGGAGCAGTCCCGCTTCGCGGATCCAGCTGTGATGCCAGTGGTACAGATCCGGCAGCGTCACCTCGCACGCCGCGGCGAGCCTGCGGAGGCGGAAACCCGCTCCGCCGATGGCGCCGGCGAACAGCTTGGTGTTCGGTGTGGGGCGTGATTCCTGGTGGACGCGGGCTTCGTACAGCAGAGGCCGCGCCGACGGCGGAATCACCCACACGTACAGGTCCGGAGCGTGGGTGTAACCGATCGGGCCGTTGAAGATCAGCGCGTCCGCGGCGAGCGCGACGCAGGGGATCGCGTTGAGTTCCATCGCGGTGGCGCCGGTGAAGAGCGCGGTGACGATCGCCGCCGCGTCCACCGGATCGGCGGTCCTGGCCCGGACCCGGGCGACCAGGTCGTCATCGATCGGGACCGTCGTCAGCCCCGGCCCGACCGAGTAGGCCAGGTCCGGCGGCAGATCCAGGCGCATCCCGTGCAGCAGGAACGCCGCTTGGGCGCCGCGCAGGCGCGTGATCGTGTGCCCGCGGCTGGGGCTGTCGGCGACGAGGCCGCCGAGGAATCGGTACAGGCTCAGAATGTCGTTCCACTCGTCCACCAAACCGGCGCCCTGCTGGAAGCGGTCCGGCACGCTGAGGCGAGGTTGCAGCACCGAGAGCATGTATTCGGCCAGGCCTGCCCCGCGCGGCCCCAGCCAGCTGCCGACGCCGTTCTGGTTCAGGTCGTGCCTGCACGATCGCCCGGTGTGTTCGGCCAGCCACCGGCAGGCCAGCTGGATCCCGTCGGCGTAGACGGCGTCGATGCGCGCGAATTCTTCCGGTGGCAGGCTCCGGTAGGCATCGGCCCGGAAAGTGGTGACGTCCCCGTCGGAGATCTGCGGCAGCAGCCCGCCTCCGGCCGCTTCGGGAAGCGTGATGATGCGGGACTGCCGGTGGTTGATCTCGCCGTACCCCACGTGCCTGGTCGGTGGCTCAGGGCCATCGATCCGGGTGGTCGGCGGATCAGGGACATCTATGCGCGTGGTCGGCGGGTCGGGAACATCGACGCGTGTGGTGGTCGGGTCGGATACATCGACGTGGGCGGTCGGCGGGTCGGGAACCTCGACGTGGGCGGTCGGCCGCTCGGGGACATCGATGCGTCTGGTGGGCGCGGACGCACTGCGGCGGTCCTCCAGCCACCGCCACAGGTCCTCCTCCGGCACGCCCATCCGCTGCGAGCTCGATCGCACCTGGTCGGCGGAGAGTTCGTTGTGTTCGTCGAGCTGAGCCAACCTCTCCAGCTCGGACGGACGCAGCGTGGGCACGCTTGCGTCGGCCACAGCCACAACCTCCCGGATTACTGAACCGGTGCATCACACGGGTTCGCGACATCAGTTGCAGAGCATTCGATCACGTACCCGCCGGTAAGGCGGGGAATTCAACCGAGTTTCGGATGTTGTCTACGTCACCGACAACTTCTCCCTCTAGCGAAATCGTCGCGTGCGGAATGCATTCTGCCTAGTCATCATGTCTGTCGGCAGCCGCGACGGAAATACGTGAGCGCTGCCGACATCCGGAAAACCTAGGTGGTTTTGTCTACAGCGCTGGACACCGCCATTTCGGCATACGCCCGATCGCCGACGGCGTCGGCACGGGAACCGCGCGCCACTCCCGCGCACGCCACGACCACCAGGCCGATACCCGACCACTGCGCCGCCCGCATCTGCTCGCCGAGCAACAGCAGCCCGACGCCCGCGGCCACCACGGGTTCCAAACTCATCATGACGCCGAACACCGCGGGCGTGATCCGGCGCAAGGCCGCCATCTCGATGGCATGCGGCAGCAGCGACGAGAGCACGGCCAACGCCGCCGCGGCCGCCAGGAACACCGGATCCGTCAGCGCCACAGCGTCATTCGCGATCACCACCGGCACGGCGAGCAGTCCGCCGAGGCCCATGGCCAACGCCAGTCCGTCGTGTCCGGCGGTGTGCCTGCCCACCACGGCGCCGCACGTGATGTAAGCGCCCCATCCCGCACCGGCTGCCGCCGCGAACAGCACCCCGCTCCACGAGACCGGCCCTTCGCTGTCGACCAGCAGCAGAACGCCCGCTCCGGCGAGCGTCACCCACAGCGCGTCGCGGGTGCGCCGCGACCCGATCATGGCGACGGCGAGCGGACCGATGAAGTCGATCGTCACCGCCATGCCCAGCGGGATGCGGTCCAGGGCCGCATAGAAGCACAGGTTCATGCCCGCGATGGCCACGCCGAGCCCGGCGACCGGCAGCAGGGCCCTGCGCTCGAGCCGCGGCGACGGCCGCCACAGCAGCACGGCGAACACGCCCGCGAGCATGATCCGGCCGCACGCGACCGTTACCGGCGACGCGAGTGTGAACAGGTGCTTGGCGATGACCGCGCCGAGCTGGATGCTGACCATCGCGGCGACCACGAGCACCGGGGTGGGCACACCTCCGCGCGGCGGGATCAGCCGCGGCGCGAATCGTAGGGAGGCGTCCTCGGCGGGACTGATGACCACGTAGTACTCCGTTCCTGAACACGCCTGTACCCGGGGCGGCGCGCGTTGTCGGACGCCGGCGGATCCGCTGCACGGCCCGACTCGGCGCGTCGATTGATCTGTGGCAGAGCGGTTGTCGGCTGCGTCAGCGCCGAACAGACGTGGACACGCACCGGTCGGGCACCCGCGCTGGGACGTAACGAGCCGACGGCTCCGAATTTGCGGTCGCCACAGATATCCGTCGAATTGTGCGGCGAGAGCCGAACAAATCGGACAAACGTGACCGGCTTCGGTGATTTGCGCGCTGCGTGCATCCCTGCTTCACAGCGGAGAACGTAAATGCGCCGAGCAACGAACAGTGAGCCGATCGATTGCCGGAATCCAGAAACAATGTTGCGAAATGCGTCCCGCGCTGTGGACTGCGGCACAAGGTACAGCGGTGATCGATCAATGCGCCCTTCGTCCGCCCGCCGGCGGCAGCACGCGACAGCGTCTGCTCCGGCCGGAAGGCGGGCAGCGCCACTAGCCGGGACGCCCGTCGTGACCTGATCGAGAGCGAATTCTCAGCGTTCACACAACGGACTCTCGCCAAGTCCAAATACTGATGCGGTGTCCTTGAAGGGTGCTGGTCGGCAGCACTCAGAGCCCAGCTACGAGGAGACCAGTTCGTGTTTACCGGTACCACCGCGAGCATGCCGCGGATCCAGACACCGCGGCTGGGCGGAACGACCGGCGCTTCGGCCAGTCGGCGCGCGTCACGGTCGATCAACGCCGACGCGGTGGCGATCGAGACCGACGCCGTGACCGGAGCGAGGGCGTACGTCGTCGCCGACGGCGTCGGAGATCATCTGCTCGGAGCCCGCGCGGCACGCACGGTCGCCGCCGCGGCGGCGCGCTCCGCCGCCGCCGACGGAGCGCGCGCGGGAATTCTCGCGGCCCAGGAGGAACTCCTGCGCGAGGTCCCGGAGCCTTCGGCCGACAGCGTGCTCGTGGTCGCGGTGCTTCCGGCCGCCGATCAACCCGATGGCCCCTGCGAGGTGGCGTGGGTCGGCGACTGTCGCGCGTATCGGTGGAACGGGCGAGTGTTGCACCAGATCACGACGGACCACACCGTCGCCGAGCTGTACCGCACCCGCGGGCTCGCCTCCACCCCGCGAATGGATCATCTGGTCACCACCTCGGCGCGCACCGTGCGGCCGGACGCGATCGGATACGCCGCCACCGGCTCGAGCACGGGCAGACTGCTGCTGAGCACCGACGGCGTACACAAGCCACTCGGCATAGCCGCGGTCAAAGCCATCCTCGCGCGGGGCGACGCGGCTCCCACGATCGCGAACACTTTGGTGGATGCCGCCCTCCTGGCCGGTGGAAGGGACAACGCCACCGCACTGGTCGTGGACCTGCCTTTCCGGCCGGGGGGCACCTACGGTGGGTGATTCCGGGACCGTTCGCGACGCGCGGAACAAATGTCGAAATGCTATGAATCGACGTCGTCGGGGCGCAGTATGTCGCTGTGGAGCTGACAGCCGTGCGCATCGACAAACCGGATGATCTCAACGTCGTCATCGGACAGTCCCATTTCATCAAGACCGTCGAAGACCTGCACGAGGCGCTGGTCGGAGTCGGTCCGCACCTGCGCTTCGGGCTGGCGTTCTGCGAGGCCTCCGGACCGCGCCTGGTCCGCCGCTCCGGCAACGACGACGCACTCGTCGAGCTCGCCACCAAGAACGCGGTCGACATCGGTGCGGGACACTCGTTCATCGTCTTTCTCCGCGAGGGCTACCCCGTCAACGTGCTGAACGCCGTGCAGCAGGTCCCGGAGGTCTGCGGAATCTACTGCGCCACAGCCAATCCCGTCGAGGTTCTGATCGCGGAAACCGAACTCGGCAGAGGAATCATCGGAGTGATCGACGGTTCGCCGCCGCTCGGCGTGGAAGATGCCGACGACCAGGCGGCCCGGAAGCAGCTGTTGCGTCAGATCGGCTACAAACTGTAGGACCGCTGCCCCGCCGGTTCGTACGGCGCGCACCGATGGTCGGCGCACCGGCTGGGCCCGGAATCCCGCAAGCGATCCGGGCCCGCGCCGGATACCTCAGCCGAGTTCCGCCAGTTGCGGGACGGCAGGCGCCATGCCGTCGATCCACGCCGCCGGTGAGCCTGTGGTCGGAGTGACGATGGCCGTCTCGATGCCGAGTTCGGCGTAGTCGGCCATCTGCCGGACGAATTCGTCGCGGTTTTCCGGGCTCGGCCGCGGGTTGTTGGCGATGATCGTCTTACGGATCTCGTCATAGTCGCGGCCGACGTCATCACAATGCCTGCGCAGCACGTCGAGTTTGTGCTCGACGTCCCCGGGCGAGGAGCCGAACAGATTGCAGGCGTCGCCGTACTGCGCGACCAACCGCAGCGTCTTGCGCTCTCCCCCGCCGCCGACGAGCACCTTCGGCCGGTTGATGGGCTGCGGCGAGCACAGCGTCTCGGCCAGCTGGTAGTACTTCCCGTCGAACGGCCCGTTGTCCTGCGGGTCCCACATCTGGCGGCAGATGCGCAGCGTCTCCTCCAGCCGCTCGAACCGTTCGACGGTCGGCGGGTACGGCACACCGAGCCCGCGGTGCTCGCGCTCGAACCACGCGGCGCCGATCCCGAGGACCGCCCGGCCGCCCGAGAGGACGTCGAGGGTGGTGACGATCTTGGCGAGCAGACCGGGGTGACGGTAGGTCACGCCGGTGACGAGCAGTCCGAGGTCGATGCGCGAAGTGTGCGCGGCCAGATAGCCGAGGGTCGTGTACCCCTCCAGCATGTTCGCCTCCGCGGGCAGGCCGGTCGGCTCTATCTGGAAGTAGTGGTCCATGAACGACAGCCACGTCGCGCCGGATTCTTCCGCCGCCGCGCCCACCCTTGCCAGCTCACCGGCGATGGCGGTGGTGCCACCGTCGATATCGAAGATTGGTATGTGAAAACCGAGCTCCATGAAGTGATCCCTTCTGCTGGACAACCCTGTATGAGCGCACCCTAAGCGCTGGAGTGCGCTCCAGGTCAAGCAGCGGATCGATCGGGTTGTCAACCTGCGACCGGGCGCGGATACGGGCTGTGCATCGACAGCCAGCGGATGTCGAGATCCCGTTCGAGGTAGTCCATGCGCTTGTCCCAGAACGCCCGCATGTGCGGCAGGGCCAAATGACGATCGAGATCTTCCTTGGACCGCCATACCTCGTAGAAGACGAACATGCCCGGCCGGTCCTTGTCCTCGTGGAAGTGATACTCCAACGAACCTTCTTCGGCGCGCGTGGGCTCGACGAAGGACAACAGCAACTCACGCAGTTCCGCCGCGCGCTCCGGTTTGGGGTGGGCGAAACCGACGAGGACGTAGGGCGCGTGATCAGGTACGAGATTCCTCATACCTCGGACGCTAGCGGCCACTGAGGTACGATGCAAGACGTACCTATGGAGGAGGTTCGCCGTGCCCGGCAGCGATCAGCCCGCACCGGAGGAGATGGAACTCGGTTCGGTGTTCGCCGCGCTCGCCGATCGGCATCGCCGCCAGGTGATCCTCACGCTCCTCGCCGAGCCCGACGGCACCGAGCGCCATTGCAGTTCGTTCGGCCTCCCGGTATCGAAAGCGACACTCACACATCACTTTCGGATTCTTCGCCAGGCCGGGCTGATCCGTCAGGTCGATCGCGGCAACAGCAATATGGCCCAGCTACGCAGAGCCGAACTCCAGCACCGATTCCCCGGCTTGATCGAGTTGCTCCGCGCGGAAATCCCGGACCAGAGACGCATGCGCTGCCATCCCGCCCCATAGGCCGAGCCACGAGGGCCGTCGCCACACTCGATCAGCTCGCGCGCTCGAAATCGCCGGGCCGCCAAGTCTGGTCGAACGCCGCTTCCTCGGGTCCGTAGATGCGCAGATAGGCGAACCATCCGCGGCCGGGGACGGTTTGCAGCCAGCGGGTCTCGTCGCCGTCAGGAGGAATGGGGCCGAAGTGCAGCCGCACGGGGCCGTCGGGCGGGAGGTCGCACAACTCGAACAGCGACCGGAGGGCGGCCTTGCCCTGGTCGGCCTGGATCTGCGAGCGAGTCTGCGCGTCGTAGACCGTCACGGACCAGAACAGCCCGGCCGGCACCGGCCGCGGTATATCGAGGGTATAAGTGGCACTACCGTCCAAGTAATCCCCTCGCCCGTCCCGCATGGCGAGCCAATACAGCGATCCGCCGCCCACCTGCCGCCGGAACATGGCCGGTGAGGCGATGATCGCTTGGGCGAACCACCGGTCGCGCGCTTCGAGGTCGAGACCGGAGGCGGTCCGGAAGTCGCCGTTGTCGGCGACCAGTCCCACCCATTCCCAGCGACGGTCCGGCCAGGCCATGCGGTCCGGCCGGCCACTGGCGAACGCGGATACGAGCAATTGACCGCGCCCGGTCCGCGCCGCGGCCGTCAACAGCGCCGCGGACCGGCGGTCGGGCGCGAACCGAACGCCTCGCTCGAGACCGATCGCCCCGAGCAGCCCATACATCGGCAAGAACTCCGGCACCACCGGTTCCGTCTCGAGAATCCCGTGCAGCACCCGCCAGTAAGAGATGTCGGCTTCCCAGCACAAACAGGTGGAGTCCATAGCCAACTCGGTGGTGTCGATGATGTCCAGCACCGCGCCCGCCTCCTCGAGCGGGTGCACCCGGACCGCCCGCAGCGCATCCATCGCCTCGGCCAGGTCGCCACCGAGCGGCAGCGCGCGCACGGCGAGCAGCACTTTGAAGGACGCGGATCGCCCGACGTGCGCCCGATCCGGCAGCGCCCCCGCGTAGCCGGGAGGAACGATGACGTAAGTGCCGCCCTGCCCTCGGTCGGGCCCTGGAATGCCGAGATCGGTGATCCACCGTTGATGATGATCGTCGACCAGGCCGATGTACGGTCCCGGCGGAAGCTCGACCACCATCGGCCCCGCCGACAGATCCAGCACCGCGGCGCCATACGGGGTATCGGAATTCAGAGTGAACCCGATATGCCGCGGCCCGGTAGAGGCGATTCCGACCGCGCGGTTGTCGTTCAGTCCGATCTCCCTGTTGCCGTTGAAGATTCCTTCCATCGACACGGTCGGATACCAGAACCGGTACGCGACCACGGCGCGCTGGAACACGCTGTCGTCCCATGCCCGAGTCGCGGAAGACTTGATCGGATAGCCATTCGCGAACTCGTACCGGTTGTCCACCATCGCCGGGGCCGTCATTTCCTGGACGGTGCCACCGCCGCACCGGGCCGACATCACCCGAAGCGGGTGAAAGACTTGCCGTGCAGCCGGATCGCCAGTGCGCGGGGTCGGTCAGACTGCGGCCTCAGGACGGTCGGACAAGCCGAGGCGCAGGTGTTCGCTGTGGTAGATCGCCTCGTCCAGCAGTTGGGCGACGTGGTTGTCGTAGAGGCTGTAGACGATGCTGCGGCCGGTGCGAGTGCCCGTGACCAGACCCAGATTGCGCAGCAGCCGAAGCTGGTGGGAGACGGCGGACTGTTCCATGCCGATGGCATCGGCCAGCGCGCTCACCGGCAGCGGCCCTTGGCGCAGTTCGGTAAGGATCATCAAGCGGCTCGGTGTGGCCAGCGCCTGCAACGTGGTCGCCACATGGGTGGCCGATTCGGGATCCAAGCGCACGGCAGGGCGGTCCCTGCCTTCGACGCCGTGTCCCATGACTGAACAGCATACTCTAGGAACAAATGAAGACATGTTCATGTGTTCTGGTATGGTTCGGGCCGTCTGTCCGTTGCTGTTCTGGAGGTGACCCGTGGCCGCGCCGACGCTCGCGCCGACTCGTCCGACTCCGCCATCCGGTCGCGTGCCCGTGCGCCGGACCCGGCTGTTCACCCTGCCCGAAGCCCGTTGGGCCGCAGTGGCCGTGGTCTTCTTCTGCGCCGGGCTGGCGGTGCAGCTGACCGATGGCCCCCAGTGGCTGCGCTGGGGCATGTACCTGGCCTGCTACGCCGCGGGCGGCTGGGAACCCGGGTGGGCCGGCTTACAGGCTCTCCGCGACAAGACGCTCGACGTCGACCTGCTCATGGTCGCCGCGGCGATCGGAGCGGCGGCCATCGGCCAGATCACCGACGGCGCGTTGCTGATCGTCATCTTCGCGACCTCCGGCGCCCTGGAAGCGCTGGCTACCGCCCGGACCGAGGACTCGGTGCGCGGACTGCTCGACCTCACACCCGACACCGCGACCCGGGTCGCGCGCGACGGCGAGGAAGAGACGGTCCACGCCACCGAACTGCGCGTCGGAGACGTCCTCGTGGTGCGGCCCGGGGAGCGGATCGCCGCGGACGCGACCGTCCTCTCCGGCGGCAGTGAGGTCGATCAGGCCACCATCACCGGCGAACCGTTGCCGGTGAACAAAATCCAGGGCGACGAGGTGTACGCGGGCACCCTCAACGGCACGGGGGCCCTGCGCATCCGCGTCGCGCGCCGCGCGCGGGACTCCGTGGTAGCGCGCATCGCGGCCCTGGTCGAGCAGGCGGCCCGAACCAAAGCGCGCACCCAGCTTTTCATCGAGAAGGTGGAACAGCGCTACTCCGTCGGCATGGTCGCGGTCACCCTCGCGGTGTTCGCCATCCCGCTGCTGCTCGGTGACAACGTGCGGCGAGCGCTGCTGCGAGCGATGACGTTCATGATCGTCGCCTCCCCCTGCGCGGTGGTGCTGGCCACCATGCCGCCCCTGCTGGCGGCCGTCGCCAACGCGGGGCGTCACGGTGTCCTGGTCAAATCCGCGGTGGTCATGGAAAAGCTCGGCGCCACCACGCACGTCGCCTTCGACAAGACCGGCACCCTGACCCGCGGCATCCCGGAACTCGCCGAGATCCGCTGCCTGGACCAACGATTCACCGACGCCGAGGTGCTTCGGCTCGCCGCCGCGGCCGAGCACCCGAGCGAGCACCCCCTCGCGGCGGCGATCGTGCGCGCGGCCCGCACCCGAGAGCTGCGGCTGCCCGAGGTCACCGAATTCACGGCCCACCCAGGTCGCGGCGTGACCGCCCGTGTCGGTGACCGTCTCATCGGCGTCGGCTCCCCCGCCGCGTGGGAACCCACCCGCGACGCCCACACAACTGTCGACGCCTTCCACGCGAGCGGCTACACCGCCGTGGTCGTGACCTGCGAGCACGAACCGATCGGAGTGCTCGCATTGACCGACCAGCTCCGGCCCGAAGCAGTGGCGGCCGTGCGCGCGACGACCGCGCTGACCGGCAGCGCGCCGATACTGCTGACCGGCGACAACACCGCCACCGCCGATCGGCTCGCCGAATGTGTCGGCATCACCGACGTCCGGGCGGAACTGCTGCCCGACGACAAGATGATCGCGGTGCGCGAGTTGCAAGCCGGCGGGCGGAAACTGACCGTGGTCGGCGACGGCATCAACGATGCCCCTGCGCTCGCCGCGGCCGAGGTCGGCATCGCCATGGGCGGCGCCGGATCCGACCTGACCCTGCGGACCGCGGACGCCGTCGTCGTGCGCGACGACCTGACCACGATCCCGGCGGTGATCGCGTTGTCCCGGCAGGCGCGACGGGTGGTGATCGCCAACTTGGCCATCGCCGCCACCTGCATCGGCGTGCTGGTCGTCTGGGACCTCGCCGGGACCCTGCCGCTCCCCCTCGGCGTCGCCGGGCACGAGGGATCCACCGTCCTCGTCGGGCTCAACGGGCTACGCCTGCTCCGCCGGGGTGCGTGGGAGCGAGCTGCCGGATCACGGGAGTGACAGCGACCTCCGTCGCAGTGCGGAAACGAATCCCGCACTGCGACAGCGCGTCCGGCTAGTTGTGATGTCCGGGGAGGTTGGTCAGTCGGGTGACCGGTGGGCGACCGCCGATGGCGGAGTGGGCTCGGTGGTGATTGTAGAAGTGGAGCC
>NZ_JBFAXY010000036.1:0-84831 GCF_040681035.1 Nocardia sp. NPDC051911
CTCCACTTCTACAATCACCACCGAGCCCACTCCGCCATCGGCGGTCGCCCACCGGTCACCCGACTGACCAACCTCCCCGGACATCACAGCTAGTCGAGTAGTATGGCACTAATAACATGTCAGCCGGGGCCAGGTGAGCGACCTCCTCCCTGCGGAGTCCGGGCACCCGCCGCACGGTCTGCTGTTGGGGTAGGTGTGCCTGGGCCGGGATCAGTTCCGCGCGGCGCGCTTTGAGGAAGGCGCCCAGCTCGCTCAATCGTGGGGCGGCGTGGCAGGTACAGGCGTCGACCGGCGGTCGGGCGGCGGGAGATGACTCGGCCCGGTTTCGGAGGCGGTCATGGGCGTGTTCCTTCCTCGGGCTCGGAGCTCGGTGTCCCGGACCCCGAGCCCGGTCGGCGCTCAGGACAGGACGACTGCGCGGGCGCCGTTCTCGTCTGCGCAGTATTCGACCGCTTTGCCGATGTCGCCGAAGTCGAAGGTCTCGGTGACCAACTGGTCCAGTAAGAGCGCGCCCCGCTGGTAGAGCTCGACGAGCTGGGGGATGTCGCGTTTGACGTGCGCCGAGCCGTACAGGCAGCCCTTGACGGTCTTGCCGGACATGACGACGTTGTTGAAGACCTCGCTGACAGCGACGCCCGGTCCGGCGCCGACGAGGACGGCGGTGCCGCCGCGGCGGGCCAGGGCGACGGCTTGATCGACGGTTTCCTGCCGGCCCGCTACTTCGATCACGACGTCGGCGCCGCGGCGCCCGGTGAGCTGCTGCACCTTCTTGACCACGTCGGGTCCTGCGGTGAGGGTGTGGGTGGCGCCGAGTTCGGTGGCCAGTGCGAGCCGGTCGGTGTGGACGTCGATGGCGATGATGGTGGTGGCGCCGGCGATCCGGGCGCCTTGGACGGCGTTGAGTCCGACGCCGCCGCAGCCGATGACCGCGACCGCGTCGCCCACCCGGACGCCGCCGGTCTTCACCGCGGCACCGAATCCGGTGAGCACACCGCAGCCGAGCAGTGCCGCCGAAGCGATGGGTACCCGGTCGGAGATCCGGATGGCCGCCCCGGCGGGGACGACGGTGCGCTGGGAGAAGGTGCCCAGTCCACAGAACTGGCGCACCGGTGTGCCGTCGAGGCTCATCCTGGTGCTGCCGTCGGGCAGGATGTGGGCGCCGAGCATGGTGCGCGGCCGACCGCACAGGTGCTGTTCGGCACGCTGGCAGTAGTAGCAGGTGCCGCAGCTCGCCAGCCACGACAGCACCACATGGTCGCCGACCGAGAGCTCATCGACACCGTCACCGACGGCGGTGACGACGCCTGCGCCCTCGTGCCCGAGCACCAGCGGCAGCGGGGCGGGGAGTTTGCCGGAGAAGACTCCCACATCGGAATGACAGACGCCGGTCGCCTTCACATCGACGGCGACCTCACCGGGACCGGGGTCGGCGATGTCGAGGTCGGCGAGCCGTAGTGGCGCGCCTGCCTGTTCGAACAGTGCTGCTCGTGTCATGGGTTCGTCTCCGTGGTTGTGGTCTGTCCGTAGGTGTCGCGCAGAACGTTCTTGAGGACCTTGCCGTTGGCGTTGCGGGGCAACTCGTCGACGAAGTAGAAGTGTTTGGGGACTTTGTATTTGGCCAGGTGTTCGCCCAGCCAGGACCGGAGCTCCGCCACGTCGATGGCGCTGCCCTGCGCTGCGACGATCAGCGCCGCGCCGACCTCGACGTAGCGTTCGTCCGCGACCCCGATGACCGCGGCGTCGGCGATGTCGGCATGTCCGGTGAGCACCATCTCGATCTCGGCGGGGTAGACGTTCTCCCCACCGCTGCGGTACATGTCCTTGGCTCGTCCGGCGATGGTGAGGAAGCCGTCGGCGTCGACGCGGCCGAGGTCGCCGGAGTGGCACCAGCCGTCGACGAAGGTGGCGCGGTTGTCCTCGGGGCGGTTCCAATAGCCGATGCTCACCCCGCCGCTGCGGACGCAGATCTCGCCGACCTCGTCGAGGTCGGTGGGTGAGCCGTCGGGGCGGATGACCTTGATCTCGGTCATCGCCTGGGGCGTGCCGATGCTGCTCTCGTGGCCGCGGGCGACATCGAATTCCAGGCTGGTGCTCACCGCGCCGCCTTCGGTGAGGCTATAGGACTGGACGAGTTCGACGCCGGGTAGCCGGTTGTCGAGTTCGTCGTAGACCCAGGGCATGACGATGTCACCGCCGGTGACGATGCGCCGTAGGGTCTGCGGCACCAGGTGGGTGATGTCTTCGCCGCTGCGTAGCAGGTCGAACAGCATGAACGGGTAGAGCAACATGTCGGTGGCGTTGTGCCGGTCGCCGACGCGGAGGAAGTTCTCGAGGGTGAAACTGCCCGACGGGAAGGCGATGGCGGTGCCGTGGGTGAGCAGGGCGGGAAGCAACAGGACCTCGAATCCGCCGGCGTGGAACAGCGGTCCGCTGGTCTGAGACACGGTGGAGCTGTCGATCCGCCAGCGCTGGGCCTGGATCGAGCCGATCCACAGGGCGTTGCCGTGCGAGAACAGGGCGCCCTTGGGGCGTCCGGTGGTCCCCGACGAATACATCAGCGACACCGGGTCTTCGGGGGAGACGACGGGAAAGCCGGTCGCGTCCGATTCCTCGGCGGTGAAGACCGACAGTGACGTTGCTCCGTCGAGTGCTCCGGGCTCGCCGCGCACGACGTAGGTACCGACGGTGACGCCGTCGCGGATGGCCGCCACGAGGGCGGCGAACTCGGCGTCGAGCACGAGCACCCCGGGGTCGGAGTCGTTGAGCGCGAACTGCAGTTCCGGTGCGGTGAGCCGCCAGTTGAGGCGTACCGCGATCGCGCCGACGCGCCCGATCGCCAGGTAGAGCGCGACGTAGTCGGTGGAGTTGCGCAGCAGCAGTCCGACCCGGTCGCCCTTGCGCACTCCGGCCTGCTGCAGGGCCCGTGCGTAGCGTAGTTCGGTGGCGCGCAGGTCGAGCCAGCTCAGTGCGGCTTCTCCGCCGAGTGCGACAGCGGGGCGGTGGGGGTCGACCGCGGGCATCTGGGCGGCGATCGCGTCGGTGATGAAGTTCAGGCTCAGCGCCATGGGGTGCTCCGGTGAGTGAGGCGGCAGTGACTCATTCGGTGTGTTCCTTGTCTGTCAGAGGATCGCTCCAGTGGCGCGAAGAGCATCGATGTCCGGTGGGTCGAAGCCCCAGTCGATGAGTGCGCGTGAGGTATTCGCTCCGGCGGGGACCGCGGGGCCCTGCACGGCACCGGGTGTCCGGCTGAATCGCGGTGCGGGGGCAGGCTGGAGGACCCCGTCCACCGGGACGAAACTGTTTCGTGCCCTGGCGTGTTCGTGTCGCAGGGCTTCGTCCAGGTCGAGGACCGGGGTGGTGCAGGCTTCGCGTCCGGCGAAGGCGGCTTCCCACTCCATGCGGGTTCGGGTGCCGAAGACGGCCGCGAGCCTGATACGCAACCGTGGCCATTGCGTGCGGTCCCATTGGATGTCGGCGAGTTCTGGTTCGAGCCCGAGCACATCGAGGAGTTCGGCGAAGAAGGCGGCCTCGATCGCGCCGACTGCCATCCAGCCGCCGTCTGCGGTCTCGTACACGGTGTAGAACGGGGCGCCACCGTCGAGCATGTTGGTTCCGCGCTCGAGTCCGTGCATCCCCACTTGTCGCTGTCCGTAGAAGACACCGCCCAGCAGGGCGATCCCGTCCACCATGGCGGCGTCGACCACCTGACCGCGGCCGCTGCCGCGCGCTTCCCACAGCGCCGACAGCAAACCCATCGCCAGCATGAGTCCACCACCGGCGTAGTCGCCGAGCAGATTCAGCGGGATCGCCGGGGGGCCGCCCGCCGGACCCATGGCCGCCAGCAGACCGGACAGCGACAGGTAGTTCAGATCGTGGCCGGCGGTTCGGCTCAGTGGTCCGTCCTGTCCCCAACCCGTCGCTCGGCCATAGACCAAGCGAGGGTTGCGGGCCAGGCAGTCCTCGGGTCCGACGCCGAGGCGCTCGGTGACCCGGGCCGGTTGCCCTCCAGGAGCGCATCTGCCCGTTCGACCAGACGCAGCATGGTGTCCACGCCGTCGGGATGTTTGAGATCCACGGCGACCGAGCGCCGCCCGCGATCGTTGACGAAGGCCGGTTGCCGTCCGTTGCTCGCGCCGAGGTCGGTGCGCAGAGCGCCCACGGCGCTGGGCCGGTCGATCCGCAGGACTTCGGCGCCGAGGTCGCTGAGCAGCATTCCGCACCACGGCCCCGGGCCGAGCCCGGCCAATTCGATGATCTTGAGGCCGTGTAGGGGGCCCTGCCGGGCTGCGGGCTCGGCATCGGTGGACGGTGTCATCGGGTCGCGGGTCACGGGTTCACGCCCCGATGAGGATCTGCTTGAGTTCGGTGAATCCCAGAATTCCCTCTGGTCCCGATTCGCGGCCCCAGCCGGAGGCGCCGACGCCGCCGAACGGCGCGCTCATCACGGGGCCGAAGGAGTTGACCGCGACGGCGCCGGAGCGGATGCGACCCGCCACCTCGACACCGAGGGCGGTGTCGGCGGTGAACACCGCGCCCGACAGGCCGAAGGTTGTCGCGTTGGCCAGACGCACTGCATCGTCGAGATCGCGGTAGACCTGCACGGCCGTGACCGGCCCGAACACTTCTCGCTGCACGAGGTCGGAGTGTTCGCCGACACCGGTGAACAAGGTCGGTTCGTGGAACCATCCGCAGCTCAGATGGTCGGGCCGGCGACCGCCGGTGACCAGCCGCGCGCCATCGGCTTCGGCCGCGGCGACGAAATTCTCGGTGCGCCGCAGCGCCGCCTCGTTGATCAGCGGACCCAGATGGGTCTTCGGGTCGAGCGGGTCGCCGATGGTCAACCGCTCCCAGCCGGAGCGGAGACTATCGATCACCTCGTCGTGGCGGCGCTCGGAGACGAGGATCCGCGACAGCGAGGCGCAGACCTGACCGGTGCCGTTGGTGGCGCCGGGCACGAGGGCCCGCAGTGTCCGGTCGAGGGGAGCGTCGTCGAGAATCAGCGCCGGCGACTTGCCGCCGAGTTCGAGCTGGGTTCGCGCGTAGCGTCCGTGGGTCGCGGCAAGGACGTCCTGCGCGGCGACGTGCCCGCCGGTGAGCGAGACCAGATCGACCCGAGGATCACGTGTCAGGGCCTGACCGACCTCGACCGGGCCGCACACGATGTTGACCACACCGGCGGGAAAGCCCGCCCGCAGTGCGCAGTCGGCGACCAGGGCCATCGTGAGATGGGATTCCGGCGCTGCCTTGATCACCACCGGACAGCCCGCCAGCAGCGCGGGAACGACCTTGGACGCGATCGTGACGACGGGGCCGTTGTAGGGCAGGATCGCCACCACCACCCCGACCGGTTCCCGCCGTAGCAGCACATCGCCCAGTTCGGACGAACGGCGGTCCTCGCGCAATATCGCCTCGGCATTGCCGACTGCCGAGCGCCACGCGGCGGTCGTGCCGAACCGGTGTAAAGCGCGGCCGTGCCGCAGCGGCATTCCTGCCTCGACTGCCCACACCACCTCCAGTTGCGGGGCGCGGGCGTCGAGGAGATCGAACCAGCGCGCGGTCGCCGCGATCCGCTCGGCGAGGTCGGTGCGTGCCCAGGTCTCGCGGGCCGCGTCGGCGGCATCGATGGCCGCGATACCGTCAGCAACCGACGGGTGCCGCACGACGGTGACCGGCAGGCCGGTGGAGGGCGACACGATGGTGTAGCGATCCCCGGTGGCGGGCCGCAAGGTTCCTCCGATCAGCACGTCGTCGGGGTGCGCGACGTCCGCGCTGGAAATTTCCACGATTCCACCTTCTGCCGGTGTGACGGTCGGCGGAGAGCCGCGAACAGCTCTCTTCGACTAACCAGAAATTCTATAGGGCAGTAGATTATATATTATGCTGGACGGTGGCAAGCTGCCGCAGTGTAAGGTTCGGTGGAATCGCCGCAGTGTGGGGATCGCCTCGACAGCGTGGGCGTACCCGGTCGGACAGGGAGGTTTGCTGTTGAGCGCGCCGCACGTAGGTACCGAGCGCATCGGTGCTGGCGAGCCCCGGACCAGGGCCATGCGCAAACGTGCCGAACGCGTCCGGCTGATCGAGCACACCGCGGCGCGGCTGTTCGCCGAAGGCGGCTATGAGGCAACCAACTTCGAGGCCATCGGTGCCGTCCTCGACATGCGTGGCTCCAGCCTCTACTACTACTTCCCCTCCAAAGAGGAACTCTTCCTCCGCTGCATGGAGCACGCGGCCGCCGAAGTGTTTCCCCGCTTGCGGGTCATCGCGGAATCGGCAGGCCCACCGCTCGACCGGCTCCGGCGGATGTTCCGCGAAGAAGCCGTCATCACCCTGGCCGAGTATCCGGAATTCGTTCCGCTCTTCCTCAAGGTCCAGGTGCCGATCCAGGCGCTCGAGCAGCGGCGCGACGAACTCCGACGAGAGCAGACGTCGATCTTTCGTGCCGTGGTCGACGAACTCGCCACCGCGCCGGAGGTCATCTCCGCCGACCGCTTGCACATCACCCTGAACCTCGCCCTGGGTGGGTTGGCCCTCATCGGCGAATGGTTCGACGCCAGTAGCGGTCTCGGTGTCGAGGAATTCGCCGAGGAGGTGTCCGGGGCCCTGGTCGGTATGTTCACCGCCGGATCCTGAGCGAGGTCGCGAGGGCGGCGGCGATTCAGGAATCCGCCGCAGCCGGGGAAGCTCCCGGCACCGGCACCCCCACCGCGGCGTCGCCGACGCGGCGGACGCGCGACAGTGCCACCGCCGTGACCGCCGCGATGATCAACGGGACGATGACCGCGAGGTACATCGTGCGCGGGGTCAGCACACTCAGCGCATACCCCGCGACGATCGGCGATAGAATCGCCCCGGCGCGTCCGACGCCCATCATCGCCCCGTATCCCTTGGCTCGTGCGAGTACGGGGTAGACCGCTGTGGAGGTCGCGGTGTAGCCGGTCAGCGCGGCGTAGATCGCCGCGCCGAGCACGGTCGCCGTCGTCAGCGCGAGCGGCCCGCGCAGGGTCACCGCGAACACCGCGATCGCGACGGCCGCCACCAGCGAGGTCACCGCAGCTATGCGAGCGCCGGCGAACCTCAGTCCGACCGCGCCGAAAGCCGTACCGCCGATCACCGCACCGAGTCCGATCATGATGCCGGCCAGCGCGCCGCTGCCCGCGTCACCGCTGGCGTTCTTGATCAGCTGCGGTGTCCAGGTCCCCACGAAGTAGTAGGCGGCGGTCAGCATCGAATATCCTCCGGCCAGCAGCACCGTGCGTGTGCGCAGCGCGTGCCCGAGAAGCGAATTCGCGCGCGGGAGTACGATTTCGCGCTCTCGCGGCGCGGCAGCCCGGCGAGCGAGGAAGTCGGGGGACTCACGCAGGAAGACGGCAGTCACTACCAGCGACAACGCGCCGAGCACGGCGCCGACCCAGAACATGCCCTGCCAGGCGCCACCGACCCAGGTGATGAGTCCCGCGCCGGCGAAGCCCGCCAGCATCGTGCCGACCGGATAGCCGATCATCACGATGCCGAGTGCGATGCTGCGGCGGTTTTCTGGGGCGCTCTCCTGGCCGAGCACGACGATCACGACACTGATCATGCCGATGGCGATGCCGGTGACGAACCGTGTCACCAGCAAGGACTCGAAGTTCGTGGACAGCGCCGAGGCCGCGAGCCCGACGGTGTTGACCGCGAGGCCGACCAGCAGGACCCGTCGACGGCCGTAGATGTCGGCGAACCGGGCAAGCCCTATCGCGCCGACCGCCATCCCTGCGAGCGCGGCGCTGACGAGGTAACCCTTCTGCGCGTTCGAGGCGAAACCGTCCGGCAGGTGGGGCATCGCGAAGCCCATCACCAGCACGTCGTATCCGTCCAGCATGTTCAGGAACGCGCAGAACAGCACGACCGCGAATTGGCTACGTCGGTCGCGACCGGCGGTGACGGGGGTTGGGTGTGAACTCATCGGGTCTTCCTTGCTTTGCGGAGAATGCCGCGCGCTCCAGGTGAAGGCGGCGGGGCTGCCATGGGGAGGGGAGTGGCGGTTCGGAACGGGATGCCGGATCGACGAGAGTTCGGACCAGAGGCTGTGCCCGACAGCAGCTTAGGAGATTGTGCACGAAATATTATCAATTTCGGCGAGAAGCTAGCGGCGACCCTCTCGACTGGGTCCGGCGTGGGGCTCTCGGCAGTGAGTGTCTGCGCCGGTCGGCAGAGCGTGCTAGTCGCCCATATTCTTGCAGGTAGAGGCAAAATCAACTCATCTGTTGAAAATCGATGAGCGCGAAGATAGTATGCGTGTCAGCCTGTGACCCAGGACACAAGCGTGGTGGCATGCTGTGAATCGGTGCGATCGAAAATGCACAATACATAATGCCTAGCGGTCCTTTCGGGTCGCCCGGGCACCCTCGGCAAGACATTGGAGTCCCCATGGCAACACCGAAGCCCGTCCGCCGCGTGTGGGCACTGGACGCACCGCAACTCACTGTCGACTGCGGCATTCTGATGCTCGGGTCCGGCGGTGTGCAGGAAACCATCCCGGCTCCGACGTTTCTCATAGAACACGACGAGGGACTGCTGATCTTCGACGCCGGTCTGGCCACCGTGGGCGCCGGTGACCCGGCCGTCGCTTACGGCGAGCTCGCCGCGGCGTTCCGGATCGACTTTCCCGAGGAGTACCGGCTCGACCGCCAGATCGAAGCCATCGGCTACACCACCCGCGATGTCCGCCGGGTCGTGTTGTCGCATATGCACTTCGACCACACCGGCGGACTCGATCTCTTCCCGCACGCGCAGGGCTTCATCGGCGCCGGTGAACTGCGTTACGCCAAGACGCCCTCGAACCTCGACGCGGCCTTCTTCCGGGAGGACGACATCGCGGCGGCGCAGAAGATTGCCTGGAACGAGGTTCCCGCAGGCTACGACCACGACCTCTTCGGTGACGGCAGCATCACCCTGCTCTCGCTGCACGGGCACACCCCCGGCACGCTCGGTCTGAAACTGCGCATGCCCGACGACAGCACGCTCGTGCTCACCAGCGACGCGGCGCACAAGTGGGACAACGTCGACCTGACCATCGGCATGCCGTTCGATGTCGACCGGCCGAACAAGCACAGCTCCTTGCAGAAGATCAAACTACTGGCCACCCAGCCCGGAACAACCGTCTGGATCAGCCACGATCCGACCGACTGGGCCGAGCTGCGCGCGGGCGGTGCGGAGATCACCAGCGCCACTTCGCTGCGCGGTCCCGCCGAACACGTGGTGACGGCGTGAAAACGCCGGCAGCAGTGATCGATGCGGGAAGCACCGAGCTCGAGCTGCGCGAGCTGGAGGTCGAGTTGGTCGCCGGTGACTCAGCTGCGGTAAAGGGCCCGCCGCCAGAAACCAAGATCCCTCATCCGATGCCTCACATCCACGAGCACCCGTGACCGTACCGAACAAGGTGGCATGGGCATGGGGCGGTCCAAGGCAGCTGCTCATCGATGGTGCGTGGGTTTCTGCTGTCGAGCACGGTGACTTCGAGGTCATTGATCCCGGCACCGAGCAGGTGATCACTCGGGTAGCCGAGGCCGCGGCGACAGACGTGGACGACGCCGTGCGAGCCGCACGGCGGGCATTCGACGACGAGCGTTGGATCCGCCTTTCCGGTGCCGAACGCGGCATGATCCTCTGGCGGACAGCGGATCTGATGGCTGAGCGCGCTAACGAACTGGCAGCTGTCGAAAGTCGCGACGTCGGGATGCCAATGTCACAAGCACTGCTGATGGTCACCGAGGCCGCCAACCAGTTCCGCTATTACGCGGGCTGGGCCGACAAGATCTACGGCAGCACGACCGACATCGGCCCGTCCGACCGCCGAATGCACGGCGCCACCTACAAAGAACCGGTCGGTGTGGTCGCGATGATCGTGCCGTGGAACGCGCCCCTGATCGCGATGTCGATGAAACTGGCACCCGCTCTGGCGGCTGGGTGCACATGCGTGCTGAAGCCATCGGAAGAAGCACCGCTGTCCGCACTCGTGCTGGGAGGGATACTGCTCGACGCCGGGGTCCCGCCCGGAGTGGTCAACGTTGTCACCGGCTTCGCGGCAACTGGTGCGGCGCTGGCCGAACACCGAGACGTCGACAAGATCAGCTTCACCGGCTCGACCGCGGTCGGCCGCAAGATCGTTGTTGCGGCCACCGGCAACCTCAAAAAGGTCTCGCTTGAACTCGGCGGCAAATCACCAGTGATCGTCGCGCCTGACGCCGACATCGCTGCGGCGGCAGCAGGCATTGCGCTGGGGGCCTTCTGGAACTCCGGACAAATATGTACATCCGGCACACGGCTCCTCGTCCACAGGTCGATCTACTCGGAACTCACCGACGTGATCGCCGAGCTGGCTGCGGACATGAAGGTCGGCTACGGCAACGACCCCGACACGGTGCTCGGGCCCCTGGTGTCCCGCCGACACCTCGACCGTGTCGCCGGGTTCGTCGACCGCAGCGCCGCTGACGGCGCCCGTGTCGTCACTGGCGGCAAACGGATCGGAGATCGAGGCTTCTACTACGAACCCACCCTGGTCGCCGATGCGACCCCTTCCATGGAGATCGTCCGCGACGAAGTTTTCGGACCGGTACTCGCGGCGATGCCCTACACCGACCTCGAAACCGCCATAGCTGTCGCCAACGACACCCAGTACGGACTCGCCGGCAGTGTCTGGACCCGTGATGTCGCCCTCGCCCATCGAGTCGCCCGTCGGCTCCGCGCCGGACGCATCGGCATCAACGTCCATCGGGCCGGCGGAGTGCAGATGCCGATCGGTGGCTACAAGCAGTCCGGATGGGGACGTGAAAACGGGCCGAACGCAATCGAGGAGTATCTCGAAACCAAGTCTGTGGTTACCCTCCTCGACCGGTAATTGTGGTCGGCATCAGGGAAGGCCAAGTGCCACAACCCCATCATTCCTTGGAGGATCTCGCGGCGTCCGGGAATTGTGTCCGGCCAGCTGGCAGTCGAGGCGGATTTCCCGCCGGGTCGAGGCGAGATACGTCGTTCGGTGAATCGGCCGGTTCAAGACCGTGATCGAGGTCGAGTTCGCCCTCATGGAATGGTGCGACTGGTACAACAACGCACGCCTACATTCCCGGCTGGACTACCTGACCCCGGCCGAGTACGAAGCCGCGTACTACGCTCAAAACCTGCCACGCCGACCGGCGCTGGTCTGAAACCGAAGCCGGCTCTTTACCCGTCGACGGTTCACGCGGTATCGGGCGTGCCAGGTGCCGGTGAGCCGCCAAATGGGATCACAGAGTCCGTGAGATCAGTTCTTTCATGATTTCGTTGGTGCCACCGTAGATCTTCTGGACGCGCGCAGCGGCATACATCTGGGCGATCGGGTATTCCGTGATGTAGCCGTAGCCGCCGAAGACTTGCAGGCAGCGGTCGACGATCTCGCACTGCTTGTCGGTACCCCACAGCTTCGCCATCGACGCGGTGGTCGCATCGAGTGTGCCGTCGATGTGGCGCTGGATGCAGTGGTCCATCAGTGTTTTGCCGGCCAGCACTTCTGTCTTGCACTCGGCCAGAAGGAATTTCGTGTTCTGAAAGTTGAAGACCGACTGTCCGAAGGCATGGCGTTCCTTGGCGTATCGGATCGTCTCGGCGACGGCGGCCTCGGCCATCGCGACACCGGCGATGCCGATGATCAGCCGTTCGCGTTGCAGTTGATTCATCAGTTGGACGAAACCCTGCCCTTCGACTTCGCCGAGGAGGTTGGCCGCGGGTACACGCATATCGACGAAAGACAGTTCGCGCGTGTCCTGTCCATGCTGGCCTATCTTGTGCAACACGCGGCCACGCTCGAACCCGGGCAGATCCTGTGTCTCCGCGACGAGCAGCGAAAGGCCCTTGGCGCCTTGGGACGGGTCGGTCTTGACGACGATGACCAGCAGGTCGCAATGCGAGGCGTTGGAGATGAACGTCTTCGACCCGTTGACCACGTAGTCGTCGCCGTCGCGCACCGCGGTGGTGCGCACCGACTGCAGGTCCGAGCCCGTGCCGGGCTCGGTCATGGCGATGGCGAGGACATTATCCCCGCTCGCGCACTTCGGCAGCCAGCGCTGCTTCTGTTCTTCGGTGGCGTAGGTCGCGATGTAGTGCGCGACGATCGTCGAGTGCACGGAGAACGCGAACGCGGTGTCGTGCGCGTAGACGAGTTCCTGCTGGACGATTGCTTCGTGCCCGAAGTTTCCGCCGCCTCCGCCGTACTCTTCGGGCAGGTCGAGGCACAGTAGACCCGCCGCGCCGGCTTTCGTCCAGAACTCGCGGTCGACCTGGTGTTGCGCTGCCCATCGCTCCTGGTTGGGTGTGGCTTCCTTGCGGAAGAACTCGGCGGCGTGTGCTCGCAGCAATGCCTGGTCGTCGGTCTCCCAGGGAGATCGGTACGTGGGAAACAGTTCACTCATGGCGGATCTACTTTCCGGTGAATTCAGGTGCGCGCTTGGCGAGAAATGCCGCTTGTCCTTCGCGGCTGTCAGCGGAATGGATGGCGACGTGGAAGTTGCGCTTCTCGTGTTCGAGACCTTGCGCCAACGAGGTTTCGAGGGCCTGCACCGCGGCGTCCTTGACCAGCGCCACAGCGAGCGGCGAATTCGCTGCGATCCGGGTGGCCATCGCTGTGGCGACGGCAAGCGCGTCGCCGTCGGGAACGATCTCGGCGATGATGCCCGCGTGGTATGCCCACTCGGCGGAGCGGAGCTCGCCCGTGAGCAGCATCGCCATCGCCTTGGGCTTGCCCGCGGCGTGGATGAGCCGCTGCGTGCCGCCACCTCCGGGTATCACGCCGAGCTTGACTTCCGGAACGCCGAACTTCGCGGACTCACCCGCTATGACGAAATCACAGGCCAGCGCCAACTCGCACCCACCGCCGAGAGCCAGCCCCTCGACCGCGGCGATCACCGGTTTCGGGAACCGGCCGAGCTCGGCCCAGATGGCGCCACCGGTGGCGGCGCGGTTCCCGAGCAGGCCATCATTTCTGATGGCGTCGAAGGCGGTGATGTCGGCACCCGCGCAGAACGTTCCCTGCGCACCTGTGAGGATGACGGCACGGACCGAGTCGTCGTGGCGTATCGCATGGAGTTCGGAATTCAGCGCGGTGAGCACGGCTTCGTTCAGGCTGTTGCGGGCAGCGGGCCGGTTGATCTCGAGAACGACGACGTGACCGTCGCGGCTCGAACGCAGGGGTGCCTGGGCGGTGGTCATCGCGACGCTCCGTAGAGGGAGCTGTGCGCGGCCCGCATGGTCTTCTTGTCCAGTTTTCCGACGCTGGTGCGGGGCAGGCTGTCTAGATAGAGGACTGTGTCGGGCAGTTGCCACCTCGCGAACGCGCTCGCGAGCAGGTCGTGGATCTCGGCGAGGGGGAGCTCCTGCCCGTCGGCGGTCACGACAAGGGCGACGGGGCGTTCTTGCCACTTCGGGTGTGGCACACCGATGACGGCAGCTTCGGCGATCTTCGGATGCGCCAGCAGGGCGTTTTCCATGTCGATGGAGGAGATCCATTCGCCGCCGCTTTTGATGACATCTTTGAGGCGGTCGGTGAGTTTGAGGTAGCCCCGTTCGTCGATGGTGCCGACGTCGCCGCTTCGCCACCACCCGTCGATGAACCGATCGGCATCGTCGTCGAGCTTGAAGTAGCGCTCGATGATCCACGGTCCGCGAAACAGAATCTCGCCCGCCGAGTGGCCGTCGTGCGGCAAGTCATTGCCTTCGTCGTCGACGATCCTGACGTCGATCCCGGTGACCGGCAAGCCCTGGCAGCGCTTGAGATCCCACTTCTGCTCGTCGGTGAGGGTGTCACCCAGCGTGGGTTTGGTCCCCGCGTTGACGGTAACAAGCGGGGTCGTCTCGGTAGCGCCGTAGGCGTGGATGATGTCGGCGCCGGTGAGATCGTGGAACCCACGCATCAGCGACAACGCAGGCTCGGTCGCCCCGGAAAGCAGCCGGGCGCGGCGGAAGTCGGGCTTGGTGTCGAGAGTCTTGATGTAGTCGAGCATGGGCTGGAAGATCGCTGGAGCGCCGTTGGCCACCGTGACCTGCTCAGCGATCATCGCGTCGACGAGGACTGAGGTGTCTTCGGCGACATACCGGCCGGGGAGCACGACCTTGGCAGCGGCATAGACCGCGCCTTGCGGTAGACCCCAGGACTGCCCATGAAACATCGGCGTGATCAGCATCGCCGCGTCGTCGGCGCTCAATGCCAGCCTGGCGGCCATCGCCATGCTGTGCAAGTAGATCCCGCGATGCGAGTAGTACACCCCTTTGGGACGACCCGTCGTGCCGGTCGTGTAACACGCGCTGTAGGCCGAGTTCTCGTCGACCATCGGCCACTCGATGTCGAATTCCGCGGTGGCCATCAAGCTTTCGAAATGGCGGACATTCGGCAGCGACGTCGAGATCTCGTCGAGCGGGCGATCTGACATCACCACCCAGGTGCGGACATCGGATGCGTGCTCCGCGATCGCTTCGGCGACGTGGAGCAAGCTCTCGTCGACCAGGACGACCGACGCGTTGCTGTGCGCGGTGACATAGCCGAGGTCGTCGGCTCCCAGTCGCAGGTTCATCTGCAGCATCACGGCCGCGAGGCCAGGAATTGCCCAGTACAGCTCGAAGTGCCGCTTGCTGTTCCAATCGAGAATTCCGACCACGTCCGCGGGCCCGACACCGAGCTTGCGCAAGACGTTTGCGGCCTGCCCGATGCGGCGGTACGCGTCGAGGTAGCTGTATCGGTCCCACCCTCCGGCTGAGGTACGGAACACGATCTCCTGTTCGGGATAGGTGCGCGCCGCGTGCCGGATGAGGGTTGTGGTGTTGAGCTGGTAATGGTCACCGTGCGTGGATGGCAGTCCGCTGACGATCTCGTAGGTCATGGCTTCCTCAGATGCGTTCGATGATGGTGGTATTCGCGGTTCCGGTGGCTTCGCAGATCGTCTGAAGGCCGAGCCGCTTGCCTGTTCGTTCGAGTTCGGTCAGCAAGTCGGTGAGCATTCGGGCGCCGGTCGAACCCAGCGGGTGGCCGATGGCGATCGAGCCGCCGTTGACGTTGAGCTTGTGGTCGGGAACTCCGAACTCCCGCTGGAACATCAGTGGCACACCGGCGAAGGCCTCGTTGACTTCGAACAGGTCGATGTCCGCCACGGCCAGACCGCTGCGGTGCAGCGCTCGGTGGGTGGCGTCGAGGACGGCGCTGAACTGCAGGACGGGGTCTGCCGCGGCCACCGAGAGCGCGCGGAATCGGGCGCGCGGGGTGAGACCGTGGCGCTCGGCGTACTCGCGGTCGGCGATCAGCAGGGCTGCGGCTCCATCGCTCAGCTGTGACGAGTTCGCGGCGGTGGTCCGTCCGTCGGCGCAGAACACCGGCGGCAACCCCGCCATCTTGTCGAGGTCGACGTGTGCCCGAATACCTTCGTCCGCCTCGATGGTCGGACCGTTCGGGTCGGTGGGGTCGGCAGCGATCGAAATCATCTGGTCCCGAAACTTCCCGGCTGCCGTCGCGGCCAGCGCTCGGGTGTGGCTTCGGGCACTGTACGCGTCCAGCGCTTCACGGCTGAGATCGAACTTCTCGTTCATCAGTTCCGACGACGGTCCCTGCGCCATCAGGCGGCCCTCGTAGCGGTCGAGTTCCCGCGGGCTGTACTGCGGGCCCAACGGGGCGCCGGGTTGGAACGATGCGGGCATCGGCACCCGCGACATGGACTCGACACCGCATGCGATCACCAGGTCGTGCGAACCCGCCATCACCGCCTGGGCGGCGAAGCTCACGGCCTGTTGTCCAGAACCGCATTGCCGGTCGATCGTCACGGCGGGCACGGACTCGGGAAACCCCGCCGCGAGTACTGCGTGCCGTCCGAGATTGCCCGACTGTGCGTCGTGTTGAAAAACGCAGCCGGTGATGACGTCCTCGATTGCCGACGGATCGACGCCGGACCTGGCGACCAACTCTCGCAGCGTGTGCCCCAGGAGATCCACGGGGTGCCACCGGCTGAGCTTGCCGCCGCGGCGGCCGACCGGTGTGCGTACCGCGCCGACGATGACGGCTTCCCTACTGCTCATTTCTGTCTCCTTGCGCTTGATGGCGGATTCCGGCCAGGGGGATGTCGAGGTGAGCCGCGAGCTGTTCCCACTCGCGGGTGGGGCGGGTCAGAAAGACCTCGGCCAGTTCGTGTTCGGTTCCGCCCACGCCGAACGCCGCGCGAGCGCGCGACCAGAAATGCGGTTCCAGCGCGGCCAGGGCGACGTGTCCGTCGGAGCTGGCGTAGATCCCGTAGCCGGGGTGTGCCCCGCCGAGCGGCGCGCCCGCGCCCATGAGCCCATGTCGCACCGCCGCGCCCGCATCGGCGGCAGCCCTTTCCAGGACCACGTGCTCGTGGTGTCCCGCACCCGACTCGGCAGCCAGTCGCAGCGCGATCAACGCCGCCGAAACGGCACGCTCGGCCCCGAGCAGGTCGACAACGGGAACGGTCGGCATCGCCGGCGGCTGGAGAGTGCCGAATGCGGCCTGGTAAGTCAGGTCGTGGCCGGGCCGCTCTGCGTCGGTCCCGATGTGACCGACGATCTCCACATGGGAGAGGTGGGGGTGTCTGGCGGTCGAGTCATCGAGTTCGAGTGTGGCCAGCGCGGACGGGCGCATCGCGGTGAGTAGGAGATCGGAGTCCGCGAAGACGCGCTCCGCCGCCGCTCGGTCCTCGGGGTCTTTGAGGTCGAGCGGCAGTACTTCCTGTCCGGCGCTGAGCTCGTCGTACCAGCGGGGGGCGACCGTGCGTAGTGGGTCGCCGGCCGGGGGCTCGATCTTGGTGACCGTCGCGCCCATGGCCTGCAATCGCGCTGCGGCGATCGGCCCCGGCAGGTTGACGGCGAGGGACACCAGACGCACCCCGTGCAGCGCCTTGTGCTGTGGCATACACAACTCCTCTCTCGCTATACGACTGTATGGCATCCGGTGTGAATGTAAAGTCTTTTGGGTGAAGTGTATGCTTCCTGGCGACAGGAGGAGATAACCGTGATCGACCCCCGCGCCAGTGACGAGGACCTCACCGCGAAGGCCCGAATCCGCAACGCCGCGCTCGACCTGTATGCCGAACACGGTGAGGACCGGGTCTCGATGCGCGGCGTCGCCACAGCGGCCGGGGTGACGGTGGGGCTGGTGCAACACCACTTCAAAACCAAGGACGGGCTGCGCGCGGCCGTGGAGCAACTGGTTGTCGACTATTACGCTCTGGCGATCGCGGCAGTTCCCGACGTGGGTACACCTGCCGAGGTCGCCGCGCGCCGTGACGAATCGGTGCGGCGGATGCTCGAGACGCACCCGTCGGTGGTGAACTACATCCGGCGGACGGTGCTGGATCCACGAGGCTCGGGCCGGTTGCTCGAGCGGCTCACCGAGCTGAGCCGCAGCGAGGTGGTCAAATTGCGCGAGTCGGGTCTCGCGTCGACGAACCGCCCGGAATCGACCCAGATCATCGGACTGATGGTGCGCCAGTTCGGAACGCTGTTGCTACAGCCGATGATCGACGAAATGTGGGGATACCTCACCCGAGAGGACGCCTCGCCGCATGGTAAACCGACACTGTCGGTCACTGTAGGTTAGAGATCGCTCTGTGCGCGCGGGCATGATTGCGCTGCCCCTCTCACTCGCCCGAATCGTGGCGGGCGCGTATGGACGCAGGTTCAATGCCTCGGCGGGGCACATCGAAGATGGGAACGCACGCGAACTGGGGATTTGCTCACCTGGGGTTTTCTTCGTTCCTCAGCGTCTCGTTGTGATGTAAAGACCCTGACCTGCGCAAATAAGGCGCAGGCTGGCGTCCCCGGGGAGAGCGCCACCTTCGTCGCTGTCATGCCCGGCCTGGCGGCGAATTCTCCCGGAATGTACTCAGCATCATATATTGTGCGTTATTGTGAGCCGGATCGCACGACCGCCTGAGAGGTATCAGGAGTTTCCGGTCGCTGCGCGGTTGCGGTGTGGTCCCGAACCAACGTCGCGCATTTCCCCGAGGAGGACGGCATGAGCCGTACTGTCCGGCACCCACGCAGTGGTCTGATCGTGGTGTTGCTCTGTTTCCTGACCATCGTGGCCGACGGCTACGATCTGATCGTCTACGGCGCGACCGTGCCCAGTCTGCTCGAGGAGCCCGGCTGGGGGATGACGACCGCGACCGCCGGCCTGATCGGCAGCTGGACGCTGTTCGGCCTCATGGTCGGCTTCCTGGTCGCCGGTCCGCTCACCGACCGAATCGGGCGGCGGCGGATCATGATGATCGGCGTGGCGTGGTTCTCGCTGGGCTGTGCGATCTGCGCGCTGGCCACCTCACCCGAATTCCTCGGCGCCGCACGGTTCATCACCGGCATCGGGCTCGGCGGCGTCGTCCCCTCGGCGGTCGCGCTGACCATGGAGTACGCACCGCGCGACCGCAGGCAGATCTACAACGGCCTGACCTTGACCGGCTACTCGGTCGGCGGCATCGTCGCCGCTCTGGTCGCCATCGCGCTGCTGCCCGACCACGGCTGGCGCGTTCTCTACGGCGTCGGCGCGCTGTGCGTGATCGTGCTGCCGGTCATGTACTTCTGGCTGCCGGAGTCGGTCAACTATCTGCTTGCCCGCGGCCGCGACGACGAGGCTCGCGAGCTGGCCGGCGCCTACGGCCTCGATCTGGGGGCGGCGCGGGCCGACCTGGGCGCCCGCGCGGCCGGACCCGCCGAGCGGCCGGCCGCGGGGTTCCGGGAACTGCTCACCGCCCGCTACCTGCCCGCTCTCGCGCTGTTCGTCCTGGTCTGCTTCTGCGCCCAGCTCATCGGCTACGGCCTCAACACCTGGCTGCCGCATCTGATGCGACAGGCAGGCTACGCGCTGGGCTCCTCGCTGCAGTTCCTGCTGGTGCTGCAGGTCGGCGCGGTGGCGGGCATGCTCGGTGGTTCGCTGCTTGCCGACCGCTTCGGATCCAAGCGAATCCTGGTGCCGTTCTTCCTGATCGGAGCGGTCTCGCTGCTGGTACTGAGCCGCAAGGCCGACACGGCCGTGCTCATGGCGGCCGTGGCCGGTGCGGGCCTCGGCTCCATCGGCAGCAGCTCCCTCACCTACGGATACATCGCCGCCTACTTCCCGGCCACATGCCGCGGCTCAGCCGTCGGCGCGGCGATGGGGCTCGGGCGCACCGGATCCATCCTGGGGCCGATGATGGGCGGCTGGATACTCGGTTCGGCGCTGAGCACCCAGTGGAACTACTACGCCTTCGCGGTCCCGGCGATCCTCGCCGCCGTCATCGTCCTGCTGGTGCCGCAGGCCGGAACCCGGGATTCCGGTGCAACAGCCGCGCCGGCGGTTCCGGCTCCGGGGCAGGCCGGAATCGCGCCGCGAGACGGAGCGACGGAACCGGCGCGCTGATATCCACCAGCTCCTGAACGGATCGCGATCATCGCGACACCGTAATGAGCCCGACCGTACGGCAATCCGAGCCGGTGGATCCCGACAACAGAGGATGCACCGGCCGGGTCCGCACACCGTGCCCGGCCGCGATGTCGCCGCAGCGTGCCCCGCGGAAAAGACGGGACGAGCGCCCGGGGTGCGGTTCAGTTCGGCGATCGGGTCCGGCGGGTTCGTCGAGCGGGAGCCGTACCAGACCGGATCGCTTGCAGCGCCGGAGGATCGACGCCTCCAGTCGGTTGGCCTCGGCAGCGCGACCCGTGTGGCGCAGTGCGGTGAACAGCAGCAGCTCCGCTCGCGGTGAGGCCAGCGGACGCAGCCGGGCATCGAACCGGCGGCCGATGCCCGGGGGACGGCCCACCGCTACCGCACGGGCGGCCTCGTCATCTCCGGCGAGCGCGCGCGGGTCGCGCTGTCGCCGTCGAGCTCGGCGACGAACGCTCGAACAGGGTCGCGTCGCGACCGTAAAAGTCGGCGGCGGGTGTGGCGGGTGACCCGCGCAGCGAGGGTCAGGCGTCGGGCGTTGCGCTGACCGGGAGGTCCGGTCGGCGGGGCCGATAGTTGAGCCAGCGGTAGCGGTTGCGTTCCCGTGGGGTCATCCCGCCCCAGATGCCGTGTGGCTCGTTGGCTTCGACCGCGTAGTCGCGGCAATGGGTCAGAACCGGGCAGCCCTGGCAGATCTGCTTGGCCAGCAGGACTTTGCGTGGTTCGTTGCCGTTGTCGTAGAAGACGTCGACATCGTAGGCGCGGCAGGTGGCGTGGCGCTGCCACGCCCAGGACTCGGCCAGCGGCGGGGGCAGGATCAGGGGGAACTCGCGCACTGTCGTCTCCTGGGGCGCTCTGCAGGGTGTCAGGTACCCGCCAGCTGCCGGGCTCGCCGGCGGGCGGAGTCGGCGAGCTGCCGTTCCAGGGCGCTGTCGGGCCCGCCCGATCCGGCGAGATGGTCGTGCAGACGGGCCTTGGCCGCGTACCACGCGGCCGCGGCCTCCGCACCGGCGTCGCGCGCGGGTCTGGTCAGGCACAGGGCCGTCATCTCGATCAGCACGTTCATGTCCGCGAACCCTTCGCGAGGTCGGCGAGAGAGCGATTGGGCGGCCACCAACTCCATTGTTCGTGGCCATATCAAGCATAATATATCATTTGCGGTCGTGGGTGGCGCCGACCGCTCCGGGAACGGCCTCGTTGCGGCCGCCGCCGCTTCCGGGGTGCGGTGTGGTCATCGGTTCGCCGGTGCCATCTGCTCGGTAATACGTGAGGCATAATGCATAGATCGGCCGAACGGAAAGGATCGAATCCCCATGGAATCGACTGCGCAGGGGCTGCCTCGCCGCATGAACTCCCAGCGTCAGCAGCTTTCCGAGGACGTGGCGACCTACGTGCGCGAACTCATCATCTCCGGTCGGGTCCGCACCGGCGAATTCCTGCGCACCGAACCGATCGCCGAGGCGGTGGGTGTCTCCAACACCCCGGTTCGCGAAGGGTTGTTGCTCCTCAGCGGTGAGGGATTCGTCGAACTGGTGCCCCGGCGCGGATTCATGGTCGCGGCGTTCAGCAGGCAGGACGTGCGCGATCTGTTCTGGGCCCAGGCCACCCTCGCTGGCGAATTGGCCGGGCGCGCGGCCAAATCCATCACCCAGCGTCAGCTCGACCACCTCGCCGAGGTCGTGGCCGAGCAGCAACGCGTCATGGCCGGGGACAACGATCCCGAGCGGATCGTCGCGCTGGGCCACGAATTCCACCGCACCATCAATCTGGCCGCCGATTCGCGCAGGCTGGCCATGTTGCTCGGCTCGATCGTCAAGCAGCTGCCGAACCGCTTCTACGGCAATATCGAGGGCCACGCCAACGAGACCCTGCATTTCCATCCGGCCATCCTCGAGGCGCTGCAGAAGCGGCGCGTGAAGACGGCCGCCACACTCATGCGCGACCACATCATGTCCGGCGCGGACGAACTCATCGCCATGCTGGAGCGGCAGGGCATGTGGTCGGAGGAGCAGAAGAACACCGCCTAGACCGACGGCATGCGGCAGCGGCGGCGCCCACCGGCCCGGTGCGCGCCGCCGTTCGTCGTCGGTGCGGGTCAGCGGGTCAGGACGGCGACCGGTCCGTCCGACATGAACACACCGGTGTCGACCGGGTCGCGACCGGTGTGGGTGAGGGCGCCGTCGGGGCCGATCGTGTACGTGTGCACCCGGGTGGTGATCTGGGCGGTGAGCACGTCCACCAGGTAGAGGTGCCGCCCGTCGGGATCGAGGGCGACCTGACCCGGCATCGTGCCCGCGGGCGCCGGGTACGGCGAGCCTGGCAGCGGGGTCAAGGCGCCGTCGGCGCCGACGGCGAAACCGGCGATCGATGAGCCCACCGCGTTGGGCACGTACATGCGGCTACCGTCCGCGCTCGCCACGGCGCCGTGCGGCACGCCGCCGGTCGGGTACGGGGAGCCAGGGGTCGGGGTGAGGCGGCCGTCGTCGGCGATCGCGTATCCGGACACGTCGAAACCGAATTCGTTGCTGACATACAGGAACCGGCCGTCGGGGGTGTAGCCCGGCGCGACCGGGCCGAACCGCACCGTCTGTGTGCCGAGTGGGGTCAGGGTGGCGCCCGCGCCGACGGCGTAGCTGGACACGGTGTCGCCGATGTAGGTGGCCACGCGCAGGAATCGGCCGCTGGGGTCGACGCCGGCCATGCCCACCGCGCTGAGTCCCTCGACAGCGACCCGCGACGCGCCGGTCGGGGTGAGCGCGCCGGACGGCGCGACTGTGAACGATTCGACATGCCCCGGCGCGCCGCCTACGACGACGAACAGGACCGTGCCGTCGGGGGAGAGGCGGGCCGAAGTGGGCGGCCCGCCGACGGTGACCGCCGCGCCCGGAATGGGGGTCAGGGCGCCGTTGTCGTCGAGCCGGTAGCCCGAGACGCCGAAATCGCCGGCATGCGGTACGTACACCGTGCGACCGTCGGCCGAGGCGACCAGCGACAGCACGCCGAAACCGGTCGGGAACGGACTGCCCGGCACCGGGGTGAGCGTGGTGTCGCGCTCGACCCGCAGCACGCTGATCCCCAGCGACGCGGTGCCCGCGGTGATCAGAAACCGCGGCCGCGCGGGTGCTGCCGAGGCGGGGGCGGCGGGTCCCACTGCGCCTATGGCGCACAGCAGGACGGTGAGCAGAGTTGTCATGGCGCCGCGGTTCCCGCGGAACGGCCTGGGCATCGGCGGATCTCCTCGTCGAGCTCTGGTGTGCCGAGTGCACACCAGGAGGGAGAATCCCATATTAAATATGGCTAATGCTCTGAGCTGTGATCGATCATGATGAACCACACCGAGAATTGGGGCAGTTCAGAGGCTTTTATACTTCTGGGTCCAATTCGGTCCGGAAGCTACCCGCGATGTGACGCATACTATATTGTGCATGTGCCGAGCGATGTTCGTCCGCTCGAAGTACATGGAGGTACTGCCCGAAGATGTTCGTCGACACTGTCACCCCTTCGCGCCGCGTCGTCCTGGCGCTCTCGGCCGCCCTGGCGCTGAGCTGGCTGCCGACTCTCGCCCACGCGGATCCCGCCTCGGAGATGCCGAGGTACCTCCTCGTCGCAGGCACCGGATCATCGAACATCGGCGTTCTGCGTGTGGCGGCCGACGGTGGTCTGAGCCAGGTCCCGGGGGCGCCGTTCGCCAGTGACACCGGATCGCTCACCCTCGAGATCACCCCCGACGGTCGCCGGGTCTACACCGGACACGTGGTGTCGGGCTCGATCATCGGCTACGACCTGGGGGCCGACGGATCGCTGCGCGAGATCGCGGGCAGTCGTAAGGCGTTCGGTGAACCGGTGATCGGTGTGACGATCACGCCCGACGGCAGGCGGCTGTTCGCCACCATCGGCGGCGTCGCCAACGAGGTGCGCTCCTTCGACATCACCGCCGACGGACTGCTGGTACCCACGGGCGCGCCGCCCACCCGGGTGGAAGGGATGAGCGCGCTGAGCCTGCCGGTCCTGACTCCCGACGCGCGCACGCTGTTCGTCAGCAGTTTCGTCGCGGGCACCGTCGCCGCCTTCTCGATCGGGCCCGATGCCTCGCTGTCCCCGCTGGGTGCCCCGCTGGCCACCGGTGAACGTCCCGCGTTGCCCACCGTCACCCCGGATGGGCGCTTTCTCTACATCAGCAACGAAGGCACCGACAATGTCTCCGGCTATGTGATAGCCCGCGACGGCAGGCTTTCACCCGCGCCCGGTTCGCCGTACCCGACCGGCGGCACCCCGCACGGCACCGCGATCACCGCCGACTCGCGACGCATGTATCTGCCCGCCTCCGGTGGGGGAGAGATCGACGGCTTCGGCATCGGCGCCGACGGAGCGCTGCGTGCGCTGCCCGGCTCGCCCTACCCCGCTCCGGCAGGCGCCTTGCCCGGCCGCGTGGTGCTCGGACCGGGCGAACGACAGCTGTACGTGATCGACACGCTCACCGTGCAAGGCAGTGCGCGCGTGCACACCTACGACATCGACGCCGTCGGCGGCGTCACCGCCTCCGGCAGGCCTTCTGCCGACACCGGCGTGATCTTCCACGACGGCCCGTCGGCTTACCTCACTCCCCGATAACCAACGACCGGGGCGGGCCGGGCCTGCTACCGGGTATCTACACCGACCGGCTCTGCGAGCCGCCCTGCACCGAGGAGAACCGCAAGTGCCAACGGCGACACCGGATCCGAGCGCGGACGACCACCGGCCAGAACGCCCCCGTGGTCTGCGTGCGCGCTTCGGTGCCAGTGTGCGGACCCGCGTGCTGGCCATCGCGCTCATCCCGTCCATGGTGCTGTTCGGCACCGGTGTGGTCGCGGTGAGCCTGGTCGCGATCCGTGCCCAGGAGGTCAAGGAGTGGGCGGACTATCGCAGCGGGGTGATCGACCCGCTGCTGCGGTTCGTCACCGCGGTGCAGTCCGAGCGCCTGGCCAGCCTGACCGCCGTCGACCGGTCTCCCGCGAGCGCGGCCGGGTTGCGCGCCGGACGCGACGACACCGATCGCGCCATCCAGGAGACCACTCGCATCGCCGCCACCGCCAAGAACATGGATGCGGACGCAGGCGCGGAATCTGTGCAGGCGCTGGCGGAACTGATCGGGCGGATCACCACGATTCGGGAGTCGGTGGACAGCGGCCGCGCCGCCACCGGCGATATCGACCGCTACTACAGCGATCTCGTCGCCGCGTTGCTCGGCGCGGGCCGCGACGGCGCCCGGAAAAAGTCCTCGGACATGACCACGATGGACGCCGAACTGAACTCGCTGGCGTTGTTGCAGGTGGCCGAGAGTCATGCCCGTGTGGTCGGCCTGGTGTCCGCCGGATTGGCGCGCGGCATGCGAGCGCCGGCCGAGCGGCGCACTCTCGGAGAGGCGATCGGCGTCTACCGTGACCAGTTGACGGCGGTGGATGCGCTGCTCCCGGCGGGAGTGCGGGCGAGCCTGCGCGCCATGACCACCGGGCCCGACTGGCGGGTGGCCGAAGTCGCGGAGAACGAGACGGCCGAACGCGGCGAGATGTCGACACCGGAGGAGGAGTGGTCCGCCGCGGAGAAGGCGGTCGCGACGCGCATGATGGCTGTGGTCCGCGATCAGTTCCGGGTCACCGTCGATCTGACTGCCGCTGCCGCCGACACCATGCTCTGGCGGCTCGGCATCGCCACCGCGATCATGCTGGTCGTCACCCTGGCCGCGCTGAGTGTCTCGCTGGTCCTGGCCCGGCGCCTGGTCCGCCGGTTGCAGGCCCTGCGTTCCGCCGGGCTGGTCCTGGCCCGGGACCGGCTGCCCGCGATCATCGCCCGCATCCACGACGGCGAACAGGTCGACGTCGAGGCCGAGACCGCGGTCGCCGACCGGGGTCACGACGAGATCGGTCAACTGGCCGAGGCGTTCTCGTTGGCCCAGCGCACCGCCATGGCCACTGCCGCCGAGGAGGCGCGGACCCGCGACGGCTTCAACAAGGTCTTCCTCGACATCGCCTTCCGCAGCCAGGCCCTGGTGCGTCGTCAGCTCGACATCCTCGATGTCGCCGAGGCCCGCCAGGACGATCCGGAGAATCTCGAACTGCTCTTCCAGCTCGACCACCTGGCCACCCGCGCGCGTCGCAACGCCGAGAACCTGCTCATCCTGGGCGGCCGCAGGCCGGGCAGGCGCTGGCGCAATCCGGTCGCGCTCGAGGACATCGTGCGCAGTGCGGTCTCGGAGACCGAGGGCTATGCCCGGGTCAACGCGGTGCGGCTGCCCGCGGTGAGCGTCACCGGCACGGCTGTGGCCGACGTCATCCATCTGCTGGCTGAACTGGTCGACAACGCCACCGCCTTCTCCCCGCCGGATTCCGCGGTGTCGGTGCACGGCGCCGCCGTCGGCAAGGGCGTGGTCGTCGAGATCGACGATCAGGGTATCGGCATCGATCTCGAGGAACGGGCGCGGTTCAACGCCCTGCTCGAGCAGCCGCCGCAGTTCCACGAGATGGCGCTGGCCGGACACCGGCACCTGGGCCTGTTCGTGGTCAGTCGGCTGGCCGACCGGCACCGGATCACGGTGACACTGCAGGAGTCGGCTTACGGTGGGGTGCGGGCGATCGTGTTGCTGCCGTGGGCGATGCTCGAACGCGGCGACGAGAACATCACGGCCGCAATGGAACCCGTGGCCGCGCGGCGTCCCGTCCAGCGAGTGCCCGGGGTGTTCGGGGTATCGCGCCCCGACGGCATCGCCGGGGTCGCGCTGCCGGAACCGATCGAATCCGCCCGGGCAATGGCCGAACTCGCGGAGCCACACGCAGTGCACACCGGTCGCAACGGCCATCGGCCGGTATCGGTGGCCGGTCATCCGATCGCCGCCGACACTCGTCCCGCGCTGCCGCGGCGCGACCGGCTCAGTCACCTCTCACCCGAACTACGCGTCGACGCGGACGAATCCGCGATCGATCAGGTCGCGCCCCCGCCGCCGATCCGTGGCCGGGCGCCCGACGCGGTGCGCTCGGCCATGTCCGCACTGCAACGCGGGACCCGCCGCGCCCGCTCCACCCATCCGCACCAGTGAAGAACGGTCCGCACATGAACGACGACATGATGGTTCGCCACGCGCCCGCGGGGGCCCTCGACTGGCTGCTCACCAACCTGGTGAACAGCACCTCCGGCGCGGAATGCGCGGTGGTGCTGTCCGCGGACGGACTGGCGCTGGCCGGCTCGGACGGGATCGATCGCGAGGACGTCGAGCACCTGGCCGCCATGGCGTCGGCGCTGCACAGCCTCGCACGCGGGGTGGGCACGCGATTCGCCAAGGGCGGCCTGCACCAGACCGTCATCGAACTCGAACTCGGCTACCTGCTCGTCACCGAGGCCGGTCACGGCGCCTGTCTGGCGTTGCTTGCCGATATCGACGCCGATCTGGGACTGATCGCCTACGAGATGAATGTGATCGTCGGCCAGGTCCGCGACCAGCTGTCCGCCGCCCCGCGAACGTCGAGAACGCCGCTGCTGTGAACGGCGAACCCGAGGAGGAATGGGGCTACGAGGACGATCCCGGCCCCTTGGTCCGTCCCTTCGCGCTCACCCGCGGCCGAGCCGGCCGAGACGTGGCCGATCTCGACATCCTCACGCTCGTCATCTCGGTGGGCTACGAAGGCGAGGTGAACAGCCTCGACCGCGAGTACGCCGAGATCTTCCGGTTGTGCCGCAACCGGCCGTTGTCGATCGCCGAGATCGCGGCCCATATGAATCTGTTGCTGATCACGGTGAAGGTGCTCGTCGGCGATCTCATCTCGGCCGGATATGTGATCTTCCGGTCGCCACCGAAGGCCGACGTCGGCCCCGATCCCGAACTTCTGCAGGCGGTACTGGATGGCATTCGTAGACTCTGACGGCAACGGCGCCGTCGCCCACACTCAAGAACTGGCGGTGAAGGTACTCGTCGCAGGCGGTTTCGGGGTGGGCAAGACCACGCTGGTCGGCGCGATCAGCGAGATCACGCCGCTGCGCACCGAGGAACAGCTCACCGAGCTGAGCACCTCGGTCGACGACCTGCGCGGGATCGAGGGCAAGCGCACCACCACGGTCGCGCTGGACTTCGGCCGCATCACCATCGATCCCCGGGTGATCCTGTACCTGTTCGGCACGCCCGGCCAGGACCGGTTCTGGTTCCTGTGGCCCGAACTCTCCCGCGGTGCGCTGGGCGCGGTGGTCCTCGTCGACACGCGGCGGCTGGCCGACTGTTTCGCCGCCGTGGACTATTTCGAGTCCCGCCGCATCCCGTTCGTGGTGGCGGTGAACTGCTTCGACGGGGCCGACCGGTACGCGTCCGCGGAGATCGGCGCTGCGTTGTCGTTGCCGCCGCACGTGCCGGTGCTGTTCTGCGACGCCCGCGACCGGCAGTCGTGCAAGGACGTGCTGGTGTGCCTGTTCGAGTACATCGTCGCCGCCCGGCGTGGCAGGCCGAGCCCGGTCGGCTGAGGCGAGAGAAACCGGGCCGTCGCAGCCCACTCATCGGGTCGGGCGGGCTCGCGAAGCTGGCGTGAGAATATTTTATATAGTACACATTGTCGTGGCGTAGCTTGCGTCACAGTGTGAGAGGAACTTTCCATGACGAAGTCGGTCGAGATCGGGGTACTGCCCGCGCACCCGGAGGCGTCCTACATCGGCGGCCGCTGGGTGCCGGTGTCGTCACCGCAGACCTTCGACGTGCTCAACTGCGGTACCGAAGAGCTCGTGACCACCGTCGGCGCCGCGAGCACCGACGACGTCGACGCTGCGGTCGCGGCGGCCCGCCGGGCTTTCGACAACGGGCCGTGGCCGCGGCTCTCGCCCGCCGAACGCGCGGGCTACCTGCGTGCGATCGCCGCCGAGCTGACCCGTCGTGGCGACGACTTCGCCCGGTTGTGGTCGATCGAGTCGGGCATCGTCTACTCGCTGGCCAAGACCCGGCTCCCGCTGTTCCTGTCCGGGGCGTTCAACGCCTACGCCGATCTGGCCGAGACCTTCGCCTTCCGTGAGGAGCACACCCCCATGTCCGGCGGGGCGGGTCTGCTGATCCGCGAACCGGTGGGTGTCGTCGCGGCGATCGTGCCGTGGAACGGTCCCGCCGGGCTCATGGCCTACAAGTGCGCGCCCGCCCTGCTCGCCGGATGCACGGTAGTGCTCAAGCCCCCGCAGGAGGCACCCACCTCGGCCTACCTGTTCGCCGAGATCTGCGACGCGGTCGGGTTGCCGCCGGGGGTGCTCAATGTGGTGACCGCCGATCGCCGGGTGTCGGAGTCGCTGGTGCGCAACCCGGGCGTGGACAAGGTGACCTTCACCGGTTCGACGGCAGCCGGACGGACCATCGGCGCGATCTGCGCCGACCGGATGGCCCGCTGCACTCTCGAACTGGGTGGCAAGTCGCCCGCGCTGGTGCTCGACGACTACGACATCGGCACCGCGGCCAAGGTCCTCGCGGGCGGGATCAGCTATCTCGCCGGGCAGGTCTGTCACAGCCTGACCCGCGTCATCGTCAGCGAGCATCGGCACGACGAACTCGCCGAGGCGCTCGGCGCCGCCATGTCCGCGGTGAAGGTCGGCGACCCGTTCGACGAAACCGTGCAGATGGGCCCACTCGCCTCGGCCCGTCAGCGCGAACGCGTGGAGGACTACATCGCCGCCGGAACCGCGGGCGGCGCCCGGCTCGTCACCGGCGGCGGCCGCCCCGCCGGGCTGGACCGCGGCTTCTTCGTCGAGCCCACCGTCTTCGCGAACGTCGACAACTCCTCGGTGATCGCGACAGAGGAGATCTTCGGCCCGGTGCTGGTCGTCGTCCCGGCCGAGAACGAGGACCACGCGGTGGCCCTGGCCGACGACAGCCCCTACGGGCTCAACGCCGCGGTCTTCACCACAGAGGCCGATCGCGCCTACCGCGTGGCCCGGTCCCTGCGCACCGGCACGGTGGGGCACAACGGCCCGCGCACCGACTTCTCCATCGCCTTCGGCGGTTTCAAGATGTCGGGTATCGGCAGGGAGGGCGGCTCCGAGGGCCTGCGGTCGTTCCTGGAGACCAAGACGCTGGTGCTCGACAGCGCGCCCAGCGACACCGCGGGATTCGGTAACTGATTCCCGCACAGAACTTTTCCATCGCCGAGCAAGACAACAGGAGATAGATCCATGGCTGGAATCGACGGACGCTCGATCATTGTGACGGGCGGCGCGAGCGGTATCGGTGAGGCGGCCGCGCGCCTCTTCGCCGAGAACGGCGCAAAGGTCACCATCGCCGACGTCGCCACCGAAGCGGGGGAGGCGCTGGCGGAGAAGCTGACGGCCGAAGGCTACGCCGCGCAGTTCGTGACCGTCGACATCACCGACGAGGACCAGGTGAAGGCGATGGTCGATGCCGCGGTGTCGGCGTACGGCCGGCTCGACGGCGCCTTCAACAACGCCGGGGTGCCCAACAACGGCAAGAAACTGGTCGACATCAGCCGCGAGGAATTCGAGCGGGTGTTCCGGATCAATGTCACCGGTGCGTTCCTGTGCATGAAGCACGAGATTCCGGCCATGATCGAGACCGGTGGCGGTTCGATCGTCAACACCGCCTCGGTCGGCTCGTTCATCTACATTCCGATGGCCGCCGAATACAGCGCCTCCAAGCACGCACTGGCCGGCCTGACCAAGGCCGCGGCCGCGGAATACGGCGAGGTGGGTATTCGGGTCAACGGCATCGGCCCCTCGACCGCCAAGACCCCGATGTACCTCGAGTACCTCGAGAAGAACCCCTCCTACGCCGACACCGTCGCGGCCACACACGCCCTGCGCCGTGCCAGCGAGCCGGTCGAGCACGCCGAAGCGGCCATGTGGCTGCTGTCGGACGCGGCCTCGTTCGTCACCGGCACGACCATTCCGATCGACGGCGGGTACACGCTGTACTGATCGAATTCCGAAAAGGCTCTTCCGATTTCCGGCCGGGAGGGCCTTTTCTGCTGTCCGGATCCGCTCGCGAACACGGTGCAGCCGAGACTTTTCGGCTGTCCAGATTTCTGGACAGGGAAAGCGCTGAGAGCTGCCTACCGTCACATCTGGAAATAGCGCTGAGGCATTCACGCCCATTTCCGTTCCTGCGCATACCGCGCGCGTTTTATCCGGTCGGGGGCAGCGGTGCTCGCCGGTCAGTTGGAGGTAGTACAGATGTTCCGGACCACACGTCGTTCACGCCGGGCCGCCGCCGGGCTCGCAGCCGCGTTTCTCCTCGCCTCGGCGGGCTGGCTGAATACGCCCGTCTCGGCCGCCGACCCGGGTGTCAGGTTCTTGGTGATCGGCGGCGCAGGCTCGTCGAACATCAGTGTGCTCGGTCTCGATCGGGCGGGCGCCCTGGCGCGGGTGGCCGGGTCCCCGTTCCCCGCCGGGACCGGCGGTTTGTCGCTGTCGGTCACCTCCGACGGGCGGAAAGTGTATGCGATCAACACGGTTTCGGGCACCGTCGAGGGATACGCGCTCGCCGCGAACGGCACGCTCAGCCCGGTTCCCGGCGCGCACCTCGACCTCGGCGGGCCGGGCGTCGGAGTGCTGCCGTCGCCCGACGGCCGGACGCTGTTCGTCACCACCGGCGCCGTGACCAACGAGATCCGTTCCTATCGCATCGCCGCATCGGGCGCCCTGGAACCGACCGGCGCCGCTCCGGCGCGGATTCCGGGAGTGAGCGGCCTCAGCATGCCCGCCATCACCCCCGACGGGCGATTCCTGTTCGCGGTCGGCTGGCTCGAGGCGACAGTGTTCAGTTTCGCGATCGGCCCGGACGGTGCGTTGACGCTGGTGGATTCGGCAGCCGCGGGTCTCATGTCGACCATTCCCGGCGTCACCCCGGACGGCCGTTTCCTCTACACCAGCAATGAGGCCCAGGGCGACATCTCGGCCTTCGCGATCGGGGCCGACGGCCACCTGAATCCGGTTCCCGGGTCACCGTTCCGCACAGGCCTGATGCCGCTGCCGCACGGCGCGATGTTCACCTCGGACGGCAGGCGCATGTACCTGGCCGAATCCATGGCAGGTGGCATCGCGGGCTTCTCGGTCGCCGGCGACGGCGCGCTGACACCGCTGCCCGGCTCGCCTTACCCGGCCCCGATGGGGACCATGCCCGGCCGTGTCCTGGTGGACTCGGTGTCGCAGCGGGTCTTCCTCGTCGACGCGCTCACGGTCGCGGGAACGTCTCGCGTGCACGCCTATGCGATGGCAGCCGACGGACGGTTGACCTCCGCCGGAGAGCCCGTGGACACGGGCCTTATCTTCTCGGACGGTCCGTCCGCAGGCATCGCTACGCAGGGTTGATACTTCATATATTATATTTTGTCGTACCGACAGGGCTGCTGCCAAGGGAGAACCACGATGAAACCGTACCGTTCGATGCTCTTCATTCCCGGCCACAAGGCCGCCTGGGCCGACAAGGGTGTCGCCTCCGGTGCCGACGCGCTGATCCTCGACCTCGAGGACTCGGTGCCCGCCGCCGACAAGGCCGAGGCCCGCGGCATCGTCGCCGCCACCATCGACCGCCTCACGGCCGAAGGGGTGCGCCCGGATCTGTGGGTCCGAGCCAACCCGGAGGTCAGCGGACTGCTCGGCGCCGATCTTGAAGCGATCGTGCGTCCGGGTCTGACCGGCTTGTTCCTGGCCAAGGTGTTCACCGCCGCCGAGATCGTGCGCCTGGACGCGGTGCTCGGGCACATCGAGCAACGCGAGGGCATCGACGTCGGCACCGTCCGGCTGATCGTGTCCTACGAGACGGCGGTCTCGATGGCGCACTGCGAGGAGATCGCCGCGGCAAGTCCGCGGGTTGCGTCGCTGCTGGGCGCCACCGGGCCGAATGCCGACGTGGGTCGTGAACTCGGCTTCGAGTTCACCCCGGCCGGGCTCGAGACCCTGTATCTGCGCAGCCGGATCGTCCTGGCCGCGCGGTCCAACGGGTTGCACCACCCGCTGGCGGGCGTGTGGCAGGACATCAAGGATCTCGACGGCGCCCGCCGGTTCTGCCTCGACAACCGGCAGCTGGGCTACCGCGGGCTGGTCGCCATCCATCCGTCCCACGTGGCGATCGCCAACGAGGTGTTCTCCCCGTCGCCCGACACCGTCGACTTCTACCGGCGCATGATCGAGGCTTTCCGGACGGCCGAAGCGGCCGGTAGCGCGGCCGTCGACTTCGAGGGCCAGCACATCGATCTCGCGCACGTCAAGACGGCGGAGGGCGTCATCGCCCTGGCCGATGCGCTGGCCGCCCATCGCTGAGCGGGCTCGGGTGGGTGTCCAGAAATCTGGACATCCGCCCGGCGGATATCCGCGCAGCATGGGTGGCGCAGGACGCCTGCATACGTCAGGACAGAAAGGCAACGTTCACCGATGAGCAGCACACCGGACCAGGCCACCAGGGATCTCGCCGAGAACTGGGTCAAGGCCCTCACCGACATCGATCTCTTCATCGAGATCAGCCACGACGACTGCCTCGTCTGGCACAGCGCCGACGACAAGTGGGTCACCGTCCGCGAAGCCGTCGCCGCGGTGTACGAGCGCTCCGGTGACGGTGCGGTGCCGACCTTCGTGCCCGGCGGTATCACCTTCACCGAGCACGGCTTCTTCAACGAGTGCACGACGGAGGTCACCATCGGCGGTCAGGAGATGAAGCTGCACCTGCTGCAGATCGTCGACGTCCGCGACGGCAAGGCCGCCCGGGTGCGGGAGTACATCGGCCCTGAGATGGGCGTCCAGCCCTGATCCCGGCTCTGCCGGTCCATCGCTGTACCGCCCGGGAGCCGGGCCCACAACCATCCGAAAGGTTCACCATGAGCGACCTGCTCGCCCTCGTCGAGACGCACTACGAGGGACTGGAGGCCGGCGATCTCGAGCGCGCCGCGAGCCCGTTCACCGACGATGTCGCGGCCGAGTTCCCGTCCGGCCCCATGTCCGGCATCGAAGCGCTGCGCGGCCTCATCGGCGCCTTCATCACCGCTTTCCCCGGGATGAAGATCGAGCGTCGCAACATCTGGACCGATGGCGACACCGCCATCGCCGAACTCGTGTTCACCGGTGTCCAGACCGGGCCGCTCGCGACCGCCGAGGGCGAGGTCCCGCCGTCGGGCCGCACGGTCACCTTCCCGCTCATCGACACCTTCACCGTGCGCGACGGCAAGGTCGCCGAGCACCGGGTGTACTGGGACAACGTCAGCTTTCTGACCCAGCTGGGCCTGATGCCCGCCCAAGCCGACGCCTGAGCGCCGCGCCGAGACCCGAACCCCTCCGGCCCGTGGCCGGAGGGGTTCGTGCTGTGTGCCGAGTTGCAGAGGGGCTGCCCGGTGTGCAAATTGCTGGACATCCGCGCAGAGCGGGAAACCATAGCCTCCCAGACATGACCTTTGATTCGACGTCGACAGGTGGTCGGGGAGTGTGGCGCAGGCGGGTTCTGATTCCCGCACTCGCCGCGATCGTGCTGCCCGGCTTCACAGCGACAGCGCCGCCCGCCGCAGCTGACACCGCCGGCTATCACCTCTACGCTCACGGTTTCCTCAGCGCCGGCCTCGCGGGCTACAACGCGACCGACTCCGGGCAGCTGACACCCATCGCGGGCCGCCCGACACCCGGCGCGCTGAACTGGCCGCAGGCGGCCACCCCGGACGGTCGCTTCCTGTTCGCCGCTCCGGGCAGCGATCCGCGCCTGATCCCGTACGCGATCGGCGCCGACGGTGAGCTCACACCGGGGACGGCGCTGCCGCTGCCGGACGTGCCCGTCGACATCGCCTTCGCCCCGAACGGCCGGGACGGTTACGTCCTGGTCGGCCTGCACAACGCGCGGGTCGTCCCCGTGCGAATCGGCGCCGACGGCACACCGGTCGCCAACGGTGCCCCCGTCCCGTTCGGTGACGCCGCCGACGGCGTCGCCTCGGGCGCCGTCTCTCCGGACGGCCGCCAGCTCTACGTCGCCAGCCTGCTGTTGCGCCAGGTGCTGGTGTTCGACATCGGCGCAGACGGTTCCGTGTCGCCGGTGAAGCAGCGGGTCGGCACCGGCCTGAACCCGATCTTCCCGCGGGTGTCCCCGGACGGCAGGCACGTCTACGTGGTCAACGAGATCAGTGGTTCGGTCTCCGGCTACGCGCGCGCCGAGGACGGTACCCTCACCGAGATCGCCGGGTCGCCGTTCCCCACGGGTCTGCTGCCGCATGTCAGCAGCATGACCTCCGACGGCCGGTTCCTGTACGTGCCGAACATGGGCTCGGGACACATCAGTTCGTTCGCGGTACAGCCCGACGGGGTCCTGATTCCCCTGCCCGATGTCGACTTCGCGCCCGGCAAGCCGGGGACGTGCGCCGAGGCCACGGTGCTCTCGCCCAGCGGCACGACGCTGTGGGCGCTGGGCACCGACCCCCTGCGCGGTGGTGAGGAGATCCTGCACCGCTTCCGGATCGGTCCCGACGGCGTCCTCCACCTGGACGAGTCGGTGGACAGCTACACCGGCACCTATGTCGCCGACGGCCGCACGCTGTCGCTGGCAGCTACTCGCTGACCGACGCGCACCGGCCCGCCGGGATCGATCGATCCCGGCGGGCCGGTGGTTGTCCGGTCATCGACGAGACGCGCGGCGGCCTTTCCACGTTCGTCCTGGCTGCCGGCCGATGACACGTACGCCCCATGCTCGGTGAAGGTCGGCGACTTCGCCGGTCGGCAGGTTCACAGCGGCCACTGCAGGTGCTTGACTTCGAAGAACTCGCGGAACCCTTCTTCGCCGCCTTCTCTGCCGATGCCGCTGTGGCCGGGACCGCCCCACGGGGCGTCGGCCCGCATGCCGCCGCCACCGTTGATGGTGACGGTGCCCGACCGCAGTCGCCGGGCGAACTCGATGGCCTCGGGGATCGGCCCCCAGACATTGGCGTTGAGTGCGTATTTGACATCGTTGGCGATGCGGACGGCGTCATCGAGGTCCGTGTAGGGCATGATCACACCCACCGGTGCGAACAGTTCCTCCTGGGCGATCTCGGCTTCGTTGGGCACACCGGTCACCAGGGTCGCCTCGAGGAAGAATCCGTTGTCGAGGCCCGCAGGCCGGCCACCACCGACCGGTATGTCGGCGCCGGCATCGCGGGCTCGGGCGAGGAAGCCCTCGACGTCGGCGCGGTGTTCGCCGGTGATGAGTGGCCCCAGGACGGTGTCCGGCGCGAGCGGGTCACCGACGGTGAGGCTGCGCAGGAACGCGCCCGAACGTTCGACATATTCGTCGAAGTCTCTCTGCGGCACCAAGCTTCGCGTCGTGGCGCCGCACGCCTGGCCGCTGTTGCGAGTGAATCGCAACGCCGAGGCGGGAACGGCGCGTTCCAGATCGGTACCGGGCAGCAGGATGTTGGGTGACTTGCCGCCGAGTTCGAGGACCACCTTCTTCAACGACGGCGCGGCCAGAGTGAGGATTCTGCTGCCGACCGCGGGGGAGCCGGTGAAGGTGACCATGTCGACTTCGCCTGCGGTGACGACCTGTTCGGTGACCGCGGGCGGGCCGAACACGAAATTGACCGCGCCCGCGGGGAATCCGGCTTCCTCGACCAGCTCGACGAACGCGGCGGTGAGCAGCACGGCCTTGGGCGAGGTGACCAGTATCGCCGAACAGCCTGCGGCGAGTGCCGCGCCGAGTTTGTAGGCGCTCATCATGATCGGCACGTTGTAGGCGACGATCGCCGCGACCACGCCCGCGGGTTGGCGCAGCAGCAGGCTGCTGGTGGTGATCGGATCGTGGTCGAGCGGCATCGGCTGTTCGTAGCCGTCGCGTGGTCCGCGAACGGCGGCGTCGGCGAACCAGCGGAAGAATTTGGCGGGCAGGTCGGCGTGGAGGGTGGCGCCGCTGCCGACCGGGGTGCCGATCTCGGTGGCGGCGAGCCGGACCAGCGCTTCCCGGTTCGCCTGGAGGAGGTCGGCGAGGCGGTGCAGCAGAGCACCGCGTTCGGCGGGGCGGAGCCGGCTCCATGCCCCGTCGTCGAACGCGCGTCGAGCCGCCGACAGCGCCGCAGCCACCTGGACGGGACCGGTGGCGGGAGTGAGCGCCACCTGGAGGCCGGTCGCGGGGTTGATCGTGGCGATCGGGTCGCCGTCGCCGCCGGTCCAGCGACCGTCGATGTAGCTGGACGCCGCACGGATCGGAGTAGTCATGCGCGAATCCTTCGCGGGTAGAGATCGGATGGTGGGAGAGCGCTCAACCGACGCGGGAAGCGGGCCAGTCCCTGGCGGGAGAGCGCCAGGCGGGCCAATGGTCCTCGGGCTCCGGGCGGGTCACCGACACGTGGTGGAAGCACTGCTGGCACTTCACGACCATGCGCGGGCCGAGGAAGTTGGCGACGGGATAGCGTGCCAGCTTCGCCGCACCGCAGGCCGGGCACGCGCCGTCGACGGGCACCCGTTCGACATATACGCGCTCGGTCTCGGGGCGGGGGAACAGGAGTCGATCTACTGACATGGAATTGGTCCTCGTCTTCAGAGTGTCCAGGTGCGGGGAGTGGCGACCGGCACCTGCCAGCGCCCTTCGGCGCGCTCGCTCGCCAGACGCGCGCGCTGTGCCGTCGTGGCCGCTTCGTCCACCACTCCGTCGCTGAGCACGACGCCGTAACCGGCGGTGGCGAATTCGGTGCTCACCAGTCCGGACCGCACGTCGGACGCGACCCGGTCCACCTCGCGTTCGAGCGGATCACCCCAGCCGCCGCCACCACCGATGACGAACCGCAGGGCGTCGCCGGCTCTCAGGATCAGACCGGAGAACTTGCCTGTCCGATAGCGCGCGCCCCGCCCGAATTCACCGTGGTTCGGGTCGGGCCTGCCGTCGGCGTCGAACATGCCGAACAACGGCTCGATGCCGCGCAGGTCGAGCGGGTCGCAGTGCCGGGCGAGATCGAAACCCTCGATGTACCAACCGAATGCGGGAGCGCCCGCGCCACCGCCGTTGGAGCCCGGTGCGCCGACGCGGATTCGGTCGGCGGTGACCGTGACCATCGTGTCGGACTCGGCGTAGATCGAATACACCGAGCCGGCGCCACCGCGATACCGACCGGCACCTGCGGTATCGACCACCATCTCGTGCTGGACGACGACCAGCGGGCTCTCGATCTCGAGGTGCTCCTGCACGGAGGTGCGGCAGTTGCCGATCGGGATCACGCAGAACGAGACACCGTCTTCCTTCCACGTGCCGCCCCAGCCCCCGCCCGCGAGCGCGAACGCGCCCCACGGTGTTCCCTCGCGCCCGGCCCGGGTGTCGATGCCGCCGAGGCTGACGACCACCGCGGTGCCGGTGTCGCAGGCGAAGGCCTCGTCGGTGGCCCGGCTGAGCGCCTGGGTCACCACATTGATGCCGCGTGCGCCGATATCGGCGTGGTTGGAGCAGCTCGACGGTGGCAGTACCTGCACCACACTGCCGGACGGCAGGATCGTCTCGACCGGGCGCAAGGTGCCGCTGTTGACCGGCGTGGAGGGGTCGACCATCAGCTTGACCGCCTCGATGCATCGGGTGGCCTCGCACCAGGCGGTGCCGCAGTTGCCCAGCGGCTGACGACCGGAACCGGAGAAGTCGATCTCCATCGAATCCCCGCGGACCTTCACCGTGACGTGCACGGGGATCGCTTCACCGCTCACGCCGTCCTCGTCGAGGAAGTCCTCGGCGGTGTAATCGCCGTCTGGAATGCTCGCGATACCGCGGCGCATGCTCGCCTCGGTCGACTCGATGGCGTATCGCCCAGCGGCCCGGATCTTGTCCAACCCGCTACGGGCGACGAGTTCCTGCAACTGCCGTTCGCCGACGACCAGGCAGCCGTGTAGTGCGCGCAGATCGCCGAGCACGAGCTGCGGCACCCGGTTGTTCTCCAGGAGGAAGTTGAAGGTCGGCCGCACCGGAACGTCGTTGGCGTACAACAATGTCGGCGGCAGTTTGAGCTGTTCCTCGAAGTGCGTCTGCGTGCCGTTGGAGAAGCCGCCGGGGATCGCCCCGCCGAGGTCGACCAGGTGCGAGGTCGAGTGCAGCAGGAACTCCACCCGGCCGTCCACGAACACCGGACGCAGCAGGTTCACGTCGGACTGGTGGATGGTGCCACGCCACGGGTCGTTGACGAAGATGACGTCGCCGGGCTGCATCGTGTCGATGTCCCAGTCGTCCATCACGAAATTCGCGATATGCGGCGCGGTGAAGGCGTGCTGCATGCAGCCCTCCCACAGCGCGACCGTCTCCCAGCCGTCGTCGGTGCGCATGTGGATGGCGCTGGTGCAGTCGAGGATGTCGCGGCAGACCGGCGAGAAGGCGCTGCGCATCAGGGAATCCAGCATCTCGCGGGCGACTTCGATGAGGCCGTAGCGCAGGATGTCGAGCTCGACGTCGACCGCGAGGCCTGGGGTATGGGTGGTGCTGGTCATGGTTGCTCCTCAGGCCTGCGGCTCGATGATGAGATTGGTGTCGTCGTCCACGTGGGCGGCGCGGCCGGGCAGCACCAGGGTGGTCGCGAACTTCTCGGCGATCAGGGCGGGCCCCGGCACCGGGCGATGCGGTGCGAGACGTTCACGGACGTGGATCGGCGCCTCGACGGGTTCGGTGGTGCCCGGCACGGTCAACCGGGTGGTACGCAGGAACGACCCGCCCTCGTCCGGCGTGTGGTCGGCGGCGCGGAGTTCGCGCGGGATCACCGCGGTCACCTCGACGGTGGACACGACCACGGGGATCTCGGGGGCCGCGAAACCGTAGGAGTCCTGGTAGGACTCGTGGAATCGAGGGATCAGCTCGCCGACCCGCTCGGGTGTGAGCGCGGCCGCCTCGATCGGCAGCCGGTTGTCCCAGGTCTGGCCGCGGTACATCGCGAACACGGCGCGTTCGAAGCGAAGGCGCGACACGTCGATGCCCTGATCCCGCAGATCGGTTCTGATGCTGTCCTGCAATCCCGTGAACGCGGCTTCCACCGCCTCGGCGTGGTCGGGCGCCAGCGGAGTCATGATGGATCGCGCGCGCGTCACCATGAGGTCGCTGCGCAGCAGACCGAGAGCGGAGAACTGGCCGGGACTGCGCGGCACGATCACCTTGTCCACGCCGAGGATCTGACCGACCCGGTCGGCGAGCATCGGCCCCGCCGACCCGGACGGTTGCAGAGCGAACTCACGGATATCGAGTCCGCGGTACACCGAGATGCTGCGCACCTTCGCCGCGATGTCCTGGCAGGCGATCTCGTAAGCGGCCGAGGCGAGTTCGAGTGCCGACATGCCCCACTGCTTGCCGGTTGCGCGCAGCGCCTCGACCGCGGCGTCCACGTCGAGCCGGATGGCGCCGTTGGCGAACAGGTCGGGCGCCAGGATGCCGAGCGCGGCGCAGGCGTCGGTCAGTGTGGGCTCCACGCCGCCACGCTGGTAGCAGACCGGGCCGGGATTCGATCCGGCCGAGGCCGGGCCGACGGCGACGGTGCCGAGCGCGCTGGGGCGGATCAAGCTGCCCGCGCCGGAACCGATGCTTTCGACGTCGACCAGCGGCATGGTCAGCGTCAGCCCGGTCTCCAGGGTCCAGGTGTCGGTGAGTGGAGTCCTGCCGCCGCGGATCGCGGCCACGTCGGTGCTGGTGCCGCCCACATCGATGGTGAGCAGGTTCGGCACGCCGCTCTCGCCGGCGAGCTTGACGCTGCCGCTGACCCCGCCGACCGGGCCGGAGACGAGCTGGAACACCGGCGCCCGCCCGGCGTCGGCGAAGGTCGCCACCCCGCCGTTCATCATCATGATCCACAAGGTGCCCCGGTAGTCCTGTTCGGCGAGCCGGGCCATCAAGCGCTGGAGATAACCGACGACGGCCGGACCCACATAGGCGTCCAGGGCCACGGTGGTGGTGCGCTCGTGCTCGCGCGTCACCGGATACAACGCCGAGGTCTGGATATAGGCGCCGGGCAGTTCCTCGGCGACGATCTCGGCGGTGCGCTGCTCATGGGCGGGGTCGATGTAGGAATTCATCAGGCAGACCGCCACCGAGCGGGCGCCCTGCGCACCGAGTTCTCTGGCAGCGCGGCGCACGGCGTCCTCGTCGAGGGCGAGTATTTCGCTGCCGTCGTAGCGCAGCCGGCCGGGTACCCCGAAGCGCGACTCGCGCCGCACGATCGGACGTTCCTGGTGGGGCCGCAGCCACGTCGGATCGTAGAAGCGGTCACCGAATTCGCGGTGCATGCGCCCGATGTCGAGCAGATCGCGATGGCCGCCGGTGGCGATCAGCCCGGTGTGCGCGCCCGTCCGGCTCAGCAGCGCGTTGATCCCCACGGTGTGTCCGTGCACGATCTCGGCGACCTCGGGTACGGCGACATCGATCGCCGCCAGCGACCGGAGGACGCCGATCTCCTGTTGCATGGTGGACAGGACCTTGCCGTCGCGGACCTCGCCGGTGGCTTGATTCAGGCCGATGATGTCGGTGAACGTGCCACCGACGTCGATGCCGACGATCCAGTCGGCCTTCCGTTCACTCTGTGTCATACCGCGCCTCCGGGCCCGTGTGCAGCGGCGATGGTGCCGCTCTATGTCGCAGGTCACTTTTCCGCTCGACGGGCGCGAGGACATCCACCGCGGGTGAGAGATTCGTACGACCTTCGGCCGGTCCGATCGGATCAGGCGCGGATCGTCGTCGGGTCCGCGTTGCGCAACCAGATCGAAACCGCTTCGGCGCGATTGGCGGCGCCGAGTTTGCGCAGCACGCGGGTGATGTGGGTTTTGACGGTGCCCTCGGAGATGGTGAGCTTGCGGGCGATGCGCGCGTTGGAGTCGCCCGCGGCGAGCAGCCGGACGATCTGCACTTCACGGCGGGTGAGAATCGCGTCGTCGTACCGGCTCGCCGCGATCGATGCGGTGACAGCCGGTCGCGGCGCGGACCAGCGGCCCAACCCGTCGAGCTGAGCGCGCATCGCCGAGACGCCCTCGAGCACGGACACTTTCGCCAGCTGCTGGCTCAACCCCTGAGCGAAGGCGGACAGAAGCAGCTGATCGACCTCGTCGAGCGCCCGCTGCTGGTGGTAGCAATCGCCGTGCACGAGGCCGACCACGGCGCCGTCGACCACGAGGGGTGCGATCCCGTAGGAGGAGGATTTGGTGATCGCCGCCAGCGGGCGGTTGACCCGGGGGTTGTCCTGCACCTCGTGCACCAGCACGGCGCGCGCGTCGACCACCGTGTCATTTTCGACCAAGCCGTTGTCGAGGATCGGTGGGTTCTCCCGTCCGACCGCGACGATGTCGGCCGCCCACCGGGGATCGCGGACGACGAACATCGTGTGCAGACGCCACGCCCCGTCGACGGTGGAGACCAGGGCCCGATCGAAACCGAGACCGCACGCCGCTTCCGGGACCCGGGTCAGCAGCGAGTCCACGGTGGTCTCGCCACTCACCTCGGCGAGTGCCGCGTGCACCCTGCTCAGCCGCCGCGTCCGGTTCGCGAGCCGGATCTGCGCCTGCATGGATTCCGCCGCCCTGATCCGGTCGAGCACACCGATCAATGCGGCCAGCCGGGTGGGAGAGGGCGCGCCCGCGTCCGCTTCGCGCAAGGCGTGGGAGGTGACCATGTCCCAGAGTTCGCCCAGGTTCCATTCGTCGGTGGCGGCTCGATGTTCGGCCGGATCGCGATCGATCGCGGCGTGCGCCTGCGCGGCGATCTCGGCGATGGTGGCGTTCAGCTCAGCGACACTGCGCTGTCTCGATGAACTGGACATGCGCGACCCCTGTATCCGCTGTCTTCGACACGATCTGGTGGGCCACGAGCCGAGGGCCGGACCACCGATGGATTCCCGGCTGTCGCCGGGAGCCGTGCGGGCCGGTCGACGCTGCCTCATGGTGCGGAGGTGACATCGCCGCCGGCGCGACCGGCGGTCTCCGAGGGCAGTTCGCCGAACCGTTCGCGGTACTGATGCGCGAAGCGGCCGAGGTGGAAGAAGCCCCATTTCATCGCCGTGTCACTCACCGAAGTGGCTCGGCCGGAGGCCAATTCGGCACGTACCCGGTCGAGTCGCACCGAGCGGACGTAGGCGCTCGGTGACATGCCCACAGCGTCGCGGAAGCCCAGTTGCAGCGCCCGGGCGGTGACTCCTGCACGGGCGGCGAGTTCGGCGGTCGAGACGTCGGCGTCGGGGTTGGCGTGGATATAGGCGACGGCGTCCCGTACCCGAGCGTGGCCGATGTCCGGTGCCGAGCCGGTCAGCCTCGGGGTGAGCTGGCTCGGCGCGGTGAGCAGGATCTGTGTCATCAGTGTCGACTCGAGTTCGCGGCAGGCCAGCGGCATCGTCGACACCCCGCCTTCGCGGGCCAATTCGTCGTAGACGAATCGGGTCGAGGCCAAAAGGGCACGGCCGGTGGGGGAATCGATGGGGAAGGTGAGGTCGAACAGGACCGGTTCGGTCTCCCGGTGGCCGAGCAGCCTGGCCGCGTGACGTTCGAAGGCACCTCGGCGCAGATTGATGTGATAGTGCGCCGCGTCGGCGCTCCAGCGGATCGATACAGGAGCGTCGTGGACGAACGCCACTCCGGCCTCACCCGCGCCGAACGAGCGGCGCGTGCCGTGCTGCGCCACCGTGCTCTGTCCCGCGACGGCCAGATTCACGTGATAGCACGTCTGCATCGCCGGCCCGTCGATGCGCGCGGCGGTGCCGTAGGCCATCCGGCCGACGGTCAGGCTCTCCGACCGCACCGTCTCCAGGGTGAAGTCGACGCCGCCACGCTCGTCGAGGGCGAGTTCGTGGTGGGCGAAGGTGGCGGCCACGTGGTCGTGGGCCGCGGCCGGATCTTCCGTGCGAAAGGCGCTCACGCACGCCGCGGGTGCTGACGGCAACGGCAGACCCTCCTTCCAGGCGTGAGGGGTGTCACATAGTCAATATAATATATCGTCCACCGGCGACATGACGGTTCGTTCGAAGGACAACGCGCCTTCGTCAGGCGGATTGTGACCCAGATCTCTCGATCCTACGGTCGTCCTCACGGCGCTCGCCGAACAAAACCATTGCCGTAGGAGGACCCGTCATGCCCGACGCACCGACACCCCTCGAGGTGACCCGCGAACCCCGCGACGGCACCTGCCCACGATGCGGCGCCGCCGAACTGCGCGCGTATCCCGTGGTCGCCGAGCGGGGCTGGGTGCGGGTGGTCAAGTGCCAGCACTGCCTGCATTCCGTGACGCGGGAGGCCTGGCACCGCCTCGGTCCCATCCAGCTGCTCGCCGACCTCGTCTGAGCATCGAATCACTACAGGAGACACCATGATCGCAGTCGATGTGGGCGGCACGTTCACCGACGTCGTCGCCTGGCGCGACGGGCGGATCCACACCGCCAAGATCTCCACCGATTACGCCGAGGTCGCGGGGCCCGTATTGCGTGGTGCCGAGATCCTCGGCGTAGTGGACGCGGCGGTGTTCAACCACGCCAGCACGCACGGTCTCAACGCCGTGATCACCCGCCAGCTGCCCAAGATCGGCTTCCTGACCACCGAGGGGCACCGCGACATCCTCGACATGGGCCGCGTCTGGCGTCCGGCCGAGGCCATCCTCGACCCGCACTGGCGGCGCAGCTTCGGTGACGCGTCCAGGCCGTTGGTGCAGCGTTACCTGCGGCGCGGCATCCGCGAACGGATCACCGCCGACGGCGCGGTGCTCTTCGGGCTCGACGAGGATCAGGCCAGGACCGAGCTCGAGGTGCTGCGCCGGTGCGAGGTCGCCGGTGTCGCGATCTGCTTGCTCAACGCCTATGTCGAACCCGCGCACGAGCTGCGGCTGCGCGAGCTGGTCGGCGAGGTGCTCGGCGACGTGCCGTGCTCCATCTCGAGCGAGGTGTCCCCGCTGGCGAAGGAATACGCGCGTGCCTCCACCACCGTGATCGACACGCTGATGAAGATCATCTACACCGACTACACGGCGAGCCTCGAGAAAGGGTTGAGCGAACTGGGTTTCGCCGGTCAGCTCAACTTCGCCGATTGCGCTGCGACCCTGGTGCCGTCGGCGCAGGCGATGGAGCAGCCGTTCCGGATCGTGTTCTCCGGTCCCGCCGCCGGAACCGTCGCCTGCGCCCACTTCGGCGCGCTGATCGACGAGAACGACCTGCTGTGTGCCGACGTGGGCGGCACGTCCTGTGACATCAGCGTGGTCAGCGCCGGGGAACCTTTCGTCGACACCACCTTCGAACTCGAGCACGACCTCGTGGTCAACGCCCTCGCCAACGACATCTCCAGCATCGGCGCGGGCGGCGGCAGCATCGTATCCCTCGGTGCCGCCGGAGAAATCCAGGTCGGGCCCGACAGCGCCAAGGCGCAGCCAGGCCCGGCGTGTTACGGCCGCGGTGGCACCCAACCGACGACGACCGACACCTGCCTGCTGATCGGGATCCTGGGCACCGGCGACTTCGCCGGTGGGGAACTGCGGCTCGACGCCGACGCGGCACGGCGGGCGTTCGAGTCTCTCGACACCGAACTCGACCTGGCCCATCGAGTCCGCTATGCCTACGAGATGGCGGTGAACAACATGGCCGAAGGTGTGTTCAACGTCGCCATCAAGAACGGCGTCGATCCCCGCGACTACAGCCTGGTCGCCTTCGGCGCCGCGGGCCCGATGCTGCTGCCCGCGGTCCTCGATACGGTGCAGTGCAAGCAGGTCATCGTGCCACCGAACCCGGGCCTGTTCTCCGCCGTCGGCCTGCTGTCCACCGACCAGGTGTTCACGGCCGACCGCAGTGCGTATCTCATGCTCACCGGCGAGGCCGCTCCCGCGATCGATGCGTTGTTCGCCGACATGGAGGAAAGGCTGCGGGCGCGGACCGGCGGTGGATCGGTGCGGATGCTGCGCAGCATGGACGCGCACCTGGCCGGACAGAGCTGGGAGACCCCGTTCGTGCCCGTGCCGAGCGGCACGATCGACGAAGCGGCGGTGGCCACCATGGTGTCCGCTTTCCACGACACCTACGAAGCACGCTCGGGCAACCGGTTCGAGACCATGCCTGTCGAGGGTGTGACGTTCCGGGTCCGCGCCGTGCTCGACACCCCCAAGGTCGAATACGCCGAACTCGCCGTCCGTTCCGAGGCGGACGGGCCGCTCACTCCGATCCGCACGGTCACTCTGCGCTATCTAGGTGACCTGGACGCGGATGGCGTCGGCGCCCAGCAGGCCCACGTCTACGACCGCGTGAGCTTGCGAGCCGGTGACGTGCTCGACGGCCCGGCGGTGGTCGAGGAAGAACTGTCCACCACCCATGTCGGCGCGGGGCAGCAGGCCACCGTCGGCCGGTACGGCGAAATCGTGATCCAGAGGAAGTGACATGTCCAGTCCCCCCATCCCCGCCGCCCCTCGGCTCCGAGACCTCTCCGAGGCGCAGTTCCACGATCGATACGGGTGCGACCGGTTCAGCGCGACCGTGATCGCCAACCGGCTGCGCTACGCGGTCGAGCACATGTCCACCGGTTTCATGCGTGAAGCGTTCTCGCCCATCATCCGCGACTGGTACGACTTCGCCTGCACTATCAGCGGTCCCGCCGGCAAAGGCTATCCGATGGCCGTGGTCAGCAACAGCCTGGTCGTCTTCCTCGGCACCATGGGCGACGCCGTCCGAAACGCCGTGGAGGAGTACGGGTCCGAGAACCTGCGTCCCGGTGACGTGCTGATCTGCAACGACCCCTATCGCGGTGGCAGGCATGTCAACGATGTGGCGTTCACCCGTCCGGTGTTCGTCGACGGTGAGATCGTTTCCTTCGTCACCATGTGCGCGCATCAGCTCGACATGGGCGGCACGGTGCCCGGTGGTTTCTCGGCAACCAAGAGCAACGTCTTCGAGAACGGGCTGGTGATCCCGCCCATGCTGCTGTGGTCGCAGGACGAACCGGTGCGCTCCACGTTCAGCCTGATCTTCGACAACACCCGGTGGGGCGGCATGTTGCTGCCCGACTTCAAGAGCATCTTCCAGCAGCTGAAGCTGGGGGAGCGGCTGGTGCTCGAGAACATCGATCGGTACGGCCTCGCCGCGTACCTCGGCACGCTCGACTATGCCTGTGACACCTCCGCCGAACGGATGCGCGATGCGATCGCGCTGATACCCGACGGCGACTACGAGGGTTCGGCGCTGATCGACGCCGACGGTCTCGACGACACGATCGACTACACCGTGCGGGTGCTCGTGCGCAAACGCGGCGAGAACTTGGAGATCGACCTGTCCGGCACCTCGCCCCAGGCGCGGACCTGCATCAACTGTGGTGTGCTCGACGCCAAAACCGCTGTGGGAGTGGCTCTCACGATGCTGCTGGATCCGAAGGTGCCGTTCACCTCGGGCACCTGGCGCAACGTCGACATCGCGGTGCCGCCGGGCACTATCGTCTCCTCTCTGCCGCCGGACGGCGGGATCATGATGTTCTGGGAGGCTTCCGGCGCCGTCGCGTCGGCGATCTTCGACGCGCTCAATCCCGTACTGGGCCGGTACGGCGTGGGTGGCGACTACGGCTCGACCAATACGCACAACGCGTCGGGACTGCGGGCCGACGGCACCGCGTGGACATCGGCCACCCAATGCGGCGGCGAGCACGGCCCCTGGGGCGCCACTCACGTCGGCGACGGCGACAGCTACACGGTTCTGTTCACGCTCAACAACCTCGATCCCGCGACCGAGACGATCGAACGCGATTCGCCCGTGGTGCTGTTGCGCAAGGAACACGCCATAGACACCGGCGGTGCGGGAACGTTCCGCGGCGGCGCGGCCAATCTCAAGGACGCGCTGTGGCTCACCGCCGGAGCGCACTACCTGTCGCCGTTCCGCACCAAACAGCCGTCCGGTGTGGGCGCGAACGGCGGACAGGCCGGGCCCACCGGAGCGATGTGGCTGTTCCCGCCGCGTGACGACAGCGCGACCCCGGGAATTCTGGGCACCGGCACGCAGGTCTACGCCGACAGCGTTCCCGTCGCCGGCGTGCTCGATCCCGAGACCAAGGCGCTGGACCCGATCGACGGCCGGTACCACTACTTCGCCGCCGAACAGGTGTGGGCCACCGAGCCGAACACCATCCTGCGTTGCCTCACCAATGGCGGTGGGGGCTGGGGCGATCCGTTGCGTCGCGATCCCGAGCGGGTGCTCGCCGACGTTCGCAACGAGTACGTGAGCATCGCGGGCGCAGCGCGCGACTACGGCGTGGTCGTTCATGGCGACCCGCGTCTGGATCCCGAGGGACTGCGCATCGATCGCGAGGCGACGGCGCGTCTGCGCGACGCCCGTCGGTCCGATCGCCCGCAAGAGACAGGAGACAACTGATGAAGGGGATCGTGTTCCCGGGAGACGGGACGACGGTGCTGAAGGACTTCCCCGAGCCCGAACCGGGATCCGGCGAGGTCGTGGTGAAGGTCCGCGCCTCGGGGATGTGTGGCTCGGATCTGCACTTCTACCACGGCGCTTTCGATTTCGACCACTCGGTGATCCAGGGTCACGAACCGTGTGGCGAGGTGTACGCGCTCGGCGACGGCGTCGACCCGGCCCGGTTCGCCGTCGGCGACCGCGTGATGATCCACCACTACTTCGGCTGCGGCACCTGCCGCCGCTGTCGCGCGGGCTGGCCGCAGATGTGTGAGACCGCGCCGGGTAAGACCATGGCGGTTCATGTCGACGGTGGTCACGCGCCGTTCGCCCTGGTGCCGGCCTCGGCGCTGCTGCCGATGCCGGAGGGACTGTCGTTCGAGGCAGGCGCGGCCATCGGGTGCGGCACCGGGACGGCGTGGGGCGCGATCAAGCGGCTCGGCGGTGTCTCGGATACGACCACGGTGGTGATCGGACAGGGCCCCGTGGGGCTTTCGGCGACGATGTTCGCGGCATCGATGGGCGCCCGGGTGATCGCGGTCGATGTCGATGACCGCAGGCTGGCCGAGAGTCGCCGGTTCGGTGCCGATCTGGTGGTGAACTCTCGCCAGCGGGACGTCGCGGAGGCGGTCGCCGAGTACACCGGCGGGCGGATGGCCGATGTCGTCATGGAGACCTCGGGGCGCGCCGGTGACGACGCGCTCGCTGTCCTCGGCACCTTCGGCCGGGCCGTGTTCATCGGCCTGCCCGGTCACGTCCAGTTCACGACCCAGGCGGTCTACAAGAAGCAGTGGACGCTGATGACGTCCTGGACCATGTCGTCGATCGAGCAGGCGCGATGCGCAGATTACGTTGTCGCGCACAACCTCCCGGTCGATGACCTGTACTCGCACACCTGGACCATCGAGCAGGCCGACGAGGCGTACCGATGGTTCGACAAGCAGGACGCGGGCAAGGGCGTCTTTCTGTTCGGCTGACCGACGCCCCTTTGCTGATCCGGAGAGAACCATGACCACTACTGCAACCCATCCCGTGCCCGAGTTCGTCGGCAACGCCCAGCGCAACCTGATCGGTGGGCGCTGGGTGCCCGCCGCGTCCGGCGAGACCATCGACGTCGTGAATCCGGCCACCGGCGGCACCCTCGGCGTCATCGCCGCGAGCGGCACCGCCGACGTGGACGCCGCCGTCGCGGCCGCCCGCGCGGCCTTCGAAGGCCCATGGAGCCGCTGGACTCCGCACCAGCGTCGCTCGCTGATCCTGCGCGTCCACGATCTGGTCCTCGACAATTTCGAGGAACTCGCCACCATCGAGACCCTCGACATGGGCGCCCCGCTGGCCCGGACCCGAGGACTGCGGGAGTGGACCTCGCAGGTGCTGCAATTCTTCGCCTCGCAGGTCGACGCGGGCACGGCCAGCACGCCGCCGAACTCGCTGCCCGGCGACTTCGTGACCCTGCGCTATCGCGAGCCCGTCGGCGTGGTCGGCGGGATCATCCCCTGGAACGGCCCGCTCATCGGCCTGTGGTGGATCTTCGGCCCGGCGCTCGCGACCGGTTGCACTGCCGTCCTCAAACCAGCCGAAGACGCATCGCTGTCGGTGCTGCGAGTGGCCGAGTTGCTCACCGAAGCCGGGGTGCCCGACGGCGTCGTCAACGTGGTCACCGGGTTCGGCAGAGATGCCGGCGCCGCGCTCGCCGAGCACCCCGGCGTCGACCGGATCGCGTTCACCGGCTCGGTCGGTACCGCGCGGACGATCGTGCGCGCCTCGGCCGGAAACATCAAACGGCTCCAGCTCGAACTCGGCGGCAAATCACCCGACATCGTCTTCGCCGACGCCGACTTGGACAAGGCAGTCCCCGGCGCGGCGATGGGCGTGTACACCAACAGCGGTCAGGTCTGTGTGGCCGGCACGCGGATCTTCGTCCAGCGCTCGATCCACGACGAATTCGTCTCGCGCATGGCGGAATTCACCAAGACGATTCGTGTGGGCGACGGTCTCGACCCGAACAGCCAGCTCGGCCCGCTGATCTCGCAACGTCAACTCGAACGGGTGCTGAACTACATCGACATCGGGAACAAGGAGGCCGAACTGGTCAGTGGCGGCAGGAGGCTGGACGGCGACCGGGCTTCGGGATTCTTCGTCGAACCCACGGTGTTCGCCTCCGCCACCAACGAGATGACCATCGCACAGGAGGAGATCTTCGGCCCCGTGGCGACGGTGATCCCGTTCGACGACGCGGACGAGGCACTGCGCCTGGCCAACGCGACCCCCTACGGCTTGGCGGGTGGTGTCTGGACCAGAGATCTCGGTACCGCGCACAGGGTGTCGCGGGGTCTCACCGCGGGCACCGTCTGGGTCAACTGCTACGGCGTACTCGACCCGTCGGTGGGCTTCGGCGGAACGAAGATGAGCGGCTACGGCTGGAAGGGCGGCCGCGAGCACGTGGAGAGCTACCTCTACCCGAAGGCGGTCTATATGAATCTGGGCTGAGGCGCAGAGCGGCTATCTTGTCTTCACCATGACCGGGCCGTCGGAGACGATGGTTCCGGTGTCGACCGTGGGCAGTGCGGAGGGGACCAGGCTGCCGTCGTCACGGACGTCATAGATGTGCACCTTGGTGGTGATTCCGGTGGTGAGGACATCGGCGGCATAGAGATGCTTCTGATCGTCGCTGAGCACGACCCAGCCGGGGCCCGAACCGAGCGGAGTGCTGTACGGGGAGCCGGGTAGGGGCGACAACGCACCGTCGGCACCGATGGCGAAACCGTTGACCTTGCCCGCGGCGACCGACGGGATGTAGACGCGGCGCCCGTCGGCGCTGACCTCGGCATTGTGCGGCATCGCCGGGACCGCGTAGGGCGAGCCAGGAGTGGGTGTGAGCCGGCCGTCTGCGCCGATCGCGTATCCCGAGACCGCGCCGCCCTGTTCGTGGCTGATGTAGACGAATCGTCCGTCCGGTGTGTACCCGGGATTGACCGGCAGCAGGCCGACCTGTGTCGAATCGCCGAGTGCGGCCAGGGACCCGTCGGCGTGAATGGCGAAACCGGCGACGTTGCCGTCGATCGCGCTCGCGAATCGCAGGAAGCGCCCGTCGGGGTCGATGGTCACCATGGGCAGCACGCCCGCGCCCGCGCCGGGCACGGGGATCGAGCCGGCCGGTGTCAACGCACCGGCGGCCGATACCGCGAACGCGTCGATGCGACCGGGGAACCCGCCGACCCCGACGAACAACCACTTGCCGTCCGGGGTGATCGCCGAGGTGATGGGCAGTCCGCCGTCGATCACCGCCTCGCCGCCCGCCACCGGCCGTAGCGCGCCCTGGTCGTCGACGTGATAGCCGGTGACCTTCTGGGAGGCCGCCTGCGTGGCATAGACGGTCCGGCCCTCGGGCGCGAGCGCCACCGAGAACAGGCCGAGATCCACATCGAACGGAGTGCCGGCGACCTTGGTCAGCGAACCGTCGGCGTTCATCCGCAGTACCGCGATACTGCCACTCGCGGTGCCGCCGACCAGCATGAACTGCGGCGACAGGGCGGCGGCGGCCTGCGGTGCGGGGGAGAGTGTCCAGCTCGCCGAGCTGAGCAGGACCGTGGCGACCGCGACGGCCGCCTTGTGGAATCCACGGCGGCTGAAACCGGATCGGCGGGAGGGAGATGTCGTCATCGACGTACCTTTCGCAAACAGAGCACCGGCGCTCCTTGTTCTTCCGCCCCTGGCCGCTCCGTATTCGGCAGCCGCTGCGATGCGGGGCGAAGTGAGCTAGACGGTAGGCAATCTCCGGTTCCGGAACTGTCCAGATATTCGGACACGATCACGGGATGTCCGGTCTGAAAGGGCAATGGTGCCAATCGATTCGACACGCAGCTTGTCGGCGCCACCGCGCCGCTTCTTCGACTGATCCGGAAAGTGTCCGAGTCACGGGCAGTCGTGCCGTGGACCGCGCCTAATGATCCCTTCATGGCCTCTGATTCCAAGACGACAGGTGGGGCGTTGGGCACCGACCACACCCGAGGTGGCGAGGAGGTTCTGCGCCGATTCGCGATCGGCTCCGACGGAGCGCTCGACCTCGACGAGTCGACGATCATCTACCTCGCCGCTGATTTACGCGCGCGGGCCGCGTGGATTCGGAAAGATCAGGCTGACAGAAAGGCCGCCGCGAGATCGGCGGATACGGCGGAACCGAGCGTGAAGGTGTCCTCAGGAATCGGTGGGAAGACCGAGGGCGTCGGTGGTCTCCGCAGCGGACGTTGCGAGCAGGTGTTCGACGAGAAGCTCGGTGGAGGGACCGAGTTCGCGGCCTCGCGGCGTGACCAGGTGGATCCGGCGCTCGGCCCATGGCTCATCGAGATCGAGGACGGCCACCCGGCCGGACCACTCGTGCCCGACCAGGCATTCGGGCTGCACGGTGACGCCGAGGCCGGCGTGCACGAGACTGATCGCCGTGCCGCCGCTGCGCAGGACGTGCGTGGGCTTGTACTCCTTGCCGGCCCGCTGGGCGGCGGCACGCAGCGCGGCGACGAGCGCCTGCGGCGCGATGAGGTTCTCCGGCAGCAGGTCCAGGATGGTGACCGCGCCCCGCTCGGCGAGGTGGTGGCCGCGCGGGGTGACCACGACCAGCCGGTCACGGCGGTACGGGGTGACATCGACACCGTCGAGGTCGAGGCCGTAGGCGGAGGCGAAGACGCCGAGATCGGCTTCGCCGCGGGCGATCTCTTTCACGATGTCGGAGTTCTCCACCTCGTGCACGATCAGGTCCACCAGCGGGAACTCCCGGTTGAACTCGCCGAGCTCGTGGGCGAGGAACGGCACGATCACCGAGCGGGCCGACACGACCCGTAGCTCGCCCCGCACGCCCTCTGTGAGCGAGGCGAACTCCGATCGCATGTCGTCGAGGCTGTCGAAGATCCTGCGGGCGTGGCGGGCCAGGATCGTGCCGGCGGGGCTGGGTATAACGCCCTTCGGGGTCCGGACGAGCAGTTCGACCTCGGCGATGTTCTCCAGCACTTGGATTCGTTTGGTGGCGGTGGACGCGGCGATGTTCTCGCGGATCGCGGCCAGCCCGATCTGCCGCTCTTCGATGGCCGAGAGGAACAGGCGCAGCGTGAACAGGTCGATCTGGCGGATCAGGTGCAGGCGGTTGAAAGTGGTCATCTCACCTTCGTGATCATGCAGCGGGCAGTGACCCTATCATACCGTAGTATATATTGTATATAACTAGGGCGCGTGTCTTCGCTGGTCAGGATCAGGCGCGTTCGATCAATGCCACCTTCACGTGGTCGGGGCGCTTCAGCGTTCCGTCGGGAACCAGGTCGACGATCGTTTTGACGTTGAGCGCCGAGCGCACCCGCTGTTCGATCGTGGTGCGCAGCTCGTCGCGTTGTTGCTCGCTCAGTTGCCGTCCGTACTCGACCACGAGCGGCAGCGGCTTCTGTGTGGAGTGACCCTCGAAGTTCGGCCGGATCCGCATCTCACCGGTCGTCGCGGGCGCGAGTTCCAGGACGAGTTCCTTGACCGCCGAGGGGAACAGGTTGATCCCGCGCACGATGAGCATGTCGTCGGTGCGGCCCACGCAGCGCACCTTGTAACCGGTTCGGCCGCAGGCGCAGTCGGTGCCGGTGACCACCACGTGGTCGCGGGTGCGGAAACGCAGCAGGGGGGAGGCCTGCCTGCGCAGCGCGGTGTAGACGAGTTCGCCCTGCGCGCCGGCGACCGGATCGACCTGCTCGCCGGTCTCCGGGTCGATCAGCTCGGCGATCATCAGGTCGGGAGAGAGGAAGTGCATGCCTTCACCCGCCTCGCACTCGCCCCAATAGGTGCAGGCGATATCGGTGCCGCCCAGCATCTCCCGTGACGTAGCGCCCCACAGTGCTTCGAGCTTCCCGCGGACGGCGGGCAGGCCGCCGCCGGGCTCGCCGCCGACGCTGATCGAGCGCACACCCAGCTCGTCGGCGGCGCGGCCGACGATGCGCGGTGCCTGCTCGGCCAGGTGGGTCAAGAAGTACGGCGTGCCGATGAGCCCCTCGGGCCGCTGATCGGCCTGCACCCGCAGCAGCCGCTCTGCGCCGGCCTCGGCGCCGATGGGGATGTCGACCACACCCATGTACTGCAGGATCTGGATGATCGGCAGTCCGCCCACGAAACCCTTGCTCATGCCGAAGCCGTGCAGCACGCGATCGCCGGGCCGGAAACCATTGGCATAGAGGGCGCGTGCGCCCAGCTCGCACCAGGTGCGGATGTCGGGCTCGGTCAGTCCGACATATGACGGCGAGCCGGTCGTTCCCGAGGACGCCTGCACCTGGACGATATCGGCCCCGTCGGCCGCGACGTGTGCGCCCAGCGGCGGATGGGCGGCGAGACTGTCGCGCAGTTCCTGCTTCTCGGTGAACGGCAGCCCCGCAAGGTCGGCGGTCGTGGCGACCCGGCTCACGTCGACCCCCTGCTCGGCGAACTTGGCCTGGTAGAACGCGCTGTTCCCGGCCAGGTAGGCGAGCTGCTCGCGCAGTCGTTCGTCCTGCACGCGACGGGCGTCCTCGGCGGGCAGGGACTCGACCGCGCTCCAGTGCCGCGCCGAGAACGGAATATTCCTCATCATCACTCCTGAATGGCCGATTCGCCGTCGCCGGGATAAATTGACGGTCCGGCGGAATTCTGTTCCGACCATAGATCGGTGATTCCGGCGGTTCAATTCGCAATCGGTGAAACGGCACTTCACGATTCATCACTTGCTATCGGCCGCACCGTCGTGCAGCCTCGGAATATCGCCGGTAATCCCGTCTCGGGAATCCGGAATCGTGCGAGGTCACCGCAGTGTTCCTTGCGCACCGCGCCCGACATCGACATGCGGTGGTCGGGCCGACCGCCCCAGGCTCGGTACCTGCCATCCGCCGAATCGCGCGAAAAACAATCGCATCGCACAACGGAGTAAGAGAATGAATTCCAATTTTCTGGACGAGTCGCAGGCGGCCTGGCTCGACGTCGTGAACAAATTCATGGACGAGGAGATCACCGTCGAATACGTCCGGCACTGCGATGTGAACCGGGAGTACCCCTACGAGGCGTACGAGAAGATCGCCGCGCAGGGCTGGCTGGGCATCCTCATCGACGAAGCCGACGGCGGCTCGGGTGGCGACATCTTCGACTACTCGCTGATGGCCGAGGGCCTGGGCAAGTTCGGCTTCGACTTCGCCTGCTCCGTGCTGGTGCCCACCTTCACCGCGATGAACATCCTGAAGTACGGCACCGCCGAGCAGAAGGCGCGCTACGTCAAGCCGTTCATCGACGGTTCCCTCCGCTTCTCGGTGTCGATCTCCGAGCCCGACGCCGGTTCGGACGCGTCCAACACCAAGACCCGTGCCCGCCGCGACGAGAACGGCGACTGGGTCGTCTCCGGCCAGAAACTGTGGTGCTCGGGCGCCGCCGCCAAGGACACCGTCATCGCCATGCTCGTGCGCACCGACACCGAGGACAAGCACGGTGGCCTGTCGGTCCTGCTGATCCCCAACGACACTCCGGGCGTGGACATCCGCAAGCTGCCGACCCTGTCGCGGCACGCCACCGGCACCACCGAGATCTTCCTCGACGAGGTGCGGGTCCCCGCCGACGCGCTGCTCGGCGAGGTCGGCCAGGGCTGGAAGATCATCACCGACCACCTCGAGCTGGAGCGCTGCGCGGTGGCCGCCGCCTACGTCGGCAACGCCCAGCAAGCGGTGCACGCGGCCAACAAGTACGCCCACGAGCGCATCCAGTTCGGCAAGCCGATCTACGAGTTCCAGGTGCTCAAGCACATGCTGGCCGAGAACCAGACGCGCGTGGACGCCGCCCGCCTGCTCTGCTACCGCGCCGCGAAGATGAAGGCCGCCGGCCTGCCCGCTCCGCGGGAGACCTCCATGGCCAAGCTGTACGGCTCGGAGACCCTCAAGCAGTGTGCCCTCGACGGCATGCAGATCCTCGGTGGCTACGCCAACCTGCCCGAGGCCGACATGGAGCGCTACCTGCGCGAGAGCGTGCAGTCCACCATCGGCGGCGGCACCTCGCAGATCCAGCGCACCATCATCGCCAAGTCGATGCGCCTGCCGTCCGGCGCGTAAGCCGCAGTCCCGCAGAACTTCCAGGAGGAACACCGATGGCCACCATCAACAATCGCATCGATATGCCGCTCGACGAGATCGAGGTCGGCACCGTGTTCCGCTCCGGCGGGCGCACCATCACCGAAGCCGATGTGGTGAACTACTGCGCGCTGACCGGCAACTGGATCGAGATCCACTCCAACATCCACTACGCCGCGCGGACCCGCTTCGGCGAGCGCTTGGTGCAGGGCTCGCTGACCTACTCGCTGATGACCGGTCTGATCCAGTTCGGCCCGTCCATCCAGGCCAACTACGGCATCGACAACCTGCGCTATCTGAAGCCGGTGCTCATCAACGACACCATCTACGTCACCGCCGAGGTGACCGGCAAGAAGGACAAGGACGACAAGTTCGGCGTCGTCACCTTCCTGATGAAGGCGCTCAACCAGCACGGTGACGTGGTCCAGCGCAGCGAGTGGAGCCTGCTCATGCTGCGTAAGCGCTCCGATCTCGACGCCCTCGTCGGCGCATCGCTGCCGACCGAAAACGTGCGGGGCTGAGTCCATGACCGCCCGACCTGTCGCCGCGATCGTGGGCATGGGCGATGCCTATGCCACCCGCGCCGACCGCAAGGACCCGCTGCAACTGGCGGCCGAGGCCACCGTCGCCGCGCTGGCCGACGCGGGCATCACCAAGCACCAGGTGGACGCCCTATTCACCGGTCGCTCGCCGTGGGCCGACAAGCGGTCGCAGTGGAGCAACATCTTCGCCTCCCACATGCAGATGCCCCTGACATTCACCAGTGAGCTGACCCTGCACGGCGCCGGCCTCACCGCCACGCTCGCGCAGGCCTCGCAGATGATCGCCGCGGGCAAAGCCGAGTACGTGCTCTGCCTGCAGAGCGACGCGACGGAGTTGTTCGTCGACGCCGTGGCAATGGGCGCCGAGGCCGACGCGGATCCGCAGTACGAAGTGATCTACGGACCCACGATCCCGTCCCTCTACGCCCAGGCCGCGCGCCGGTACTTCCATGAATTCGGCATCACCGAAACCGATCTCGCCGAAGTCGCCGTCGCCAACCAGCGCTGGGGCACGCACCACCCGCACGCGGCCAAGGCCCGCCACGGCGAGATCGATGTCGCCACGGTGCTCGCCTCCCCGTATGTGGCCACCCCGCTGCGCCGGTGGATGTGTTCCACCTGGGGCGGCGGCACCGGTGGCGCCCTCGTCGTCACCGCGCCCGACAACGTGCGCCCGCACCAGAGTCCGGTCTACTTGCACGGCTACGGCTCGGCCACCACACACGAGTACCTGACCGACCGGATGAACATGCGCCAGTGCAAGTTCCCCGGCTTCGGCACCCTGCCCAACCTGACCCACACCGCGACCATCGAGGCCGCACGCCAGGCCTACGCCATGGCCGACCTCGGCCCGTCCGACATCGACATGGTGCAACTGTCGGTCAACTTCGCCCACATGGGCCCGATCCTCTTGGAGGACCTGGGCTTCGCGAAGAAGGGCCACGGCATCGACGTCTACCGCGAAGGCCGCACCGGCATCGACGGTGACCTGCCCACCGATACCAATGGTGGCTGGCTGTCCTTCGGCCAGCCCGGCATCTCCTGCAACATGGACACCCTCGTCGAGGCCGTGCGCCAGCTGCGGGGCACGGCACACGGACTGGCGCCTGCCGTGCGGCCGGAAACCGCGCTGGTCCAGGGCGCGGGCGGCATGCTCGCGGCGGGCAGCGTCCTCGTACTGGCCGCGACGGCCTGAGCGGATCGGAGACATCATGAGCGAGACCACCGCACCCAACGAGTGGCCGCAGCCGTACGAGCTGCTCGACGCCGCACCCTACTGGGCGGCACTCGACGATCAGCGCCTGACCTTCCAGCGTTGCACCGACTGCACCGAGCCCGTGTGGCCTGCGCACTCGTACTGCCCGTACTGCAGCTCGGACCGGCTGGCCTGGGAGCAGTCCAGCGGCAACGGCACCCTCTACTCGTTCAGTACGGTCATGCGCGGCCCCACGCCCGTGTGGGCCTCGATCACTCCCTACACCGTGGGATTCGTCGAGATGGCCGAGGGCTACATGCTCTTCGGCCAGATCGAGGGCGATCCGGAATCCCTCACCATCGACGCACCCGTCACCGTCCGGTTCGTCGAACGCGGCGCGCAGACGGTTCCCGTCTTCACCACCGCGACCACCAGGTAGAGGTGCACGATGACAGAAGACTATCGGTCAGGAGCGGGCGATGCAGAATGAACTCCCCCTGGCGGGGATCGTGGTGGTGGAGCTGGGCGACAGCGCCTCGGCGCCGTTCGCCGGCAAGATCCTGGCAGAACTCGGCGCCGAGGTCTGGAAGGTCGAACGGCCGACCGGTGACTCCGCGCGCGGCTGGGGACCGAGCATGTGGAAGGGCAGCGGCGCCGCCTTCCATGCGCTCAACCGGGGCAAACGGTGCGTCAGCATCGACATCAAGGACCGCGACCAGCTCGCCGAACTGCACCGGCTCATCGCCGAGCGCGCCGATGTCTTCCTGCACAATCTGCGTCCCGGCTCGGCCGCGAAGTACGGGCTCGACGCCGAGAGCCTGCGGGTGACCAAACCCGAGCTCGTGCACTGCGCGGTCGGCGCGTTCGGGCACACCGGGCCGATGAACACCCTGCCCGGTTACGACCCGCTCATGCAGGCCTTCTCCGGGATCATGAGTATCACCGGCGAACCCGACCGACCGCCGGTGCGCGCCGGTGTCTCGATCATCGACTTCGGCACCGGCATGTGGGCCGCCATCGGAATCCTCGCCGCGCTGTACCGGCGGCAGTCCAAGCTGGACGGCGCAGCGGTGGACGCGTCGCTGCTCGAGACCGCCATCGCCTGGATGTCGATCGGCGTGGCCGGCTACAACACCGACGGCGCGCCCGGCGAACGGCGCGGATCGGGCGTGGCGTTCATCGTCCCGCACCGGGCATTCTCTGCCGCCGACGGCGATCTCATCGTGAGCTGCGGCAACGACGGGTTGTTCGCGCGCTTGAGTGCGGCACTGGACCGGCCGGAATGGGCCACCGACGAACGCTTCGCGACCAACCAGGCGCGGCTGGTGAACCGTGCCGAGATCGATCGCCTGATCGGAGAGCGGCTGGCAGGCGACACGCGCGAGTTCTGGCAGAACCGCTTGCGGGACTTCGGGGTTCCGTTCGCGCCGGTGCAGACCACCGCCGAGATGATCGCCCACGAGCAGACCAGCGCACTGGGTATCATCGGCGCACCCAGTGCCGACGAGATCGGGGTCGTGGGGCTGCCGCTGTCCTTCGACGGCAAGCGGCCGCCGCCGTTGGCCGCCGCCGAGGACATCGGCGCGAGTAACGGATCGCTGGCCCGATGAGCGGCCCGCTGTCGGGGGTGCGGGTGCTGGAGCTGGGCGGGGTCGGGCCGACCCCCTTCGCCGCCATGCTGCTGGCCGACCTCGGCGCCGACGTCCTGCGCCTGGACCGGCCACCCGGCTACGACGGCGGCGCCCCGGTCGACGCTCGCTTCGATCTGCTCAACCGGGGCAGGCGCAGCGCGGTGTTCGACCTGAAGAAGCCCTCGGCGGTCGCCGCGGTCCTGGCCCTGGCGCGCAGCGCCGACATCCTCATCGAGGGGTTCCGGCCCGGTGTCGCGGAGAAGCTGGGCGTGGGACCCGACGACTGTCTGGCGGTCAACCCGGCACTGGTCTACGGCCGGATGACCGGCTGGGGCCAGCACGGCCCACTGGCGTCGGCCCCCGGCCACGACATCAACTACATCTCACTCACCGGCGTCCTGCACTCGGTCGGCCGGGCCGGAGAACCGCCGGTCATCCCGCTGAATCTAGCGGGCGATTTCGGCGGTGGTTCGCTGTATCTGGCGTTCGGCGTCGTCTCGGCCCTACTGGAGAGCCGCACCTCGGGCCGCGGCCAGGTTGTCGACGCGGCGATGGTCGACGGTTCGGCCTCGCTCATGACCCTGTTCTACGGGCTGCTCGCCGCCGGCTACTGGCACGACGAACGCGGCGTGAACCGCCTGGACTCGGGCGCGCCCTGGTACAACGTCTACGAGACCGCCGATGGCGGTTGGATCAGTGTGGGCGCCAATGAATCCCGGTTCTGGCGCAATCTGCTGGATGTGCTCGGCCTCGACGAGTCCGAACTTCCGGATCAGCACGACCGGAGCGGCTGGCCGCGGATGCGCGAGCGGCTGGCCGAGGTCTTCCGCACCAGGACCCGCGACGAATGGTGCGCCGTGGCCGACGGCCGGGAGGCCTGCCTGTCCCCGGTCCTGTCGCTGACCGAGGCGCCCACGCACCCGCACTTGCGGGACCGCGGCACTTTCGTCGAGGTGTCCGGTGTCGTCCAGCTGGCTCCCGCCCCCCGGTTCAGCCGCACACCCGGTGCGATCCAGCGCCCACCCGCGCAGCCGGGCGAGCAGACCGACGAGGTGCTCGGCGACTGGGGATTCAGTGCCGAGGCCATGGCCGAGCTGCGCGCCGACGGCGCGATCGCCTGAATACGAGCGAGGTCGTCGACGCGCCCCGATCCACCTGCATATTGCGGGAAATCGGAGGCCCGGCAGGACGAACGTAACCCCGGTCACGCCGGAAGCCGATCAGCGATCGGGAAAGACGCGCTTCGGTGCGAATGAAGTGGTGGCGGCCGTCCCCGAGGTTAGTGTCCAAGATGTTGGACACTGCTGTGCCCCACGTCTCTCTACTGTCGAATCCAGGTACGCGCCTCACGTGGATCCGCCGATGTCCGGAACCGCCTGCCCGATCTTTTCGCCGTGCCTGCGGCGAATTCTCGAAATCGAACCGAAGGAATCGTCATGGGAACACTCGACGGCAAAGTCGTCTTCATCACCGGAGCCGCACGCGGACAGGGCCGTTCGCACGCGGTGACCGCCGCGCGTGAGGGTGCCGACGTCGTCCTGTTCGACATCGCCGCACCGGTCCCCGGTATCAGGTACCCGCTGGCGACCGAAGACGATCTGGACAAGACCAGGAAACTCGTCGAGGAGCAGGGCCGCCGGGCGCTCACCGTGGTCGGTGACGTGCGCAGCCAGGACGACCTGGACTCGGCGGTGGCCCAGGCCGTGGACACCCTCGGCGGTATCGACGGTGTCGTCGCCAACGCCGGTGTCTGGGACCTCGGTCCCGCGGGCTGGCAGACCGGTGAGCAAGAGTTCCAGGTTGTCGTCGACACCGTCCTCGGCGGCGTATTCCGCACGATCAAAGCGGTCGCGCCGCACTTCGTCGAACGCGGGGCCGGAGCCATCGTGGCGATCGCGTCGGTGGGTGGCCTCGAGGCAACGGCCGGCTACACCTCCTACATCGCCGCCAAGCACGGCGTGATCGGCCTGCTCAAGAACACCGCCCTGGAGCTCGGCCCGCACAACGTACGCGCCAACACGGTCTGCCCGGGCGCGATCGACACCAAGATCTGGGACAACTCCATGGGCCACAAGCTGTTCGTCGCCCCGGGCGAACCGGTCGACCGCAGGATCGCCCTCGACGCCATCTACGGCTATGCCCCTCTTGCGGGCCGCACCGCGCTGCCGTCACAGGCTGTGAGCAACGCGGTGGTCTTCCTGCTCTCGGACCTGGCCGAGCAGATCACCGGTGTCGCGCTGCCCGTCGACGCGGGCCACCTGCTCCTGCCGGGTGCCAACTTCGCGCCGATCACGTCCGGCCCCGAGGCCGAGCGCCACCGCCCACCGGCTGTGTCGCCCGACGATCTGTAACCACACGCGGCCGCATATTGTCGCGATGGCCGACCCGGCGCACCGGACCGGCCATCGCATTCACGGTCACAGGTGTGCGGAGAAGAACGGCTCGATCCCGCACACGACGAGCAGCGGCTGGGTCAGCAGTCGCTCGGCCGGATGAAACGCGTCGAAGACGAATGCGGCGGCCGATCCGGAGGAGCGCAGGGTGCGTAACGGTCAGCCCTCGTGAATGATGATTCCGCGCAGATTACGGCCCGCCTTCATGTCCTCGAAGCCCTGATTGACGTCCTCGAGCGCGTAGCGGGTGGTGACGAGTTCTTCGAGTTTCAGGGTGCCCTGCTGGTACATCGCGAGCTGGGCGGGGATGTCGGCGGTCGGCGCGCAGGCGCCGAAAAGCGAGCCCTGCAACCGCTTCTGGAACAGGATGAGCTGGTGCAGGTCGATGTCGCCGTCCTTGACGAAGGTGTCGCCAAGGCCGACGGCGACGCAGGTGCCCGCCTTGCGCACCGCCTGCAGCGCCTGGCCGATGTGCTTGCCGGTGGTCACGCCGACGCTGACGATCGCCGAGTCCGCGCCTTGACCGTTGGTCATGGAGCGGGCGAGTTCCGCGGCCTCCTCGATGGACGAGACAGCATGGGTGGCACCGAGTTTCCGCGCCGACTCGCGCTTGAAAGCGACGGGGTCGACCGCGATCACCGCGCTCGCGCCCGCTTGGGCGGCGCCCTGGACCGCGTTGATCCCGATGCCGCCGACACCCATCACGATGGTGACGTCTCCCGGGCGCACCTGCGCGGAGTTGACGGCCGCGCCCCACCCGGTGCCGACACCGCAACCGGCGAGCACCGCGACGTCCAGGGGAATCGCGGGATTGATGCGGATGGCCGAGGACACCGACACGGTGACGTACTCGCAGAACGTGCCCAGCCCGGCGAGTTGCCCGACCGGCGCACCGCCCAGCGACAGCCGGAAAGAGGTCGGGTCGTCGAAGCGGGCGCCGGTGGCCAGGAACGCGCCGAGGTCGCACAGGTTCTGTAACCCTTTCGCGCACCACCGGCAGCGGCCGCATACCGGCAGGAAGGAGAACACCACGTGATCGCCCTCGGCGAAGCCGGTCGTCCCTGGCCCGACCGCCTCCACGATGCCGGCGCCCTCGTGCCCGCCCGCGATGGGCAGAATGCCGGGAGTCTGGTCGCCGGTGGCGAAATGATCGTCGGAATGACACAGGCCGCTGGCCACCATCCTGACCCGGATTTCCCCGCGTCGCGGATCGTCGAGTTCCATTTCGACGATTTCGTAGATTCCCGGTGATTCGCGCAGCACCGCGCCCCGTGTCAACATCGATGACTCCCTCGGAGAATTCGCCCGGGCCAACCGGGTGACCCCTTGTGATACCTGATAAACGCATGCTCGCACCGGCTGCCGCAGCGGTCAATTCACGATTTTCGAACCCGGAATTCGGAAACATTCACTTGGTCCCGGTTGCGCGCGCCGATAGTCTCCGATTCGCCTGTGAAAGGTGTCACATTCATTGACGACTGCGGGCTAGTGGCCCGGAAGGTGAAGTTCCGGCCCGGCATTCCGGGACGAGCACTCGAATCGCCGTCACAACACGCAGCGGCCCGGTCGCGAGATCGGCCTTCGGCGACCACGCCGGTGCGGATCGGGCCATCCATCGGGTCTCGCCTGCAACCGATTTCGGTGGGGCAGTGCTCGGGTGGGCCCGCCGAGCGCGGCCTGATTGCCGACGCTGACGAAGCAGTTGATGCCGATGCCACATTCCCATGCCGGCGACGCTCGCCGTGATCAGCGCCGGCTACTACACCAGGCCGAAGCAGGGCGGTTGCACGGCGTCGCAGTCGGTGCTCGACGCTCTGGCGCAGTTCGGCGGCAGGAATTTCACGACGGTCGATGCTCCATCCGCCGGACTGGAGCATCGACAGTCGGGTTCGGCAGGGCCGATCACTTTTCCGGCAGCGGTGAATTCACGGTAGACAGATACTGGATGACGGCGACAGCGGCGATGGGCGCCGTGACGAACAGCTGTCCGGCGATGGTGCCCAGCGCGCCGACAGCGACGATCCCGCCGAGGCAGCCGACCGCGGCGGCGGGAATGAACGGGCCGAAGAGGCCGGCGATCGTGGCCGCGGCGATCGTCGCGCCGGCGATTCCGCCGAGCACACAGCCCACGGCGCCGCCGCCGAGGCCGCCGATGAGGGTGCCGAGCGTGGCGCCCATGGTGATGGTGCTGGTCATGCGGCTCCAAGCGGCCTGTTCACGGTCGTACTCGTTCTTCCACGGCGCTTTGTCCTCGTACGGCAGGGCGACCGGTGCGTACACCGCGTGCTCGAGATCGAACCGGGGTGTCAAGGTGGCGGTGCGACCGGCGACCTCCGCGCTGATGGGAAATTCGAACTCGTCGACCCGGAATCGCAACGGCGTCGCGGCGAGGACGGTTCCGTCGGCGGCCTTGACTTCGAACATGTCGTTCTCCACCGCAAGCGAGCCCGCGTCGGTCTCGATGACACTCCGGTCGCCAACGGCATGCGCTGTGAAACCGACGGCGTCCGGGTTGTCCGGGGTGGCGCCGGCGGTTCCGGCGACGACGGCGAATGCGGCGGCCACAGTGGTGGCGACGACGGTGCTGATCCTCATCTGAACTTCCTTGTTCTTTCGGGGGGTGATGTTTCAGCGAACGGGCACGACGGCAGTCCGTTGCTGCTGTTTGAGCTCGACCTGGCCTTTCTCGCTCGAAGGATGTGATCGAGCACACTATGCTTTATATATTATGTTGTCAACTCGCGCGGGTGGGCTGGGTCACAGCGCTGGTAAGCGCTGCTCGGGGCATCGGCGAGCCGTCGGGGCCGATCGGTCACATGGCGGCGATAGCGCTGGTCCGTTTCGACGAGGTAAGTGAGATACCGCACGAATGTCGGCTCGGCTTCGGTGCGGCCCCGTCGGGGGCGTGGGGAATCCTTGTGGGAGGGATTTTTCCTAGGCGCCGTCGCGCCCTGCCCCTGCTGCCCAAACGCTCATAGATTTGCCTTTGTAAGCGGTCGAGCACAGGAGAGGAAGATCATGGCAGGCAATATCGAAACGGTGGCGGTCAAGGGTTGGGCCTGGGACATCGCCACGGATATCTACTTCCCACCCGGTTTCGATGAGTCGAAGACGTATCCGACGATCGTCTCGGCCCATCCCACCGGTAGCTGTAAGGCGCAGACTTCGGGCAACGTCTACGGCAAGGCGCTGGCCGAGGCGGGCTTCGTGGTGGCCGCCTTCGATGCGAGCTTCCAGGGTGAAAGCGGTGGCGATCCGCGGTCGGTCGAGGATCCCGGTTTCCGGACCAGCGACTTCAGCTTTGTGATCGACTACCTCGTCACCCTGCCCTACGTCGACGCGGACAACATCGGTGTGCTCGCGATCTGCGGCGGAGCGGGTTACGCCGTGGCAGCCACCAAGATCGACCGCCGGATCAAGGCACTGGGCACCGTCGTCGGCAGCAACGTCGGCCGGCTGATGCGAGAGGGCTTCTCGGAGTACAACCCGATGGGGATGCTCGAGGCCATCGCCGCGCAGCGCACCGCGGAGGCTCGCGGACAGGCCCAGGTGATCAACGATCTGCTGCCTCCGTCGGTCGACGCGGCGAAGCAGGCGGGTATCGCGGATGTCGACGTCGTCGAGGCCACGGAGTACTACAAAACCGATCGCGGTCAAGCCCCTGGTGGTAAGACCAGCTTCAACTTCGGTCGTCAGGCTGCCTTGGCCGACTGGGATGCGTACGACCGCGTCGAGGTCTTCCTGACCCAGCCGCTGTGCGTCGTGATCGGCGACAAGGTCGGCGCCTTCGGTTCGCAGCGGCTCAGCATGGAGCTGTACGGTCGAGCTGCGTCGAAGGACAAGCAACTCGTCGTGGTCGAGGGCGCGTCGCACTACGACCTGTACGACAAGCCGGGCCCGACCGGTGTCGCGCTGGAGAACCTGGTGCCGTTCTTCCGCAAGCACCTGAGCTGATCGGCTCGGAACACGGAGCGAGGCGCCGCGGGCTCGCTCATCACCGCCGCGAGTATCGCTTGCGAGCGGGTGGGCGGCTCGGTGTGCTTCCTGGCCGAAGCGGCGGTGCTTGCGCCGGCCCGGTAGACCGAACGAACGGTTTGTTCTGCGGTCGCGGGTGGTATCCGCTCCACGTATCGGTTCGACCGCGCGGTCGTGTCCTTCCGGTCGCCGATAAGCCGCTGCGGACACGCCGGGAGGTGAGTACACCCGCCATGGCAAGCACATCCGGCGTGCGAAGCTTCGAAGGCAGCTTGCCGCTGGAGTTGACCAGTTTCGTCGGTCGGCGCACCGAGGTGTCCGAGGTGCGGAATCTGCTGACGACGTCGCGGCTGGTGACGTTGACCGGAAGCGGGGGCGTCGGAAAGACGAGACTGGCCCTGCGCGCCGCCTCGAGTGCGCGGCGCGACTTCCGTGACGGGGTGTGGTCGGTCGAACTAGCCGACGTTTCCGATCCCGGGCTGCTGGTCGAAGTGGTGGCGGCGAGCCTGAATGTGCGGGACGATTCGGCGGAGGCGCTGCTCGAGACGCTTGTCCGGTCTCTGCGTTCGCGGGAACTGCTGCTGATACTGGACAACTGCGAGCAGCTGGTGGATGCGGTCGCCCAGCTGACCGAGACGTTCTTGCGCGCCTGTCCGGACCTGCGGATCCTGGTGACCAGCCGCGAGCCGCTGAATGCCGAGGGCGAGGCTGTGCTACGGGTGTCTCCGCTGACGGTTCCCGATCCGGACCGGGAACCGTCGCTGCGGGGGTTGCCGCGCTTCGACGCGGTGACGTTGTTCGCCGATCGCGCCGCCGCGGCGCTGCCCGGCTTCGAACTCGATGAGGACAACAAAACCGCGGTGGCCAGGATCTGTGCCCGGCTCGAGGGATTGCCGCTGGCGATCGAGTTGGCCGCGGCCCGGATACGCACGATGTCGCCGCAGCAGATCTTGCAACGGCTCGACGACCGCTACGCGTTTCTCACCCGGGGCAGCCGCACCGCACCGGCCCGGCAGCAGACGCTGCGCTGGTGTGTCGACTGGAGCTATGAGCTGTGCACCGCGGCGGAGCGGCGTTTCTGGGCGCGGCTGTCGGTGTTCGCGGGCACCTGCGAACTCGACGCCGCCGAGCGGGTATGCGGCTTCGACTTCGCGCCGCACGCCGTCTTGGACGTGCTGTCGTCCCTGGTGGACAAGTCGATCCTGATCCGCGAGGAATTCGACACCGTCGTGCGCTTCCGGATGCTCGAGACCTTGCGCGACTACGGCCGGGAGAAGCTGCAGGTGTCCGGTGAGGAGGAGAACCTGCGCCGCAGGCACCGCCAGTGGTACCGGCAGCTGGCGCTGGACTGGGACGCGGAGTGGATCGGCGCACGCGCGCCGGACTGGGTCGCCCGGCTCGACCGCGAACAACCGAACATGCGTGAAGCGCTCGAATCGTTTCTCTCCGATGAGACCGGCGCGGCCGGAGACGGCGGGATGACCATGGCCGCGGCGATGTTCGATTTCTGGAACTTCCGCGGCATGTACGGGGAAGGCCGGTCCTGGCTGGACCGAGCCCTGGCCCACCCACTCGCCTCATCGATACCCGATCGCGTCAACGCTCTCCGTGCCGACAGCCAGTTGGCCGCTGCGCAAGGAGATTTCCAGGCGGCGACCGCTCTCTTGGAGGAGGGACGGGTGCTCGCCGAGCGATCGCCGAGCCCGTTGACCCTGGCGCGCATCGCTTACTCCGAGGGGGCCCTCGCACTCGCCCGGGGCGACGCCGCCCATGCGACTTCAGCCTTCGAGCGGTCGTTGCGGTCGCTCGGGCCGGGCAGCACCGAGAATCTGCGGCTCAACGCCCTGGCGTTGCTCGGCTGGGCATGCGAGCTGGGCGGCGACGTCGCCAAGGCAACGGATTGTTACCGGCAGATCCTCGCTGTGACGGAGACTTCCGGCGAACTACTCCATCGCGCGGCCGCATTGCGCGGTCTCGCCGTCGTCGCCTGGCAAGAAGGCGACCATCACCGCGCACGGGCATTGCTGGAGGACTCGCTACGCGTCAACCAGCGCCTGGGCAACCCCTTCGTGGCCGCCTTCGCCCTCGAGGCACTGGCGTGGACTGTCGACCCGAGCGACGCGGAGCGCGCGGCCGTTCTGCTGGGAGCCGCCGAGACCGCGTGGCCGGCCGGAAGCAGCGCCACGAGTGTCTTCCCGAACATGCTGCGCTTCCACCGCGAATGCGAACAGCGGACGCGGCGGATGCTCGGGGAACGCCGATTCGACGCGGCCCGTCGGCGGGGGTTGGCGATGGAAATGGACGCCGCAGCGGCCTACGCGCTGGGTGAACAGCCCGTTGGCCCGAGTTCCGCCTCGGGAGCCGCGGAATTGACCAAGCGCGAGCATCAGGTCGCCGATCTCGTCTCCCGAGGCCTCACCAACAGGCAGATCGCCGCCGCACTGGTCATCTCCCAGCGAACCGCGCAAGGCCACGTCGAACACATCCTGACCAAACTCGGCTTCACCTCCCGGGCCCAGATCGCCGCCTGGGTGGTGGAGGACGCCAAGGGGGAGAGCTCTTGATCGCAGGCGTTCGCCACCACCCGGCCGGTGCTGCGGGGGTGAGCTTCTACTTCATGTGCGAGTCGAACCAATCCAGCATCACTTCGGGGCGCTCGCCGAAATAGTTGTATCCGCGGAAGCGCTGGTCGGTCCCTTCGATCCAGTGCAGTTTCTTGTCGCGGGCGGCGATGTTGTCGTAGATCGCCTGCACATCCGACGGATAAGTCAACGTGTCGTCCCGTACCTGCGCCACCAGCGTCGGCATACGCACCGACGCGGCCCGTGGAATCGGCGATTGCTCGTCGACGTGGAAGCCGGTGCGGGCGTGCAACGCCTGGTCGAACAGTTCGACGCCGTTGTCGATGCCTGCGCCTTCGACAATCGTGCGCTCGACGAACGCGCGAGCCGAGATGGGTTGCAACGCGATCATCGCCTTGATGTGGGTGAATTCGCCGGGATGCTTGTCGATCGCCACGAAGGTCGAATCCGCCCCCAGACACACGCTCAGCAATCCGGTGGTCATGTTCGCGGTGTCGGGCCGGGACTTCGCGTAGCGGATCGAGCCGATCACATCACGGTATTCGAGCAGGCCGATACCGACGGTGCGGCCGTGGCCGTCGGGGCTGAGGCCGTGATTGCGGATGTCGTAGCACAGGATGTTGTAACCGGCATCGTGCAGAGCCCTGTACTCGGGCAGGAAACTCACCTCGAACCCGCCGAAGTCCTGTAAACCGTCGAGGTGGCCCGCGTAGCCGTAGCGGTTGCCCGGCAGGAAGTGATTGTGGATGATCAACCGGTCGGAGTCGGCGGGGATGAACCAGCCCTCCAACGTCAGGCCGTCCATCGCGGGGAAGAACACGTCCTCGTATGCCAACCCCACCTCGTCAGGACGCCGATATACGGGAGTCCGTTTGCCGTGGGCCCAGAGTTCGACCATCGGTTCGATGATCTTCTTCGGCGCCACGGCCCCTATGGCCTTCGTGGCGACATCGGTCAGTGCGTCCTTCGCCTTGGCCGTCGTGTCCGTCATGCCGGTACGCCTCCTTTGTCAGTCGGATCTGTCTCCTCCTGAGGCCTACCCGGCGACGGGCATCTGAAGCAGATTTAGCGCACAAAATTGGAAAAGTTACGTATCTAGCATTATGCATAATGCTTGTGGCGGGCCACTTCGCGGAGTTGTCGCGGTAGCTCGGGTCCGGTGGGCGGTTCGCGGCGGACCCGCTTCGGAGCGGTAGCGCGGTGCCTACGGGCGATCAAAGCCGATCGCAGATACCACAGTCCGGACGACTGGGTCGCGTCCAAACCGATGATCTGGGCTATTCGTTTGAGCCGGTTGTCGACGGTGTTCGGATGTAGGTACAGCATCTGGGCGGTTCGTCTTCGATTCATACCGTTGGCGACGTGACACCGCAGGGTCTCGAGCAGTTCGGGCTCCTCGTCGAGGGGGTCGAGCAGGGCGCTGAGCCATTCGAGTCCAGGACCAGGACGCGTGAGCTGGTATTCCAGTGCCAGATCGGCGAAGCGGTGCAGCCCGTCTCGCAATCCGAGCCGGTGGACCAAGTCGAGCAGTTCATGGGCTTGGGCGGCGCAGGAGGGAATATCCGGCGTCGCCGCGCGGATGAGCGTCGCGGTGACCGGAACTTCGGCGATGCGTGCGATGGCGGCGATCCACTCGTCCAGTGTGCTGTCGCCGGCGAGTGCGGTGGGCAGCAGGATGGTGCCGCCGGTGGGCGAGAGGATCGACAGTGCGGCGCCCTGGGAACGGTGGGCGAGTTCGGCTCGGATGCGCCGGAGCGGACGTTCGGTCCGGACACGTGACTGGGCTGCGGCGCTGGCGGGACGGGGGACGGCGACGGCCAGGATCCAGTACTCGTCGGCGACCTCGATGCCGTTGTGGCGCGCCAATGTCGAGGTCGGCTGTCCCTCGAGCAGTGCGGAGGCAAGGGCGCGCGTGGCGGTGTGGTGCTGATGGGCCGCGGTGTGCAACTGCCGCGTGTAGCCGCGGGCGACGGCGGCGGTGACGGTGCCGAGCAACCCCAGCACCCGGTCCGTATCGACGGCGCCGAGCTGGCCGGCCTCGGTCGACGCCCGGTCGCCGGCCAGTTCGATGCCGAGCCGGACGCCATCGTGGACGACGCGCAGGATGGTGACGATCGGGATGTCCGCGCATGCCCACCGCGCAGCCTCCTCTTCGAGCCTGCGGAGCTGCTCGGGCTGTGCGGGCCCGTCGAGCAGGCAGATCGATACTTCGAGACAATCCCGCACGGCGGCCAGCAAGTATCCGCTGGCCTGCGCGGTGTCCTCCACCGCGGACACCGGATAATCGATGGTGAGACCGGCCTGTGCCGGATAGCCCTTCGGCAACTCTCGCTCCCTGTCCTCGTGGCGCTTCGCCGAATAACGAGTGCTCTCGACACTAAAGGGAGTCCCGAGGCGGGAGTGTGCAAGAACTTGGACACGGTGCGCGTCTACATCGCCCCTCTGAACTCGGCCGTGGCGGCTCGCGGAGGCGATAGCCGGCCACTACGACCGCCGGCGCCCTGTTCAGCCGGTGGGCCGGGGCGCTGTTCCGGCCGCCGAATCGACGGGTAGGCGGGACAGGCCCAGTCGGGCGGAATGCCGTGCCAGCGGTGCGAGCGTCTGCTCCGCTTCCTCGGGCCGGCCGGTGAGCCGCAGCGCTACGCCGAGCAGGAAACCGGCGCGCAGTGCGGCGAGCGGTCTGCTCACCGCGTCGATGCCGGAGGTGAGGGTGCGCGCTCGCTCGACCGCCTCGCTACGGCGTTCGGCGTTCGGGTCGGCGAGCAGCAGCCGGATGGCGGAGTCTTCGTCGCATTCATCGATGAAAGTCGCTATCCCGTCCCTGCGCTGGGGCGCGCGTCGGCGCAGGATCGCCTCCGGTTCGCCGTGCTCGAGCTCGAACCCCAGTCGGACCCGCTCATTGCGCACCCGTGCGGCCAGGCGCGGCAGTGCCAGGCGTTCGGCGTGCGCCATGCCCTCGTCCAACAGTCCCCGCGCGGTGTCTTGGTCACCCAGCAGCGCCCGGACTCGCGCGCCCGTCGCGTAGGTGGCCATCATGAAGTCGACACCGCCTCCGCCTTCGGTCGCCAGCCCCCTGCTCTCTTCGAGCAGCTCGGCGGCTTCCTCGAGATCACCTGTCTCGTAACGTAAGTCGCCGAGCAGGGCGCTTGCGAGACGGGCCGCGTGCGAAGTGTTCCCCATGGTGGCGCGGGCGGTGTCGAGCGCTGTTCGGAACATCTCCTCGGCGGCCGGGAGGTCGAGCTGTTCCCTGGCTGCCATTCCGCCGAAGCAGCAGCCGTAGACCCTGGGAAACGGACCGGTCGCCTCGTGATACGGGGTGGCCCACTGCTGCCAGCGGCGGGCGGCGTCGAAATCGAAGCGCTGGATCGCGGCGTAGGTGGCGATATTGCCCGCCGCTCCCGCCACGAACGGCGAGAAGGCCTCCGGCCGCGCCAGCGCGTCGCCGATCAGCCGGTCCAGGTCGGCAACCCGGTCGGCGAACATCTCGCCGACGCTCGTCAGGACGTCGGCCTCGGTCCGCATCTGCGCGCGTTCACTCTCGGGCGGGGCCGCCTCGTCGAGGGCGGCATCGAATCGGGCCAGGGCCGCCGCGGTTGGCCTCGGTCGGCGCAGGACGAGGTTCACCCAGGTCGCGAGCAGCTGGAGCCGGGGTCGCGTGCGGCTGGCCCGCACGGGCAGCTTGGCGAGAATGCCTTGCAGCAGCGATATCCGCGATCGCTCCAGCAGGTATTGGCCATCTCGCTCGACGAGGTCGGCGGCTCGGTCCTCGTCCCCGGCCGCGAGCGCCTGATCGACCGCCTCGTTGAGCAGGTGCTGCTCTGCGAACCAAGTCGACGCTCGAAGCCGCAGGGCGGGGATCTCGTCCGGACGCTCGGAGACCAACCGTCGCCGCAAGTACCCGGCGAACAGCTGGTGATAGCGGAACCATCGCCGCTCCGGGTCGGCCCGCTGCAGGAACATGCCTCGGTCTTCGATGTCCTCGAGCAGTTCCTGGGCGTGATCGTTTCCGGTGAGCGTGGCGGCGAGGTCGCCGCAGACGCGCTCACAGAGCGAGGTGAGCATGAGGAATTCGAGGGTGCTGGGGTCGAGCGCGCCGAGCACGTTCTCGGCCAGGAACTCGCCGATGTCGGGGTGCTCGGCGAGCCGTTCGAGCAGACGCGCGGGATCCTCGCCTGCGCGCAGCGACAGTACGGCCAGCTGAAGCGCGGCGATCCAGCCGTCGGTGACGCGCGCGAGGGTGTCGATATCGGCCCGGTTCAGCCGCAATCCACCCGCTTCCGCGAGAAACTCGCGCACTTCGTCGCTATCGAATCGCAACGCCGTCGCGTCGATCTCCACCAGATCGCCGTGCATGCGCAGTCTGCTCAACGGCAATCCGGACCTGGACGTGCTCGTCACCATGATCGGCAGATGATGGCAGCCGTGTTCGAGAAGGAATCGGACCGCGGCGACCGATGCCGGGGCGTTCACCCGTTGCCAGTCGTCGAGCACCAGGGTGAGCCGATCCTGCCGGGTATGCAGTGCGTCGACGAGCGCGGTCAGCATCGCGCGGGTGGGGTCGGGATGCGCGTCGAGAACATCGGCGAGTTCATCGGCGAGCCGCGGGTAGGCCGAGCGGAGCGCTTCCACCACGTGTGCGAGGAACCAGGCGACATTGTTGTCGTCCTCGTCGACGGTGAGCCAGGCTACCGCCGCGCCCTTACGTAGCAGCTCGTCGCGCCACTGCGCGGCCAGCGTCGTCTTGCCGAATCCGCTCGGTGCGTGGATCCAGGTGAGCCGGGTGTGTTCGTTCGACCGAAGCTGATCCAGCAGCCATTTCCTGGGGAGAGGCGTCCGTGGGAGGCCGGGCGGACGGTACTTCGTCGCGGGAGTCGGTGGGACAGCGTCTCTTTCCCGTCGACTGGACGACACCTCAGCGGGTGCGACCGACGACCGGTGTGTGGGCGGCAGAACCAAGGAATCGACCGGACCGCCGGTACGTTCCTGGACCCGGCGCAGTTCCTGGCCGAGGCTCGCGGCGCCCGCGGGCCGGTCCGCAGGCTCCGTGGCCATCGCGTGTTCGATGGCCGCACGCACCTCTTCCGGCACGTCCCGTTCCCCGAGATCCGGGACGGGCTGCTCGGAGACCCGGAAGAATTGCGCCATCACCTGCTCGCCGACACGACGTTCGTAGGCCACGTGCCCGGTGAGGGAGCAGAACAGAGTGGCTCCCAGGCTGTACACGTCCGAGACCGGCGTCGGCGGCGAGCCGCGCAGTACCTCCGGCGCGGTGAACGCCGGCGAGGCAGTGATGATTCCGCTGGTCGTGCGGAAGCCTCCCGGTATTCGCGCGATGCCGAAATCCGTCAATTCCGGCTCCCCGTATTCGGTCAGCAAGATGTTGCCCGGTTTCACGTCGCGATGGAGGATCCCGGCGCGATGCGCGGTTTCCAGCGCGCCCGAGATCTTCACTCCCAGCCGCAGGACCGCAGCCCACCCGAGCGGTCCGTCGTCCCGGATGCGCTGCTCGAGCGAGCCGTGTGCGTGGTAAGGCATCACCAGGTAGGGGTGTCCGCCGCGCGTGGTGCCGACCTGGAACACCGCCACGATGTGGGGGTGCCCGGACAAGCGGCCCATGGCTTGCTGCTCGCGGACGAAACGCTGGAGTCCGTCCGGGTCGAGTTCCGCGGTGAGGATCTTCACCGCGACCACCCGATCCAAGTCGGGTTGCGTGCAGCGATACACCACGCCGAAGCCCCCGCGGCCGATCTCCTCGGCATCGTCGAAGCCTTCGGCGCTCAACTCCGCGACGATGCCCGAGGAGGGGCTGCGCTGGGTCGGCGGGATATCGCCCATCGTCGGCCTCGATTCGGGACGAACTCGCGGACGATCCGGCGGTGGGGTCGTCCTTCCCGAGGATAACTCCGTGCCTCGAGCAGCAGCAGTGGCCTGCCCTAGGGGCTCGCGGTGCTCGCCACCCGCAGGTCGGCGGGGGCGGGCGCGGTGATGGCCGTGACGGTCGACGAGCCGAAGGCGCCGAGCCGGTCGTAGAGCACGGCAGTGCCAACCGAGATGCCGTCGTACTCCTGTCGATCCGTCGCGGAGATTCCCATTTCGCCGCCGATGGGGAGGCGGCTGAACGCCACGGTGACGTCGGCGTTGATGTACTCGAGCCCATGGGTACCGAGGTTGGCGACGAGGTTGGAGACATCGGCGACGCCGCAGGCGAACTGGAACGGTGACGGTTCCTCCCCGGTGACAATGTCGATAGGCCCGTGCCACAAGCGGTTCCGGCTCCTGTTGTGGTGCTGGGCGGGATCGGCATCCCAGCCGGCGTCGTCGCTGTAATAGACGCGGGCACGGTCTTCGCTCCGTCGCCATGAGGCAGGCGGTGGCGGGAGTGCCTTGCCCGCCGACCAGCAGTCACCGGCTGGATCCGAGCCCGCTGCGAGGAACAGCGCCCTGGCCGCGGCTACGGGCTGCCCATCCTGGAGGAGGCGCGCGTCCACCAGACGCAGCCGCTTGCCCGCCCGCACGATCTCGGTCTCGACCGAACAGGGGCGCATGGCGACGGGGTGGAAGAGGTCCACAGTCCAGCGGGCGGGCCGAAGCCGGTCTGGACCGAGGTCGGCCAGGCGGCGCTCGACCCCGCGAGCAAGTACGGCGCTGACCGCCACCCCCCGCATCTGACCGCCGTTCCAGCCACTGCCGGCCGTGGGCAGAGGGGACAGGATCCGGTCGTCGGAGTCGGTGTCGAAGAACGCGGAGCGTCGCATCGAATTCCTTTCAGGGACACACTATTTCGCCAGGTGGGCAACGTGATCGGCGCGGGAGGGATCGTCGAACCACAGAAGCTCGCGTCGCATGGCAGGCCGAGTCTTGGGAGCGAGCTACCCGGCGACCGTCCACGACGCGATCACCAGTCGACTCTTCGGTATCGCACCTTCAAAACATTATGTATTATATACGTGAGCTGCTGTGCGGCGTACGGCGCACGTGGTGGATCGCAGCGCCGTCGGACACTGCATCGCGGCCCGACTGCTCTGGGCGCGGGTCGGAAACAGGTATGCCCCCGGTCGATCGACCGTCGCCGCAATGCCCTGATCCGGAGACGCTGGAGCGGAACCAGCCGGCACCATCCCGCGGAGGCCTGTATGCACGCGCACAATCCGAGGCACACATCGAACGGCATCAGCGCCCGCGATGCGCATCGTGTAGGTGGCGCGTTGATGATTTGCCGTTGCGCGGACTGTGACATGCGGCTCGCGCCGATGACCGCTGGATGTTCAGCCTGCGGATCCGATGATCTCGAGTGGATGCCGTCGTCGGGCGTGGGTTCGATCGTGTCTTGGCGCGCGATAGATCGCGCTCCGACGGATAGACGGGGTGGGCTGGTCCCGCTGACGATCGCCATCGTCGAACTCGATGAAGGTCCATGGGTCTACACGTCCATCGAAGGAAGAGTCCCCTCGCTTCCGCGCCGACCGGTACGCGTGCAGTTCCAGCCGCGTCCCTGGCACGGCAGGTTTCCGGTCTTCGCGGTCAGCGCCGATCAGTGAAACACAGCCGGGGCGGCGGCAGGAGGCAGCGGCTACATCGCCCCGGGGTGAGGGCGGAGACGGCCGAAGGGTGTAACAGCTATGCGATGTGGAGTGCCGCCACGGGCTCGACAGCTTACCGCCGGCGGCGGAGAGCCGCTGCCGGGCATACTCGGCCGGATTTCGGCGGCTCGGTGGCGGTTGAATCGGAAGGTGTTCCTCATCGACGCGCTGACTGTGCACGGCACCACCCAGGTCCACTCGTACACCGTCGCCGCGGACGGAAGTCTGGCTCCGTCCGGCGTCCCGGTAACCGACACCGGACTCGTGTTCTCCGACGGACCGGACACGGTCCTCACTGCGCCACAATAAAAACGATGCCCAGCGGGGAGTGGGCCGCGGGGGCGATTACGGCTACCTGTGGGTCACCCACGCTGCGCATCGACAACGGATAAGATTAAGTGCGGGATATATTTAACTTCCCACGGGCATCGTGCGTCTCCGGATACCATCCCGACCGGCCGCCGCCGTCGTACTCGACCGGCGGTCCGCATCGGTTGCTCGACAGTCCGGAGTACGTTCATGACCACCTCATCGCAGCCCCCCGGTCCGGCCCACTACGGTTCGCCGGTCGACGGCAGCTGCCCTCGAATCCCCCTGTACACCGAAGAGTTCGCCGCCGACCCGCATCGGATCTACCGCGAGATGCGTGAGCGGTTCGGCGCGCTCGTGCCGATCGACCTCGCGCCGGGCGTACCCGCCACCCTGGTGATCGACTACCAGGTCGCACGGCGGATTCTCAACGACCCCGAACACTTCCCGGCCGATCCCCGTCATTGGCAGCCGCGGATACCGGCCGGCTGCCCGGTACTTCCGCTGATGGGATGGCGGCCCAACGCCTTTCGCAACGCCGGAGCCGAACACGCCCGCTACCGCACCCCCACCGTGGCCGCGTTGCGCGAGGTAGAAATGTTCGCGCTGCACCATACGGTGGAGCAGATCGCGGTTCCGCTGATCAATGCGTTCTGCACGACCGGGACCGCGGAGATCATCACCGAGTACGCCTATCCGCTCACTTTCCAGGTGGTCAATTCGCTACTCGGCTGCCCCGCCGATATCGGCCGCCGTGCTGCCGACGCCTTCTCCGCGATATTCGACGGTGCCGAGACCCACAAGGCCGAGGCGCTGCTCATCGCGGCGCTGGCAGACCTGATCGCGCTGCGGCGTGAGGAGCCGGGCAACGACATCACCTCGCGGCTGCTGCGGCATTCGGTGCAGCTGGACCAGGACGAGATGATCGCGCAGTTGTTCAGCTTCTACGGTGCGGGGATCGAACCGCTGCACAATCTGATCGTCAACACGGTGCGCATGCTGCTCACCGAAGACCGGTTCGCGGGCGGGCTGCTCGGCGGCAGCATGACCACCCGCGCTGCACTGGACGAGGTGCTGTTCACCGACCCGCCGCTCGCCAATATGTGCACGACCTTTCCCCGGCAGCCGATGCTCATCGACGGCGTCTGGCTGCCGGCGCACCAGCCGGTCGTCATCAGCATGGCCGCGTGCAACAACGATCCCTCGGTCGTAGTCGGCGAATACGTCGACAACAGTTCCCATCTGTCGTGGAGTGTCGGGCTCCATGCCTGCCCGGCCCGATCCGTGGCCTATCTGGTCGCGCAGGACGCGGTCGATCAACTGCTCGATTCCCTGCCCGAGATACGGCTCGCGGTGCCGGCCGACGAACTGAGCTGGCGCCCCGGCCCGTTCCATCGGGCGCTGACCGAGCTCCCCGTCGTGTTCCCGCCGTCGCCACCGCTGAGCGTGGGCTGACTTCGACGGCCGGAAGTCGAGTGGGCCAGGTGAAAGCGCGGCGGCCGCGAGTACCGGCCGACGCGCTTTTCGTCGCGACATCAGCTGCCCTGACGCGACAGCTGTCCTACTTGCCCACCGCGCTGAGATCCTGCTCGTCGATCGTCTTGAACGGAACATGGGTTGCGGGATGGAGGATTTGGTCGATGTGCTGCTGCACCAACTCCGGGGTGAGGTCCTTGCTCGTGAAGCCCTCGTTGAAACCGAGTACCAGCCGCTGCACTTCGCCGCCCTGGGCCTGGAGCACCTCGCCGTTGATCGCGCAGTTCTCGTGCGCCAGATACGCCACTACGGGGCTGACCAGCGAGGTCGGCAAGTTGTCGCGCATGAACTGCTTGAACTCGTCGGGCAGATCCGCCTCGTCGGACATCCGGGTCGCCGCGGTCGGAGCGATCGCGTTGACCTTGATGCCCACCTCCTGCCCCTCGAGGGCCAGAGTCCGGGTGAAGGCGAAGATCGCGCCCTTGGCGGCGACGTAGGGTGTCTGCTGCGGGAAGCCGATCAGGGTGGGGGAGGTGGTGCTCACGACGCGCCCGGATCCGCTCTCGATCAGGTGCGGCCAGGCGGCGGCGGTGACCCCGGCGGTACCGAAGAAATGCACCTCCATGTGCTGCCGGATCGATGGCAGGATATCGCGGCCGAAGGCGTGCGCCTGGTTGATGCCGGCGTTGTTGACCAGGATGTCGAGGCGTCCGAACGCGTCGATCGCGGTCTGCACGATGCCTTCCGGGTTCTCGGTGACCGAGTCGAAGTTCGCCACCGCGCGTCCCCCGGCGGCAACGATGTCGGCTACCACCTCCTCCGCCGGACCAGAACTGGCCCCGGTGCCCTGAGCGGAACCGCCCAGATCGTTGATCACCACCGCCGCACCCCGGGATGCCAGGAACTTGGCGTGCGAGGCGCCGAGGCCACGTCCCGAGCCGGTGACGATGGCGACGCGTCCGTCGAATGACAACATGAAACTCCTCAGTCCTTTGCCGGCAGCATGACCGCGACCATCGTCACGGGTTTGTCGGTGCGGTTGCTCCAGGCATGTTTGATGCCGCGGTTGATCACGGTGTCGCCGGCGCGCAGCAGGGTTTCGCCGGTTTCGTAGAGCGCGTATATCTCACCGTCGAGGATCGTGGCGATATCGATGGTCTCCGTCGCGTGCAGGCCGACGATGCCCTCACTGTCGGCGTTGGCGTCTTCGCCGTGCAGGTTTCCGATCGACTCCGCGTACACCGCGGGATCGATCTCGCTGTCCGGGGGGAAGGTGGCGAGCCGGACCACCAGGCCGTTGGCCGGCGGATCGAGTTCCACATCCGATTTCAACGTGTCCTCGTCCTGGTACCGGCCGGGCAGGGAATCGACCCGCCAGACGTCGTTGACCGTGAACGCCGGAAGGGCCACCCGGGTGGCGGTGTTCTCGTCCGCGACGACCGTCGACTTGCCATCGGCATCCAGCCCCGCGATCACTCGCCGCGCTGTCTTGTTCAGGTGTTCGCCACCCATGACGCTCCTTTCCCGAGGTCCATGCTGCGCTCCGCCATTATATATTATATTAAATAGTGCGCTAGAGCTAGACAGCTGCAATATTAAATACTATCCATGGGTCATGGCTTCGATGATCTGATGTCGCCGCCGACGCGAGGACGGCTGGGGCCGTTCGGTGTGGGGTCGAACTAGCGAAAGGAGTTGCCTACTCAAGACTGGTGTCAGGGCTTGATCCCGGCCAGGATCGAGTCTCAGGTGCCCGGTGGGAGGCTCCCTATGCGGCTGCCCCCGGTCTTGTTCGGTGTGGCTCACTAATGGCTTGCGTCCCGGCGGGTTACCGTGCGGGTGTGGCTGGAAATGGGTCTGCCCTGGCTCGAAGTAGCGGTGCCCTTCCCCGCACGGACACCCAGTTCGTTCGGACTTCTGGAAGGACACCGTGGCCGAGACCGGTGATCAGCCCACCGTGCGACTCGTCGCGCACTGCCACCGCTGTCACGGTTGGCTGCTGTCACCGCAATCGGTGGTCCAGGGCATCGGGCCGACCTGCGCGGTTCGTGAGCGGGCCGAACAGCGCGCCGCAGCGGCACGGCAGCTCCACGATCCGACTCTGTTCGACCTCTCTCCGCCGCGGAGCAGTTGACGATCCCGTACTAGTCCACGCAGACGGGCACATACACTAGGCGGGCTCAATGGGTGATGAGTCCGTCGACGGCGATTCCGAGTAGCCGATCGGGCTGGCCGGCATCGCGGCTGTCCGTGGCGGCGAGGCCGATCCCGGCCACCAGTTGGATGAGATCGTCCGCGGACGTATCGGTTCGCACGGTGCCTGCTCCTTGTGCGCGCGTCAACAGCTTCTCCGCTGTTCGCCTGATGGCTTCCCGGCACTCGAAGTTCGAACCGATGGGCCCGGTGAGTGCGGCCGCACCGAGTCCCCGGTCGTTGCGAGCGTGGAATAGCAGTGCCCGCAACCATTCTCCGAGCGCCGCGTGCGCGTCCGGTGCGGACAGCAATTCCTCGCCGCATCTGCAGAGAGCTTCGATGCGGTCCTGCAACACCGCGAGCTGCAGCGATTGCCGATCCGGGAAATGGCGATACAGAGTGCCCGGCCCGACATCCGCACGGCGGGCGACCTCATTGAGCGATGCACGGCGGCCACCGTTCTCGCAGCGTCGGAGGTGAGGTCAGGTGCGATACAACCCGGGTTTGTTCGGTCGCGGCCCCGGTGTGGCATCGGCACGGGAGGCGGGTTCCACAGGGCCCGGCGCGTCGGCTACGCGACGCCGACTGTCGGCCTCGGCGGCGGCTCTGGTATCGACCTCGCGTCGCGCGAAGGCGATATCGCGTGCGCTGCGCACGGACAATCGGCCGAGTGAGGTCGCGGCGAAGAACAGGATCAGCGCTCCGAGACCATAGAAGTAGGCCAGTTGTAGCAGGGCCCGTTTCAGATCGGACGTGGCGACGGGTTCGCCCACATCCCCGATTTTCAGGGTGTCCGCCAGTATCGGCCCGATCACGAACCACAAGCCCGCCGCCGCTGCCAGCCACGCCCCGAAGCTCGCCACGAGCCGGTTGCGGCTGGCCAGCATGAGCAATCCGCCGATGATCGCGGCGACGCCGGGCAACACCTGGAGCCACCCGCGCGCCGCCGTCCACACCCACGGGTCGTCCGGAGTGAACGCGAAGCCGAAATAGGGTCCGATGAACGGGATCAGCGCACCCCACAAGCCCAGCAGTAGCACCGCGAGCCCGCCGAGGGCTCCTCGGCTACGGGGAATTCGAAGGCGACGGCCGGGGTTTGCGTGAACGGTGTCGTCGACGTCTCTCATGACGCCTCCATTCGTCGAAGTAGGTGCATATGCGGCCTACCCTTTGCGCACCGACATACGCACGCAAACGCGTGCGGGTCCGCTGCCTGCGGTGATCGGCGGATTCCAAGGTCAACGGCGGCCGCGCGGACTACTCTGCCGACCGACCCGATCCCTTTCATCCCGGAGGATCGCCGTGGCCGGCCGCGCTCAGGACGGCGCGTTCCGGCAGCGTCACATTCGGCGTCGGACCGCTCGCGCCAGCCGTCGACGAGCGGGCCGCCTGTCGCCGCGACCGCGCCGCGGGTTGCCGCCTCGACCCTGGTCTCCCTGGCCACGCGCAACCCGGTGCGCCGTATCGCATGGGGGTCAGCAATATATTCGGCCGATTCGGATCGCTCGACGACGTCTACCGCTACAACGGCATCGACACCTCGTGCGCGCTGCCCTCGACCTCACCGACTGACGGCAGCCGCTCTCGCGCCGGGGGGTCGCGCATCAGTCGTAGCGGCTCGGCGCGCATGAGTTCGCCGTTCAGGAGCATCCGGTCGACCATGCCGGCGGACGGGATTCCGGCTTGGAAGCAGGCACGTGCGCCTGAGAGCTCGCCGTGGGCGAGGGCCACCTGGAGCAGGTCTCTGGAGTGATGGGCGAAGTGCCGCGCCTTGCTGCCTCCGACCTCGGCGACTTCTTCGGCTCGGGCCAGCCAGCTCTCGAAACTCGGATACGGGTAGTGCAGGATCATCGGCGCAGTCACGGTGCCGTGCACGCCGTCGAATCCGGTGAAACCGTACTCGTCCACCGGCGCGACAGCGGGGCCGAGACGGACCGCGCTGCGGTTGGCCGGGGTGTCGAGAAAGGGGGATCGACCGCTGATCCGGAACACGGTGCACTCGTGGATGGGATCGGTCACCGGCACGGGGGAAGGGACGGCTTCGTGTCCGATGAATGTCACCTGCCCGGCGCCGGGAATCTGCCAGCGGCGGCGACCGTCGTCATAGAAGACCTCGTCTGGGCCGAGTGGCAGCAGCCATTGCATACCCGCCGCCTCGGCCGTTGCGGCGGCGTCGGCGATGTTGGCTACCTCGCGAGCAACCATGTCATCGTTGGGTGTCGCGTGGTCGCGAAGGATGACGGGCCGCTCACCGCGCACTGCGCACAGCGCGGCCCGGACATCGGGGTCATCCGTATAGATGATGGTCAATTCCGCTTGCGCGGAGTGGAAGTCGAACCAGTCGGCCAGCTCGGGGCGCCACCGGTCGATGGTCACGCAGATCGCGGTGGGTTCGAGGGTCTCCGCGGGCCGGTTGGGTGCTCCGACGCCGCGATGCACGCGTGGCGTCAAGTCGCTGATTTCGTGCGTGACCAGGTATTCGCAATACTCCGCCCACGTGTCGATCCCACCCGCCCGGGCCGCGGCGTAATTCGGCCCGCCCACCGGTCGGGTGTGCCGGACCGTTACGGCGTCGACGATGGCGATCGATGTGGAGTCGGTGATGAATCGCGGCCAGTGGAAGTCCAGACCCCAGCCGGTCTGGGTGGCGTCGAAGGTCGGCAGGCAACGGCGCAGGAATTCCCGGCTGAAACAGGGTGCCATGATTTCGACGAAGTTCGTGTGCCGGAGGTTGAATCGTCGATCGACGAGCGTGATCTCGTGGGAGTAGTAGCTGTCCTCGGTGAGCGCGGGTTGGGTCAGTGCGAGCCGGTGCTGCGCCGCGCAGTGGAACAGCTCGTTGATGCTGGAGGTGTCGGCGGCCAGGTCGTCGTCGGGGAGCCAGACGTAATCGTATCGATCGAGCACCGCAGCCAAATCGGTCGTCAGGACATGATGCAGGGCAGGCCATTTCGGGCCTTTACGGTCGATCCTGGCCACGTCCGCCACCCGGTAGCGGTCCGGGTCGTCACCGAAATAGCTCACCACCAGATCCCAGGTACGTGGATGCGGCCCGGCCAGCCACTGCTCGTGCAGTGATTCGTCGCCCGCCCTCAGTACGACCAGGTTCCGGCGCCCCGATTCCGTCAGCACGGTAGGCCTCGTGTGCGCCCGCGCCAGTGTCCCGTCACACTGACCTCCTATGTCGCGTACCAGCCATCGCCCCACAGCGTGAGTAGGCGTTCGAAGTACGCCTCGTACTGTGGGGCGACGACGTCGGTGGAAAATTTCGAGATCGCGTAGTCACGGATTCCGCGATAGTCGAGTTTGTGGACGGCGTCAGCGGCATCGCAGAACTCGCGCAGCGTCCGGCAGCGAAAACCCTGCACGCCGTGCTGCACGGTTTCGGTGAACACACCCCAATCGGTGGTGATCACCGGGGTCCCGCACAGCATCGCCTCGGCGTGGACGCCACCGAAAGGTTCGAGATAGAGCGTCGGCACGAAAACCGCACGGGCCCGGCTCATCAACTCGCCGCGGCGCGTCGAGTCGACTACACCGACGTATTCGACGCAGTCGGCCTCGGGGACTTCCCCCGCGCCGGCGACGATCAGATTCACGCCGAGTCGCGTGCAGGTGTCGATCGCGATCTGAATGCCTTTGGCCTCGACCATCCTGCCGATGAACAGGAAGTAGCCGTCCTTGTGCTCGGAGAACGGGAAATCCGCCACGTCATAGTAGTTCGGGATCACGGCGTCGTAGAACTGGCCGCGGGCGCTCATGACGCCGGGAACACTCGCATACGAGCCGTAGACAGCATGCATCCACGCGTAGCTCTCGAACACCCGGTAGTTGGCGAACACCCCGCTGTAGCCGATGCCGAATTCGACGGTCATCAGCTCGGGGAAGGTATCCGCGATGGGCTTTTGGCAAGTGCCACCGAGAATTCCGATGAAGTCGCGCTTGCCCTTCCGCTGGGCGATCTCGGTGACCGCGCGCTCGTTGGAGATCTGCCAATGCACATCATGGGGACTCCATGTGAGATTGATTGGGTCCTTATAGAGATCGGCACCGCCGAACCACTCGGATTGCTCGGCTCTGGTGACGATCGGGACGAATTCCGCGCACGCCGCGTCGTTCTGCTCGCCGCCGTATAGGAATACCTCGTGACCGAGCTCGGTCATCATCGAGGCGAAGCGCCGATTCTTCTGCGTATACGCGCACGGCTGATAGTGCCGGGTGGTCTCGGTATTGGGGAAGTTCACGATGTGAAAGCGCATGGTCGGGCACCTGTCTCAACGATCGATGATGGGCCGGACCGACAGTGGATCGTCGCCGACGGCTTCCTCGAGGTGCTCGGGACCGTCCAGGTAGGCGGCACGTTTGCGCTCCTGCTGTTGTTGCTGACCTTGTCCGCCCATGCCGCCGCCCATACCTCCGCCCAGCGGGTAGCCGCCCATCCCCATCGGATAGGCGGCGTTGGTTTGGGTTGCGGTGGCGGGGAGTCCGGCGCGGCCGGTGTCGGTGGGGGTACCGGTCCCGGGAGCGCCGGCGCGAGGGAACAGTTTGTCGTCAACCGGACTGGCGATCCCCGCTCCGCCGCCGGCCGATCCGCCGCCGAGGCCCGCCGGAGTGATCGACCCGGACGGACCCGCCGCGCCCCATGGGCCGGACGCGCCCCACGGGCCGGACGCGCCGAACGGGCTGGGGGAACCACTGAACATGGGGCCTGAATTCAGCTGAGCCAGCATGTCCGCGAGCTTGGACAACGGCCCCGAACTGCCGAGCGGGCTGGTCGAGTTGGTCGGACCGGTCGACCCGGTCGGCGTCGGTTGGTTACCCGTGGAGTCCAAGCCGCTTTTGGATGATGAAGGGGGAAGGCCGCTGGTGGGAGGGTTGGCGCCGTCGCTGCTGGGCTGGGGAGAGTTTCCGTTTGCGTTGGATTTGCCGCTGTTGTTGTCTCCGCCGCTGTTGTTGCCGTTGCCGCCGTTGTTGCCGTTGCCGCCGTTGTTGTTTCCGGTTCCGCCGCCACCGCCTGTTCCACCGTTGGTGGGGGGTGCCGCGGTATTCGGATCGACGAATTCGGGGACCTGGCCGGCGAGTTCACGCATGCCGGCGACGAAACCTTTGTTGTTACTGGTGTCGTCGCCCTTGTCCCACCACTGCTG
>NZ_JBFAXY010000037.1:0-81463 GCF_040681035.1 Nocardia sp. NPDC051911
CGCCGACATCGGCTGGGTCACCGGACACAGCTACATCGTCTACGGCCCCCTGGCCAACCGCACCACCCAAGTCGTCTACGAAGGCACACCCAACTCGCCCAACGAGCACCGGCATTTCGAGATCATCGAAAAGTACGGCGTCACCATCTATTACACGGCGCCGACGCTGGTCCGAACGTTCATGAAGTGGGGCAGGAACATTCCCGACAGCCATGATCTGTCGTCGCTGCGCCTGCTCGGTTCGGTCGGCGAACCCATCAACCCGGAGGCGTGGCGCTGGTACCGCGAGGTCATCGGCGCGGGCCGCACGCCCATCGTCGACACCTGGTGGCAGACCGAGACCGGCGCCATCATGATCTCCCCGCTGCCCGGCGTCACCGCCGCCAAACCCGGCGCGGCGATGACTCCCCTGCCGGGTGTCTCGGCGCGGGTGGTGGACGAGGACGGCGGCGAACTCGGCCGGGACAGTTCCGGTCTGCTCGTGCTCGACGAGCCGTGGCCGTCGATGCTGCGCGGCATCTGGGGCGACACCGAACGCTACAAAGCCACCTACTGGGAACGCTTCGCCGACCAAGGCTGGTACTTCGCCGGCGACGGCGCCAAACTCGACACCGACGGCGACCTGTGGGTCCTCGGCCGCGTCGACGACGTCATGAACGTCTCCGGCCACCGAATCTCCACCGCCGAAGTCGAATCCGCCCTCGTCGGACACCACACCGTCGCCGAAGCCGCCGTCGTCGGGGCCACCGACCCCACCACCGGACAAGGCATCGTCGCCTTCGTCATCCTCACCGCCGAAGCCCAACCCACCGACACCCTCATCGACGACCTCAAAACCGAAGTCGCCCGCGAGATCAGCCCCATCGCCAAACCACGCGAAATCCACATCGTCCCCGAACTCCCCAAAACCCGCAGCGGCAAAATCATGCGCCGACTCCTGCGCGACGTCGCCGAAGGACGCGAACTCGGCGACACCTCCACCCTCGTCGACCCGAAGGTGTTCGAATCGATCGCCCGCGGGTAACCACAAAGAACGGCGGACCCGGCCACAAACAGATGAGGGGGTCCGGGTCCGCCGCTCTGTCATACGAATCGAATCGGATCGTCGATTGAACCGCCTGATCACTATCTCCGTGAACAAGGCGAAGCGGAAACCGGCGCAAGGCCGGCCGCGCCTTCGAGGGAGATCCGACCGACATGACATTCCACGAACAACTCCGCACCCGCCGCAGTGTGGTCGTCGCCGGTGCGGGCGTCGCCGCCGCGGCGGCGGTCACCGCCTGCACCGCCCATGGCAAGGGCGACGACGCTCCCGCGCCGCATGACGCCACCGCAGCGCAGGCAGACCGGCCCGTCGATGCGAACAGTCCCGCGAACGCGCTCGCCAAGACGGCCGACATTCCCGTCGGCGGCGGCGTGATCGTGGGCGACACCGTGGTGACCCAGCCCAGCGCGGGCACCTTCGTCGGGCTCTCCTCGGTGTGCACGCACGCGGGATGCAAGGTCGCGACGGTGTCCGGCGGCACCATCAACTGTGCCTGCCACGGCAGCAAGTTCGCGCTGGACGGCTCGGTGGCCCACGGCCCGGCGAGCAAACCACTCGCCCCGAAAGGCATCCGGGTCAACGGGGATTCGGTCGTCGCCGAATGAGCAGATCCGCCGGGATCAGGAACCGCCGAACCGCTCGGCCATCCGGCGGTCCATCTCGTCGGGCGGCACATCCTCCACGTGGGTGGCCACCGTCCATCGGTGTCCCCACGGATCCTCGAAGGCGCCACTGCGATCGCCGTAGAACTGATCGGTCATGGGCGTGAGTTCCCTGGCTCCCGCGGACAACGCGGCGGCGAAAGCGGCGTCGGCGTCCTCGACGTACACATACAGGTTGACGGGGGTGCCGCCGACCGTCTTCGGGTCGAGGAAGTCCATATCGGGCGCCGAATCGCCGAGCATGACGACGGAATTGCCGAACATCAGCTCACAATGCGCGATTCTGCCGTCCGGACCGGGCATCCGCATACGCTCGGTCGCACCGAAAATGTTCTTGTAGAAATCGATCGCCGCCGCGGCGCCGTCGACCGCGAGCCCGGGCGACACCACCGGATATCCATCGGGAACGGGTTTGACATCAGACATGGGGAACCTCCGGTCGAGGCGTTGTGTCGGATCATGCCGAGCCTATTCCGGCGACAGGCGCGATTCGGCCGGATCGCAGGAAATCACGGTCCGGCGACGCCCTGCAGCCTGCGCACCTGGGCCGCGGTCAGCGCGCTGAGCACACCCGGGTCCACCGCCTCCGGCGCAGTCACCGCGACCTGCACCAACGTGCTCCCCACCTGAACGATCGCGGCGGACGAGCGGAGGGTCAGGTCGTCACTGGTAGTGCGCACTTGGAAGGGCGCGGAGGCATCGCCCGCGGGCGGCTGGACGAGCCCGCCGACGCGGTAGTCCATCGGAATGTCGGAGCCGTCGGCCCCGGCATAGTGCGCGCAGCGACGCAGGATTTCCTGCACTTCCGAGAAAGCGGCCGCGACCGCGTCCGGTGGATAACTGGCCGCGTCTATATCGATGCTGGAGAAATTCGGCCCGGTGTACTGCGTGGACGCCCGCGCTAGCGCGCCGGAGCGTTGCGCACCGAGCGGCGCGAGCACTTTCACGCATTCGGCCGGATTCGTCGGCGAGGCGCCGGTAGCGCCTCCGCCGGTGTCGGCGGGCGGCGCGAGCGCGGTGAAACCGGCGGGCAGATCGCTGTCGGCGAGCAACAGCCCGCGCAGCCGAGTGGAATCGGTCTCGGGGGCGGTGGTCACCGGGGCCGCGGCCACGACGGGTCCGAGCGTGGGAAGCTCGGGCTGTCCTGGTGCGGCGTGGTCCCCCGAGCCGCATCCGGTGGCGACGACGAGGGGCGCGACCGCGGCCAGCAGTCCGCACGCACGGATCATTCGGTCCACGACACCTGCGTCTCGATCGCCTGCTGCAGCGTGCTGTCGCTGTGCGGATCGCGGTAGGCCTGGTGCCCGCCGACGGTGATCGACCCGGCCACCGGCAGCGGCAAGCCGAGATCCACCGTGATGGTGCCCGCTCCCTGCATGACGTAGTCGTCGATGTCCAGCGTGCCCGCGTTGTTCGGCAGGTTCCACACCGGCGACTTCGGCTTCTGGGTGACGTGCAGCTCGATGGTGAGCCGGTCACCGTCGCGTTTGCTCAGCGTCGCGGTGGTCACCTGGTCGAGCAGGACGCCGCCGCTGACCTCCTGGCGCACCGTCCAGACCGCGCCCTCGCCGACGGGCTGGTCGGGAAACGCGATCGAACGGTAGACGGCCTGGTAGAACGCCTGCTCCAGCGCGGCGCGCGCGGTGTTGGACGCGTCGGGCGCCGGCTCGAGCCGCAGTGCGGTGATCGCGCCCAGATCGCTGAGGTCGAAGCCCGCGTGCGAGCCGCCGATCTTGGTGAGCGCTTTGGCCAGCGTGGGATCGGGCGAGGTGACCGAGCCAAGGGTGAGATCGATGCCCTCCACGGTGGTCTCCGCGGTCATGGGAATGGTCAGCGCCGGGGTGGAGAAGTCGGGCTTGGGCTGCCCATCGATCTGCTGCTGGATGTGATGGGCGGTGTACAGCGTGACCCGCTGCACGGTGCCCGCCGGATACTCCGGCCGCAGCATCGATCGGGGCTCCGCACCGGCCGATTCGACCGTGGTCACCGCGGCCGGAATCGGCACGGTCACTTCCTTGCCGATGCCGAGCGGCTCCGTTCCGTCGGCCTCACCGCTCGACTCGGCGCCGTCGCCGCAACCGACCCCGAATGCCGAGAGCCCGAGCGCGAGCACCATGAGCAGCACACCCGAGCGCGCGCTCCGGGCTAGGCTCGCGCTTCGGGCCAGGCGGGGGGAAGACAACACCGTCACGAGCAACAGGGTACGACCGATTCCTGAGTGTCAGCTGGGACATTCGACCGCGAACCGATCGGCGTGGCACGCGAACGCCGCGGGCGCGGGCCGGGGCAATCGGACGCGCGCACCGGACTCGATTCCGCTCGAGAGATGATGGTCGGTGTGAGTGACGACCGGCCGCCCGAGGAAAACCCAGCGAACACCGCCGACCCGACGACCGAGCCGGCTCCGCCGCAGCGGCTGCGTACGCTACTCGTCCTCGCCGCGGTCGTGCTCGGCCTGGATCTGCTCACCAAGACCCTCGCGGTGGCGAAGCTGACGCCGGGCGATCCGGTACCGATCATCGGCGACTTCGCGCGCCTGAGCCTGGTGCGCAATCCCGGCGCGGCGTTCTCCATGGCCACCGGCATGACCTGGCTGCTGACCCTGGTCGCCGCCGCCGTCGTCATCGGCGTGGTGCGCATCGGCCGCACCATGCGTTCGCTGTGGTGGGCGATCGGACTGGGCATGGTGCTCGGCGGCGCGGTCGGCAATCTGGGCGACCGGCTGTTCCGCGCGCCCGGCCCGCTGCAGGGGCACGTGGTGGATTTCGTCGCGATCGGCTGGTGGCCGGTGTTCAACGTCGCGGACTCGGCCATCGTGTGCGGCGCGATCCTGCTGGTCGTGCTCACCGTGTTCGGCTTCGAACCGAACGGCACCCGGGTGGGCCACGGCAAGACGGGCGCGAGCGAGGGCAGCGCGGCATGAGGGAGACCAGGACCATGCCCGTCCCCGACGGGCTCGACGGCATGCGCGTCGACGCGGGCCTGTCCCGTCTGCTCGGCCTGTCCCGCACCGCGGTGGCCACGCTGGCCGAGGAGGGTTCGGTGCAGCTCGACGGCGTCGCCGCGGGCAAATCCGACCGGCTCACCGCGGGAGCCTGGCTGGAGGTGATCTTCCCGGAGCCGAAGCGGGAGCTGACCATCGAGGCCGAACCGGTGGAAGGCATGAAGATCCTCTACGCCGACGACGACATCGTCGCGGTCGACAAGCCGGTCGGCGTGGCCGCGCACACCGGCGTCGGCTGGAGCGGCCCGACCGTCGTCGGCGGACTCGCCGCCGCCGGATACCGCATCTCCACCTCCGGCGCCCACGAGCGGCAGGGCATCGTGCACCGCCTGGACGTCGGCACCTCCGGCGTGATGGTGGTCGCACAGTCCGAGCACGCGTACACGGTGCTCAAGCGCGCGTTCAAGCAGCGCACCGTCGACAAGCGGTATCACGCCTTGGTGCAGGGGCATCCGGACCCCAGCAGCGGCACCATCGACGCCCCGATCGGGCGGGCCCGCGGCAACGACTGGAAGTTCGCCGTCACCGCAGACGGCCGTCCCAGCGTCACGCACTACGACACGGTCGAGGCGTTCCATTCGGCCAGCCTCCTCGACATCCACCTGGAGACCGGCCGCACCCATCAGATCCGCGTGCATTTCTCCGCGATCCGCCACCCGTGCTGCGGTGATCTCACCTACGGCGCCGACCCGCGGCTGGCCGAGCGGCTCGGGCTGCAACGGCAGTGGCTGCACGCTCGGTCGCTGGGGTTTCAGCACCCCGCCGACGGCCGCTACCTGGAGATCACCAGCGAATACCCGGACGACCTGAAGCACGCGCTGGACGTCCTGCGCGATGCCTGACCGCCGGGTGCCGCCCTGGCGCGGGATCTTGCTCGGCGCGGCGGCCGTCGCGCTGATCGCACTCGTCTTCGCGCTCGGCGCGCTGCAACCGCCGTACCGCGCCCCGGTGTCCACCGACCGGCTCGGGCCCGACCAGGGTGAGCAGGTCGCGGACTACCTCGCCCGGTCTCGTGACTCGCTGGACACGGGCGGCGACGAACCGCGCTGGGCGCTGGTGTCGTTCGCCGAACCCTTGGTGCCCGGCGAGATTCCGCAGCACAGCGGCGGATTGCGGATCGCGCAGGTGCTCTACCGGGTGCCCGCGCCCGGCGTGCAGACGCCGCTGGTGGCCGTGCCGGTACCGGAAGGCGTTCAGGCGGCGGCGGATTCGGCGTCGTACGCGGCCTGGCTGCTTCCCCGCCCCGTCGATGACCGCTCCGCCCGCGTGGTCGCGTTCTCGGCCGCACGACTGCGGAGCGGCTGCGGCTGTGTCGTCGGGCTCGTCGTGCGTGACACCCCGGCGCGACTGCGAAACCTGTCCGGGCACAACGATGTCCGCGCGGTCCAGGCTTTGCCCGCCGACGCGGTGGCGGGAAGCTTCGCGGTGGCCCCGCTGCTGCCCGACTACCGCGACGTCGTCGCGCCCGGCCCCGACGACGGACCGGTTCCGGAGCCGTGAGCGGCCGGAGCTAGTCCGGCAGGGTGACGACGCCGTCGAGGTAGCGGCGGCACCGTCCGAACAACAGCACGCGGTCGCCGGTCAGTTCGCAGCGCAAGCTTCCGCCGCGGCGGGACAGCTGCCTGGCGTGCAGTTCGGTGCGGCCGAGCCGCTCGCTCCACAGCGGAACCAGCTGCGCGTGCGCGGACCCGGTCACCGGGTCCTCCGGGACGCCCACGGCCGGGGCGAAGACCCGGGAGACGAAGTCGACCGAATCGCCGGGCGCGGTGACGATCGCGGCGCGCGGCAGCGCGGGGAACGCCGCCAGCACGGGCGCGGCATCGCGCACCTCCTGTTCGGTCGCCACGACGATCACCTCGTCGGTGCCGGAATACGCGCCCACCGGACGCACACCGAGCGCCGCGACGAGCGCCGGATCGGGCTGCACCGGAATGCTCGGCACGGCAGGCAGATCGAGGACGAACTCGTCGTCGTCGGTGCGGTCGACGTGCAGCCAGCCGCTGCGCGTGTAGAAGCTCACCCGGTCCTCACCGGGGTGCATGTCGGCCAGGATCTGCGCGGCGCTGGCGAGAGTGGCGTGCCCGCAGAGCGCGACCTCCACCCTCGGGGTGAACCACCGGAGGTGGAAGGCGGGCCACTCGCCCGGCGGCACGCCCGCCTCTGGAGGTAACCGTGAGGTATAGAACGCGGTCTCGGCGAGGTTGTTCTCCTCGGCCAGCTGTTGCAGCAACGCATCCGGCAGCCACGACGGGAGCGGCATCACCGCGGCCGGGTTGCCCGAGAACGGTGCGTCGGCGAACGCGTCGATCTGGTGCAGCAGTACCTCCATAATCTCCAGAAGGTACTCCAAGTCTGAATGGCCGCTTCGCACAAGGCTTCTCGTGGCGCGGCGAGTCAGGCGTCCAGTCTGTCAGTCGGCTCCGCCGGGCGAGCTGGGCAGCAGTTGCGGCTTCTCGCCGCGCAGCGCCGCGCTCACCCACCAGGCCGCCTCGACGAGCACGATCCCGACCACGCCGCAGACCACCGCCGCACCGGTGAGCGCGAGGTTGGAGGGGTCGAGTTTGAAGAACTCGCGGGTGAACGGAACGGTGAACAGGAACACGTACGCCGCCACCGACACCGCGATCAGCATCACCTTCCACCACACGTACGGCCGCGCGACGATGGCGAGCACCCACACCGCGATCATGATCAATGTGATGAGCGCCGTGGTGCCCGCCTGCACCTTCTGCTCCTCGGTGGCGTGCGGCCCGGCGTAGGCGATCAGGTACGAGACGAAGGTGGCCGCGCCGATCACCACGCCCGAGGGGATGGCCAACCGCATGACGCGCCCCACGAAACCCGTGCGGGCACGCTCGTTGTTGGGCGCGAGCGAAAGGATGAACGCCGGAATGCCGATGGTGAACCAGGCCGCGATCGTGACGTGGCGCGGCAGGAACGGGTAGCCGATGGGCTCGTAGTCGAAGATCTGCGAGCCGATGCCGGCCATGCCGACCAGGAAGGCGAGCAGCACGGAATACACGGTCTTGGTGAGGAACAGATTCGAGACCCGCTCGATGTTGCCGATCACCCGGCGTCCCTCGCCGACCACGTACGGCAGCGTGGCGAACTTGTTGTCCAGCAGCACGATCTGCGCCACCGCCCTGGTCGCCGGACTGCCCGAGCCCATCGCCACGCCGATGTCCGAATCCTTCAAGGCGAGCACGTCGTTCACACCGTCGCCGGTCATGGCCACCGTGTGCCCGCGCGACTGCAACGCCGACACCATGGCGCGCTTCTGATCCGGACGTACCCGGCCGAAGGTGGTGTTGCCGTCCAGCATGGCGGCCAATTCGTCGCCGTCCTCCGGCAACTCCCGCGCGTCGATCGGGTGGTCACCGCCCGGCAGATCGAGCGAGGAGGCCACCGCGCCGACCGACACCGCGTTGTCGCCGGAGATGACCTTGATCGAGACGCTCTGGCTGGCGAAGTAATCGAGTGTGTCGCGCGCATCGGGCCGGACCTTCTGCTCCAGCACGACCAAGGCGGCGGGCCGCACGCCCCCCGGGGCGTCCGCGGCGTCCACCGGACGGTCGCCGCGCGCCAGCAACAGCACGCGTAGGCCGGATGCGCCGAGTTCCTCCGCGACCCGCGCGTCCGCGGATCCCGGGTCGAGCAGCACGTCCGGCGCGCCGAGCAGCCAGTCGCCGTGCTCGCCGTAGGAGCAACCGCTCCACTTCTTGGCGGAGGAGAACGGCGCGACGGCGGTGCGCTGCCAGCCGGGACCGTCCGGCAGAGCCTCGGCGATCGCCTGCACGCTCGCGTTCGGGCGCGGGTCGTCGGCCGCGAGCGCGGCCAGCGCGGTGCGTACCTCGGTGTCGTCGAAGGTGTCCAGCGTCTTCAGGTCCGACAGCCGCATGCCGTTCTCGGTCAGCGTGCCGGTCTTGTCGGCGCAGACCACGTCGACGCGGGCCAGCCCCTCGATCGCGGGCAACTCCTGCACCAGGCACTGGCGCCTGCCCAGCCGCACCACGCCGACCGCGAACGCGATCGACGTCATCAGCACCAGCCCCTCGGGCACCATCGGCACCAGCGCGGCCACCATGCCGGTGAGCGCGGGCCGCCACGACTCCTTGCTGGAGACCAGCTGGTTGTAGATGCTCAGCAGTCCGGCGGGAATCAGCAGGTAGGTGATGAACTTCAGGATCTTGTCGATACCGCTGCGCAGTTCGGAGTGCACCAGCGTGAACTTGCTCGCCTCCTCGGCCAGCCGCGCCGCGTAGGCGTCCCGGCCGACCTTGGTGGCGCGGTAGGCGCCGGACCCGGACACCACATAACTACCCGACATCACCGTGGCGCCGACCGCCTTCTCGATCGAGTCCGCCTCGCCGGTGAGCAACGACTCGTCCACCTCGAGCTGCGCGGACTCCTCTACCGTGCCGTCCACCACGATCTGGTCGCCGGGACCGAGCTCGATCACGTCGTCGAGCACCACCTCGCGCGGCGCGATCTCGACGGCCCTGCCGTCCCGGCGGACGGTCGGCTTGGCCTGGCTGACGATGGCCAGCTGGTCCAGGGTGCGCTTGGCGCGGATCTCCTGGATGATGCCGACCGCGCTGTTGGCGACGATCAGCAGGCCGAACATGCCGTCGATGATCGATCCGGTGGCCAGCACCAGCACGAACAGGACGCCGAGGATGGCGTTGATCCTGGTGAAGACGTTCGCGCGCACGATGTCGCGAACCGATCGGCTCGCGCGATCCGGGACGTCGTTGGTCAGTCCGTCGTGACGACGTTGCTCGACCTCGGTCGCGGTGAGCCCGGTCGCGCCCGATGCCTGCACGGTAATCGACATGACCGCAAGGCTACGGGACAACTACGTTCGTCATCGTGCGGCGAAGCAGGTCCATCCCCGGTGTAGCGTTCGGAGCGAGCGCGTACTTCTTGTGGGGACTTTTCCCCGCGTTCTTCGGGCTGCTGGCGTTCGCCAGTCCGGGTGAAGTGGTGGCGCAGCGGATCGTCTGGACGCTGGTGGTCGTGCTCGCGGTGCTCGCCGTCAGCGGCCGGATCCGCGAACTGCGCGGCATCGACGGCCGAGTCTGGCGGCTGGCGGCCGTGGCCTCCGCCGCGATCGCGCTCAACTGGGGCGTGTACGTCTATGGGGTCACCGCGGGCCACGTCGTGGAGTGCGCGCTCGGGTATTTCATCAACCCTCTGGTCACCGTCGCGTTCGGTGTGGTGCTCTTTCGTGAGCGGCTGACCGGCGCCCAATGGGCCGCCCTCGGGCTCGGCGCGGCCGCGGTGGCCGTGCTCACGGTCGACTACGGCAGACCACCGATCATCGCCTTGGCCCTGGCCTGCTCTTTCGCCACCTACGGCTTGGTGAAGAAGGTGATCCCGCTGGACGCGCTGCGCGGCATCGCCGCCGAGGGCGTCGTCGCCGCACCCTTCGCGCTGGCGTTCGCGATCGCGCTCGCGCTCGCCGGGCACAGCGAATTCGCCTCCGCCCCCGCGCATACCGCCCTGATGGTGGCCACCGGACCGGTCACCCTGGTTCCGCTACTGCTGTTCGCCGTCGCGGCCCAGCGCGTCGCGTTGTCCACCATGGGCCTGCTGCAATACCTCACCCCCGCACTCCAGATGGCCTGGGGCGTCGCGGTCGCGCACGAGCCGATGCCCGCCTCCCGTTGGGCCGGTTTCGCCCTCATCTGGGCGGCGCTGGTGATATTCACCACCGACGCCCTGCTACGAACCCGTCGCGCGCGGCGCACATCGCGCCCTGTCACCAGCGAATCCGGCTCCCAAGCGAGCGAAACACGGTCCACACCGTGAGCTTCCCGCTTTCCGGCGACTCGAGTTCGTCGGAATTGGTCGCGAAGGTGTCGGATCCGACACTTCTGCGGGCTTCGCCTTCTCCGTAGCGTCGATGTATGACCGCGCCCAGACCCCTTCGCGCCCGCACCGACGCGGGGCGGCCACCGGCTGAGAAGACACCCGACCCGCTCGGTATGACCGGACGGGAGATCTTGCAGGGAACGCTCGACGGACGATTCCCGGGCGCACCGATTCTGAGCGCGCTGGGTTTCCGGCTGGCCCAGGTCGGCGATGGGACCGTGGTTTTCGAGGGCGAGCCGGGTGACCAACTGCTCGACCCGGCGGGCGGGGTGTACGGCGGCTTCGTGGCGACGGTGCTCGAAGCGGCCCTCGGCTCGGCGGTACTGACGCAGTTGGCCGGCGGCACGCGCTCCACCTCGGTCAAGATCGGCATAGACATCCATCGTGCCGTGCGCAGCGACACGCGCACGCTGCGCTGCGAGGGCACCGCGATCCACGTCGGCACCACCACGGCCAGCGCCGAGGCCCGCCTGGTCGGCGCCGAAGACGGCGAACTGTACGCGCACGCCACCTCGATGTACGCGATTCTGCGCATGCTCTGACCTGCGCGTACTACAAAATGCGGCAGAGCATTTCACGCGACGACGGGCCGGGCGCCGCGAAGCGCGACGACCGGCCCGTCGGGTGAACTCAGCTGCAGGCCGCCGACTGCTGACCGAGGTTGGTCAGCATGGTGCAGGCCCAGGTCTTCTGGATCTTCCACTTGCCGTTGTCGGCGACGAACGGCACGTCGACGATGTTCTCCTGGCCGTTGAGGATGAACTTGGCCTTCGCGTTCACGCTGTCGCCGAAGGAGGTGACGTCGGTAACCACGATCTTCACGTCGGCGCCGGCCGCGGCCTGCGACAAGCGGTCCGGCAGCGTCGGATCGGCCTCGGCGCCCTGGACGTTGTCCAGCTTCTCGGAGGCGGGCACCGACGGGTCGAGCGCACGGGCCAGGGCGGTGTTCAGCTCCGCGGGGGTCGGGACCGGCGGCAGGTTCGCGCTCGCGGTCGCCGACGCCTTGGCGCTGGTCGACGTCTTGGCGGCGGGCTTGCTGTCCTTGTCGTCGCCACCACAGGCGGTCAGGCCAAGCGCGGCGACGATGGCCAGTCCGGCGATCGCGATGCGTCCAGTCTTACGAAGCTTCAACTGCTCGTCCTTTGCGTTCGAGAGGTCCGTGTCGTGTTCCACCATGGCAGCCGCCCCCGAACCGGCGGCGCTGCACGAGGTCCCAGGCTACCGGCCCCGGGTGGCGGCACCCGGATCCACATCGGACCGGCGATGGTCGTCGGCAGCGAACGTACGCGTCCGGCCCGGCGATGTCGAGCCTCGGGCCCCGGCCGTCAGAGCAGACTGCCCAGCGGATCGGCACGGGTGAGGGCGGCATCGTCGGCGGCGAAGGTGCGCGCGGGACCCGGACCGGTGGAACGGGTTTCGAAGCGGACGGTCACCACGCCGAGCCCGGCGCCCTGCACCCAGCCGTGACCGTGCTCGGGATGCGATACGTCCATGCCGGGACGCCAGAGGGCGACCGGTAGGACCGGCGCGGTGTGCGCGGCATCGCCGAGTTCGGGGGCGTGCGCCGGTTCGGATTCCGTTTCGACCGCGGCGATCTCGGGGACCGGGCCGCGATCCAGTTCGGGGAACAGCGATTCCTGACGGACGGTCGACAGGCCGCCGTAGCCGACGCCGACGAGGCGGATCGGGCCCAGCTCCCGCGGGTCGAGCGCCGAACGCTGCGCGGCGGCGGCGAGAGTGGCCAAATCCTCGGTGGCGTAGGGCAGGGTGTAGGAGCGGGTGACGATGCTCATATCCGACTTCTTCAATTTGAGCACCACCGTGCGCGCGGCGCGCCCGTCACCGGTCAGGCGCCGGTGCGCCGCGACGGCCATGTCCTCGATGGCCGGACGCAGTTGCTCCAGGCTGACGATGTCGGTTTCGTAGGTTGTCTCGGCGCTGATCTGCTTCGCCTCGGTGCGTTCGGCGACCGGACGGTCATCGATGCCGCGCGCCAGTCGGTGCAGCGCGGCGCCGACGCTGCCGCCGAGAATCGACATCGCCTCCGACTCCGGCAGCGCGGCGAAGGCGCCCACGGTCTCGATGCCCAACGAGCGCAACCGGCTCTCCGCGACCGGGCCGATCCCCCACAGCTTGCGCACCGGCAGACCTGCCAGCAGTCGCGGCTGCTCGACCGGCGAGATCACCCGGATCCCATCGGGTTTGGCCAAGCCGGAGGCGATCTTGGCCAGCTGCTTTCCGGTGCCCGCGCCCACCGAGGCGGTCAACCCGGTCCGTTCCCGCACCACCGCGCGCAAGTCCGCGCAGAACGCGTGCACCTGGGCGACCGTCGCGCCGGCCAGCTCGGCCGGTTCGCCGAACGCCTCGTCGAACGACAGCGTCTCCAGCACCGGGATCCGGCTGCGCAACGCGTCGAAGACCTGCCCGCTGACCACGCCGTAGACGGCGCCGCGCGGCGGCACCACCACCGCCGTGACGCCGACCAACCGGCGCGCCTGATGCATCGGCATCGCCGACCGGGCGCCGAACACGCGCGCCTCGTAACTGGCTCCGGCGACGACGCCGCGCCCGCCGGTCCCGCCGACCAGCACCGGCCTGCCCCGCAGCGTCGGCCGGGTCAGCTGCTCGACCGAGGCGAAGAACGCGTCCATGTCGATGTGCAGAACCCAGCGACGAGCGGCGCTGTCCGCGTCGGCGAGCACCGGTGCCCGCCGACCCACCGAGCTTTCGGCGCGGGTGGTCCCGACCCCGGTCGAGGGCGCGACCGGGCACTCGACGCTCGGCTTCTCGGTACGCACGGCTGCAATGTACGCCCGTCCACCGACAGTGCGGAGCAGGCGGTGACGCTGTCAGGTGGCTGTGCGCTAGCTGCCGGTTACCTGCCGGTATCGGGGCCGCCTCCGTCTCGCGCCCCGGGGACCGTCCGGCCCGGTCGCGACGGCTTTGATCTGCGCTTTTCCGTGTCGGAACAAGTACCGGGCGGTCTCGAAATAACCGCCGACGTGCCGTGGGGACGGGGCCTGACCCACGGTCCGATATGTGATGATCGGACCCATGAATATCCGCAAGGCCGTCATCCCGGCCGCCGGTATCGGCTCCCGGCTGCTTCCGCTGACCAAGGCCATCCCCAAGGAGATGCTGCCGGTCGGCGACAAGCCGGTGATCGAGCACACGGTCCGCGAGCTGGTCGCTTCGGGCATCACCGACATCACCATCGTGGTCAGCAGCGGAAAATCACTGATCCAGGACCATTTCCGACCCAATCCCGCGCTGGTCGCCCAGCTGCGCGCGGACGGCAAGACCGCGTTCGCCGATGCCGTCGAGGAGGTCGGCGAGCTGTCCCGGCTCGGCCACATCACCTACCTCGACCAGCACGGGCCGTACGGCAACGGCACCCCGGTGCTCAACGCCGCCCGCAACCTCGGCGACGAGCCCATGCTGGTGCTGTGGCCGGACGACGTGTTCGTCGCCGAGGTGCCCCGAGCTCAGCAGCTCATCGACGCCTACGAGGCCACCGGAGCCCCCGTCCTCGCGCTGATGCCGATGGATCCCGCCGAGTCGCAGCGCTACGGCGTGCCGGTGGTCGCCGACGACCACGGCAACGGCCTGCTGCGCATCACCGGCCTGCGCGAGAAGCCGAAGCCGAAGGACGCGCCGTCGTCCTTCGCCGCGATCGGCGGCTATGTCGTCACCCCCGGCATCATCGACGAGCTGCGCAGGCAGACCGAAGAGTGGTACGAACACCGCACCGGCGAGGTGTACCTCACCGACGCGATCAACGTGCACGCGGCGAACAGTCCGGTCTTCGGCCAGGTGATCCGCGGCCGGTGGTACGACACCGGCAACCCGGCCGACTATTTGGTGGCGCAATTCGCCTCGGCGCTGGCCCATCAGCAGTACGGACCGCTGCTGCGCACCCTCGCCGACGGGCTCGGCGACTAGCGCACGTCCGGGCCGTATCGCGGCTCCCGCACACCGGAATGCGGCGGCGCGCCTGACACCGGAGGGTGACGAGGGCGGCTTCCGGTGTCGGCGCACCGGTCCCGGTCCACGCCGCCCATTCGGTTCCTACCGGCGGACTGGGGTGCATGTGACGTCCGCGGCCGATTCGCCACGGCCCCGACCCGAATTCGCGGGTCGGGGCCGTTTCAGCGCCGGAGTAGCCGCGCTCAGAAGCGACGGATGGCGTAGATGTCGAATTCGTCCAGCGGAGTGAAGCCGACCGGCACGCCCTGACCGTACGCGTTGAGCACCCGGCCGTTTCCGGCATAGATACCGACGTGCGAGCCATCGCTGTTCAGCACGATCACGTCGCCGAGCGACAGCGAGCCCCGCGGGACGGGCGCGCCCACCTTCGCCTGCTGCCAAGTGGTCCGCGGAAGACTCACGCCGACCTGACGGTACGCCCACTGCACGAGGCCCGAGCAGTCCCAGCTGTCGGGGCCGGTCCCACCCCATTCGTACGGCTTGCCGATCTGCGTCGTCGCCGCGGCCAGCGCGCCGACGCCGAACACACTGGGTATCGGCAGGTCGGCCGAGCCGCTGGCGCTGCCGGACGAGGAACTGCCGCTACCCGCCGAGCCGAACGACGCGCTGCCCGGCCCGCTGCCGGAGGCGCTGCCGGTGTCGGCCCAGGCGGGTCCGGCGAACAGGAGGATCGTGATGATCGAGAGCAGGAATCCGAGTGCGATGCGGTGCAACGATTTTCTCGGCACGTGCTCGCCCCTTCCATGGGCGCGGTTGACTGGCCGCCGATCGGCAGCCTGGCTAATACATGGCATCAGCAGCGGCCTCCGATGCGGAGCCGCGGCCACCCGCGCCGGTCACATTCCCAGCACGGCCAAATTCCAAGTAGGACACACTGAAAAGAGAAACTGCCGCCCCGGAGATCACCTGGGTAACAGCAGCGACACCGCAGATTGTGCCTGGGATATCGGCGAATTGTCGGGAATCAGCAAATTCTCAGCATGTGATCTAAATCACCGGACTGCGCCGTGAATACCAGGTTTGAGATCGGAAAACCCTGCCATCGTGTTGCCGGCCGGTCGCGTGCGGTACGCGGGCGCCAGGTGAGCGGCCCGGGGCATCGGCGACCGAACAGACCGCGCCCGGACCTGTCCGGCCCCGCCGAGAACATCGAGCGGACCGATTCCGGCAGGCTCGGATCGCTGCCACCGATCGGCTCGGAACAAACGGCACCAAGACCGCTCGAACAGCAACCGGGGCGGGACCTTTCGGTCCCGCCCCGGCTCGAAACCCGGCGCTCAGGCCTTGGCGATCTGCGCCCGCACTCCGCCGACCAGATCGGCGGCCTCCGCTCCGGCGTCGCCGAAGGTCAGCGTGGTGGCGAGGATCTCCCCCGCGATCAGGTCACGGTGCGTCTCGGCCCACGCGGCCCGGTCCGCCGGAACGTCCAGGACCACGGTGATGCGGTCGGAGACGTCCAGCCCGGCGGACTTCCTGGTCTCCTGAAGGTCGCGGATCAGGTCCCGCGCCCAGCCCTCGGCCTCCAGCTCCTCGGTGACCACCGAATTCAGCACCACGAGACCCGCGTTCCCGGGCAGCGCCGCGGTCGACTCGGGCTCGGCCGCCACGAGACGCTGGGTGTACTCCTCCGGCAGCAGGGCGATGCCGGCCGCCCGGACCGTGCCGTCGGCGTCCTCGGCCCAGTCACCGGCCTTCACCGCCTTGATGACCGCCTGCACGTCCTTGCCCAGCCGCGGCCCCGCGGCGCGGGCGTTGACCACCAGCTCGAACCGGCCGTGCGCGTCCACGTCGGTGGTCAGATCGACCTTCTTGACGTTGACCTCGTCGGCGACGATGTCGGCGAACGGCGCCAGCCGCTCGGCGTCGGCCGCGGCGATGGTGACCTCGGCCAGCGGCAGCCGCACCCGCAGGTTCTGCGCCTTGCGCAGGCTCAGCACCGTCGAGCACACCAGGCGCACCTCGTCCATGGCGGCGACCAGCTCCGGATCGTCCGGCAGCTCGCCGTCCTTCGGCCAGTCGGCCAGGTGCACCGAGTCACCGCCGGTCAACCCGCGCCAGATCACCTCGGTGATCAGCGGCAGCAGCGGCGCGGCCAGCCGGGTGACCACCTCGAGCACCGTGTGCAGGGTGTCCACCGCGTCGCGGTCCTCGCTCCAGAACCGCGAGCGGGAGCGCCGCACGTACCAGTTGGTCAGCGCGTCGGCGAACGAGCGCAGCTCATCGCAGGCGCCCGCGATGTCGTAGGTCTCCAGCGCCTCGGTGATCACGTCCCTGGTGCGCGCCAGCTTCGCCAGGATGTATCGATCCAGCACGTGCGGCGAATCCGTGCGCCACACACCGGGCTTCGACGCGTACAGCTGCAGGAACGTCCACGCGTTCCACAGCGGTCGCAGCGCGTGACTCACGCCCTCGCGGATGCCGCGCTCGGTGACGATGAGATTGCCGCCGCGCAGGATCGGCGAACTCATCAGGAACCAGCGCATCGCGTCCGAGCCGTCCCGGTCGAACACCTCGTTGACGTCCGGGTAATTGCCCTTGGACTTGCTCATCTTCAGGCCGTCGTCGCCGAGCACGATGCCGTGCGCCGCGACGGTCTTGAACGCCGGGCTGTCGAACAGAGCCGTCGCCAGCACGTGCAGCGTGTAGAACCAGCCGCGGGTCTGGCCGTTGTACTCGACGATGAAATCGCCCGGGAAGTGGCTGTCGAACCACTCTTTGTTCTCGAACGGATAGTGCACCTGGGCATACGGCATCGAGCCGGACTCGAACCAGCAGTCCAGCACCTCCGGCACCCGGCGCATGGTCGAGCGGCCCGTCGGGTCATCGGGATTCGGCCGGGTGAGCTCGTCGATCATCGGGCGGTGCAGATCGGCCGGGCGCACCCCGAAGTCGCGCTCCAGCTCGTCCAGCGAGCCGTACACGTCGACGCGCGGGTAGGCCGGATCGTCGGACACCCACACGGGGATCGGGCTGCCCCAGTATCGATTGCGGCTGATGTTCCAGTCGCGCGCGCCTTCCAGCCACTTGCCGAACTGGCCGTCGCGGATGTGCTCGGGCACCCAGGTGATCTGTTTGTTCAGCTCCACCATGCGATCGCGGAACTTGGTGACCGCCACGAACCAGGACGGCACGGCCATGTAGATCAGCGGCTGCCCGGAGCGCCAGCTGTGCGGGTAGGAGTGCTCGATCGTCTCGTGCCGCAACAGCTTTCCCGCGGCCTTCAGGTCCTTGATGATCACCGGATTCGCGTCGAACACCATCAGGCCCTCGTACGGCGGAACCATCGAGGTGAACCTGCCGCCCGGGTCCAGCGGCTGCACCAGCTCGATGCCGTGCGCGGAGGCGACGTCCATGTCCTCCTCACCGAAGGCGGGTGCGAGATGCACTATGCCGGTGCCGGAGTCGGTGGTCACGTAGTCGGCGGTGAGCACGCGGTGGGCGTGGGGATGGCCGAGGAAGAAGTCGAACGGCGGCGCGTAGGACAAATCCGCCAGCGCGGCGCCATCGAACTCGGCGAGCACCTCCGGCTCCGCGCCGAACTCCCGCGCGTAGTGCGAAACCCGTTCGGCCGCGAGCACATAGCGTTTGCCGTCGGCCGCGCGCAGGTGCACGTAGCGAACGTCGGGATGCACCGCTATCGCCAAGTTGGACGGCAGCGTCCACGGCGTCGTGGTCCAGATCAGCGCGTTGGCGCCGTCGAGTTCGTGCAGCGGATGCTCCGCGGGCACGCGCAACGCCATGTCGACGGTGACCGCCGGGTCCTGGCGCATCTTGTAGGCGTCGTCGAGGCGCGTTTCCTGATTCGACAACGGCGTCTGCTCGTACCAGCTGTAGGGCAGCACCCGGAAGCCCTGATAGATCAGCCCTTTGTCGTACAGCGATTTGAACGCCCACATCACCGACTCCATGAAGTCGGTGTCCAGCGTCTTGTAGTCGTTGTCGAAGTCGACCCAGCGAGCCTGGCGCGTCACGTAGTCGCGCCATTCCCCGGTGTAGCGCAGCACCGATGTTTTGCAGGCCGCGTTGAATTCCGCGAGCCCCATCGCGTCGATCTGTGATTTGTCCGTGATACCGAGCTGCTTTTCGGCTTCGATTTCCGCGGGCAATCCGTGACAGTCCCAGCCGAATCGCCGGTCGACCCGCTTGCCGCGCATCGTCTGGAAACGCGGGACGAGGTCTTTGACGTATCCGGTGAGCAAATGTCCGTAATGCGGCAGACCGTTGGCAAAGGGCGGCCCGTCATAGAAGACGAATTCGGCTGCGCCGGAACGGTTTTCGATGCTCGCGCGGAAGGTGTCGGCGGCCGCCCACGCGTCGAGCACGCGGCGCTCCATCTCGGGGAACGACGCCCCGCTGCCGACGCTCAGGTCGACGCGCGGGTACGCGCTGTTGCTGGAAGTCTGGTCCGCCATCGCGGATACGTCTCCTCGTGCCGAGTCGTTGGCACGGGGACGATGACGGCGCCCGGTGCGCCGAAACCGCGGTACCACCCCGCTTGTCCGGCGTGGCGACACCGGACCTCTCATTCGCGAGCTGTGACGGGCTCACCCGTTCGGTTCTACTGAGCGCCCGGCCCGCAGGCCGTGCCGCCGTTCTTCCGAAGGCTCCCCGGTGATGGCCGGATCGACGCCGTATTCATGTTTGATTCTAGCCCGAGCGGTCAACTCACTTTGTGAGGCAGGTCAGCGTTTGGCATGACGACCAGGAGGCGGCGGGGAATCACTATCCGGACTCCGCATGGACAAAGCACTCACCAACAAGAGCATCGCGCCGATGACGCACACCACGATGCAGCCCCACGCCCAGATCACCGATCCGGTGGTGAGCGCGGCCACGAGCAGGGCGAAGCCGATCGCGGCAAGGACGAGTGTCAAGACGAGCATGGTGACCCCCAAGGCATGCCGGGCGGCTCGACAGTTCCTCTAAACGGTATGCGAACTGCTGTGCTGGGGCGCGGCGCGCTACTTGCCGCCCTTGGCGAATGACGCCGGCGCGAGGTTGTTCGCCGTGTTGGCATCCGCGAAGGCTTCGCCGCCGTCGACCGGAACGGCCGAGCCACGGTTCTCCAGCTCCTCCAGCTGCGACTCCAGGTAGGACTTCAACCGCACCCGGTACTCCCGCTCGAACGTCTTGAGCTGCTCGATCCGGCTCTCCAGCACACTGCGCTGCTGGGTGATGGTCGCCATGATCTCGGTGTGCTTGCGCTCGGCGTCCGCCTGCAGCGCGTCGGCCTTCTCCTTGGCCTGGCGCAGCTGGCTGTCCGAACGACTCTGCGCGTCGGTCAGCATCGCGTCCGACTTCTGACGGGCGTCGGCGATCATGGCCTCCGACCGCGTCCTGGCGTCTCCGACCAGTCGCTCGGAATTCGCCCTGGCATTCGACAGCAAGCTCTCCGCCTCGCTCTTGGCGTCGCTTGTCAGCCGATCCGCCATCTCCTGGGCGAGGCTGAGCACCTTGGCGGCCTGCAGGTTCGCGTCCGCGCCCGGCGCGTCCTTGGCCACCGGCGCGGCGGGCATCGGAGCGGGCGGGGCGACGGGAACCGGGGGCTTGATCGGTTCCGGCTGCGGCGGCGGGGCCTGCGGAATCGGCGGTTTCGGACTGTTCACTCCGGCCGGGCCGCGGTTCTTCTTCGCGTCGGCCAATTCCGCGTCGAGTTCGGCGACCCGCTGGCGCAGATCGGCGTTCTCCTCGATCAGACGCGAGAGCTCCTGCTCCACCAGATCCAGGAACGCGTCGACTTCATCCTCGTTGTAGCCGCGCTTCCCGATCGGCGGTTTGCTGAACGCGACGTTGTGCACATCGGCTGGGGTCAGCGGCATGGAAGGATCCCTTCACGCGTCTTTTGGAGATCTAGCAGATCTAGCAAGCTGTCTTCACGGCCCATTCTGTCACACCGGAGCTACCGGCTGCCCGAGCCTGCCCACGATCGACATCAGGATGAAGACGATGAAAAGCAGGACCATTATCGACAGATCCAGGCGAATTCCGCCCAGTGACACCGGAGGTATCAAGCGCCTGAGCAGTTTCACCGGAGGATCGGTGATCGTGAAGATCACCTCCAGGACGACGACCACGACACCGGTAGGACGCCAGTCTCGGGCAAAGCTACGGATGAACTCGACGATCACCCGGCTGATCAGCAACAGCCAGAAGATGAACAGTACGAAGTACAGCACCGCGAACAAGGCCACGAGTTCACTCTGCCGTAAAAATCGCTTCGCGCAAAATGACCGCGCCGCACAACCTGCGACCGGTCTGCTCCACCCCCCAGATCACGAGCTTATTTCTGGTTGTAGAAGCCGGTTTCCGCGATGCGTCTGCGTTCTTCCGCTGATACGTCGACATCGGCCGGTGAGAGCAGGAACACTTTTGTCGCCACCTTGTCGAACGATCCGCGCAGCGCGAAGGCCAGGCCCGCGGCGAAGTCGACCAACCGCTTGGCGTCGGCGTTGCTCAGATCCACCAGGTCCATGATCACCGGATTGCCCTCGCGAAAGCGTTCGCCGATGATCCGAGCCTCGCTGTAATCGCGCGGGCGCAGCGTCGTGATCTTGGACAAGGGGCCTCCGTCCTCGAAGATCCCGGGCCGCCGCACCGGGGCGGGCTCGGGACGCACGCGCTCCTCCAGCCTGCGCTCCTCGGCGTCGGGATCGACGGCGAGCGCGCCACGGGTCGTACCGCGCAGCGGAGGCGGGCTCCCGCCCGCGCGGAACCGGCCCGACGGCGCGGAGTCGATCCGGGTCGGACGCCGGGGCGCGTCGTAGCGGTCGTCGCCGTAGGGCTCGTCGGCGTAGTCGTCGCGCCGCGACACCGAGTAACCCGCCTTGTAGGGCGACTTGTACGCGGGCTCGGGATAGTCGACGTCGTCGAAACGGCTTGCGCCGTACCGATCGTCGGCGTAGCGATCGACGTAGCCGTCGCGGTCGGAGTAGTCACGGGGCCGGGGCCGGCGAGCGCCGCGCTCGTCCACCCCTCGGGGAGCGCGATCGTCGACGTAGTCGTCTTCGTAATCCTCGAGCGGAACCATGCCGAAGTACGCCTTGAACTTGTGCAGCGTGCTCATTGGTCGACCTTCCTTCGGCCCCGGTGGCGGCCGGGTGTTGAAGTCTTGCTCAGCCCTCGTCAGATCCCAGCATATGTGTCGAATGTGACTGATGAGGTTTCTTTGCTAGCCCGAGGTTATCGGTCGCATACCCATCAAGGCGGTACCGACACGCACAACCGTCGAACCATGTTCGATCGCGCATTCCAGATCACCCGACATTCCCGCGGAAAGCTCTGTCGCGTCCGGATGATCGGCGACCAACAACGTGTGCAACATCGCAAGTCGCGCAAATGCGGCATCGGACTCCGAACCCAAGGGTGGAATGGCCATCAGACCCGACAAACGTAATCCCGGAGCGTCCGCAATCCGTTGCGCGAGCACGGGAAGATCAGCGGCCGTGACACCCCCTCGCGCGGGGTCGTCGTCCAGGCTCACCTGGAGCAACACCCGCAGCGGTTCGGTGCGTTCGCCCGCCTCCAGCGCAGCCACCGCGCCGGCGTCCAGAGCGGTTGCCAGACGTTCGCTGTCGACCGAGTGAACCGTGTGCGCCCAGCGGGCGACACTGCGCGCTTTGTTCCGCTGCAACCGCCCGATCATGTGCCAGCGGATGCCGGAGAGGTCTTCCTCACGTAACGCCGCCACCTTGGCGGCCGCCTCCTGCTCCCGCGACTCGCCGAACTCGCGCCGGCCGAGCCGATGCAGGATCGCCACGTCCGAAGCCGGGAAGAATTTCGTCACCGGCAGCAGCCGCACCGAATCCGGCGACCGACCCGCGGCGCGACACGCCGCGTCGATGCGAGCGAGCAGACCGGCAAGGTTGTCCGACAGCTCGGCGGTCCTGGCGGCGAGTGCGCCGTCCACCGCGGCCCCGGCTTCGGCGCTCATGCGCGCGCCTCCCCGGCGCACGGCGCGTCGACCAGACGGGCGATTCGCGCGGTCACGCGGCGGCCTCCATCCAGATCACCCCGCCGATCCGGCCGGTCGGCGCGCCACGGCGATGGCTGAACAAGGTGCGGTCCTCGATGGTGCACCGCGGGTCCACCGCGATCGCGCCGACGCCTGCCTCGGTGAGCTGCCGGGAGATTCCCGCGCGCAGATCCAGGCCCGGCGTGCCGCGGACCGTGGTGGTCGCACTGCCGGGCAGATGCGCTTCGACGTCGGCGCGCATGGCGGCGGGAACCTCGTACTGACGGCCGGAGGCGGCGGGCCCGAGCAGCGCGCCGACCCGATCCAGGCGCGCGCCGACCGAGACCATCGCGTCGAGCACACGCGGCACGATGCCGATGCGAGCGCCGATCCGCCCCGCGTGCACCGCGGCGATCACGCCCGCCTCGTCGTCGGACAGCAGGATGGGCACGCAGTCGGCGGTGAGCACGACCAGCGCGAGACCCGGCACGGTGGTCACGAGCGCGTCGGTGGCCGGGACCGGTTCGGCGCGCGGCCCGTCGACGATCTCCACGTTGCGGCCGTGGATCTGTTCCATCCAGACCAGGCGCTCCGGCGGCAGGCCGATGCCCTCGGCCAGCCGGTCGCGGTTGCGCCGCACGGCCGTCGGATCGTCGCCGACGTGGTCGCCCAGATTGAACGAGTCGTAGGGTGGCGCCGAGAAGCCTCCGGACCTGGTCGTGGTGACCCGTCGGACAGTGATGGTCGGCGCGATAGTCATGGCGACGAGCGTAGTGGCGCTCGGTGAATGGCGTCGAAATGCCCAGGTAGAGAGCGAATATTGCCCCGGGACGGAATCAGTCGCGTAGTATCGGGCGCCTCGGCGCCCGGTCCCGCCCGGCCGGCCCCCGCACCGGCGTCCCCCGAATTCCTGTGCACAGTCGTGCTTCGGGACCGCTTCGGCGTATCCCTCCGACGCGTCCCGGCGCGGGCCGGGATCGCTCTTTCCAGCTCGGTCCCGGCCTGCGCCGGAACCGGATTCCAGCGCCTGATGGGTGCTGCCGGACGCAGTCCGTCTTCAGCACGCGCATGGCCGGAGCGAAGGCGAAGGTACGCAGCACGCGCATGGCCGGAGCGAAGGCGAAGGTACGCAGCACGCGCATGGCCGGAGCGAAGGCGGAGGTACGCAGCACGCGCATGGCCGGAGCGAAGGCGGAGGTACGCAGCACGCGCATGGCCGGAGCGAAGGCGGAGGTACGCCTAGCCCCTCCGCATGAACGACGGCACGTCCACGTCGTCGTCATCGTCGTCGGCATCCGGCGGCGTGATGTGCGGTCGCGTGCCGCTCGTCACCGACGGCTCGCCCAGGGTGCGCGGCCGTTCGGTGTCCCGGTAACTCGGCAACGTGCCGCGGGCAGCCGTACCCGTGACGGACGTGCTCGGCGTGCTGTCGCTGCTTCGCGCGGTCAACTCGCTGGTTCGGCTCTGCCCGATCTCACCGGACCGCGCCGTGCCTATGGTGCTGCGACCCGACGTCTCGAAGGTGCGCCGGGCCGGGCCGCCGCCGTCGAAGCCCGCCGCGATCACGGTGACCCGCACCTCGTCGCCGAGCGAGTCGTCGATCACGGTGCCGAAGATGATGTTGGCCTCGATGTGCGCGGCCTCCTGCACCAGCGAAGCCGCCTCGTTGATCTCGAACAGCCCGAGATCGGACCCGCCCGCGATCGACAGCAGCACGCCGTGCGCGCCGTCCATGGAGGCTTCCAGCAGCGGCGAATTGATCGCCGCCTCGGCCGCTTTCACCGAGCGGCCCTCGCCGCGCGACGAGCCGATACCCATCAGCGCGCTGCCCGCGCCGGACATCACGCTCTTGACATCGGCGAAGTCGACGTTGATCAGACCCGGGGTGGTGATCAGGTCGGTGATGCCCTGCACACCGTTGAGCAGCACCTCGTCGGCGGAGCGGAACGCGTCCATCAGGCTCACCGCCGCGTCGCCGAGCTGCAGCAGCCGGTCGTTCGGGATGACGATCAGCGTGTCGCACGACTCGCGCAGCAGATTGATGCCGACCTCGGCCTGATTCCCGCGCCGCTTGCCCTCGAAGGAGAACGGGCGGGTGACCACGCCGATGGTGAGCGCGCCGAGCTTGCGCGCGATCTGCGCGACGACCGGGGCGCCACCGGTGCCGGTGCCGCCGCCCTCACCCGCCGTCACGAAGACCATGTCGGCGCCCTTGAGCACCTCTTCGATCTCGTCCTTGTGGTCCTCGGCGGCTTTACGGCCGACCTCGGGGTCCGCGCCTGCTCCGAGACCTCGGGTCAGCTCGCGGCCGACGTCGAGCTTGACGTCGGCATCGCTCATCAGCAGCGCTTGGGCGTCGGTGTTGACCGCGATGAACTCGACACCTTTGAGTCCCTGCTCGATCATCCGGTTGACGGCATTCACACCGCCGCCGCCGATACCGACGACCTTGATCACCGCAAGGTAGTTGTGCGGGGGCGTCATGGGCTCTCGCCTTCCTTCGATCTAAAGCCTGTCGTTTCCGGATGCTCGGCACACCGCTTTTTCGGCCCGGTCCGGGGGTCGGGTCGCTACGAGGAGCGAACCGCGGCTCGGGCAAACCCTAAAGCTCAACCATAGGGTTAGCGTTATGTCAAGTATCCGACTGGTGCGGAACGCTATTCGCAGCCGACGCGATACGCGCGCAGGCGCGCCGAAACGAGAGCCAGAATCTTGCGTGATCCCGCTCGTCTCGCCGCTCCACACGTCGTATGGTGAACGGTTGCCCCCCGGCTCCCTTCTCGGCGCCGGAACAACTCCCGGACCGCCGAAAATTACCTGGGCGCAATGGGTGTGGATCACTTTACCGTGACCAGATTGGGACTCGACACATCGAACACCGTTCCGGGGCGCGTCAACAACGGCAACACGACCGCCGCCTTTCGTTCGGCGTCGTCGCTCCCGCCCCAGAGTACCGTGCGGCCGCCCTTCAGATTCAGCGAAATATCCGAAATGGACCGTGCCACAACCTCGCTCACCTGAACCGCCAGCGCAGGCGGCACGATGGCGATCACCGAGACCGCAGCCCTGGTCACCGGATCGGCGCCGCCGGGATGATCGGTGATCAACTTCGGCACGCCGATCGGAGCCGGCTCGACCGCGAATTCCACGCCGTCCGCGTCCAGCAGATGCGCGCCTTCCCTGCTGTCGTAGAACAACACCGCGGCGCGCTCGACGACCGTCACCCGAACCGTGGACGGAAACACCCGCTGCACCCGTGCCGTGCGTACCTTCGGAATGCTCGCCACCCGGCGTGCCACGGCATTGGTGTCGATCCGCAAGATCGAGCGGCCGGAAGGAATTTCGAGCACATCCCGCACTTGTTGTTCGGGCACCGCCACCGCGCCCTCGATTCGCACGCTGCGCACCGAGAGCACCGGGGTGAACCAGGCGAGAACACAGAGCACTGCAAGGACGCACACGCTCAGCAATCCCCACAGGCGAATTCGGCGCCAGTCGAGCTCGCCGAACCGATCACCCGCGCGGCGCCCGGCCGCGCGCGCCGACCCGACCCCGCGCACGCCGGGTCACCGTCCGTGCTGGGGACGCGCCCGTAATCCGTCGAGAATCTGACCGCCCAGCATCGTCACGTCACCCGCGCCCATGGTGATCACCACGTCGCCCGGCAACGCCAGCCCCGCGACCTGGCGCCCGACCCGGGACATGTCCGGCTGGTAGTGCACCGGCTTGGTCACCGATTGCGCCACCAGCGCTCCGTTCACGCCCGGCAGCGGCTTCTCCCGCGCGCCGTAGACATCGAGCACGACGACCTCGTCGGCCAGACTGAGCGCGGCGCCGAAGTCCTGGGCGAAGGTCGCGGTCCGGCTGTAGAGATGTGGCTGGAAGACCACGATGACCCGGCCCTGCCTGGACCGGGCTCCGTCGCGCGCCTCCTGCTGGACCAGTTCGGCGGCGGCGCCGAGCACGGCGCGCACCTCGGTGGGGTGGTGGGCATAGTCGTCGAACACCCGCACCCCGTTCTCCCGACCGGCGAACTGGAACCGGCGGTGCACACCGCCGAACCCTTCCAGGCCCTGGATGATCTCGCCGACATCGGCGCCGGTGGCCCGGGCGGCGAGCAGGGCGCCGAGCGCGTTGAGCGCCATGTGCCTGCCCGGCACCGACAGGCGCAGCGTGCGCGGCGCGGCCTCGTCGGTGAGCTGGAATTGCGCGATGCCGCCGACGTCCCGCGGCTCCCAACTGTGCAGCCGGGCGCCCACCGGGACCGGCGCGTCGGCGAGTTCGCCGGAGCCGTAGCCGAGGACTTGGACGTTTCGCTCGGCCAAGCGCGCACCGACTCGCTCGGCCAGTGCCAGCGAGCCCGGATCGTCCAGGCACACCACCAGCAGGCCGCCCGCGGCGAGGCGGTCGGCGAAGTCGTCGAAGACCTGCACGTAGGCCTCGTCGGAGCCGAAGAAATCCAGGTGATCGGACTCGATGTTGGTGACCACGGCGACGTCCGGGTCGTATTGCAGCAGCGAGCCGTCGCTCTCGTCGGCTTCGGCCACGAAGATGTCACCGGTGCCGTGGTGGGCGTTGGTGCCCGCCTCGTTCAGCTCGCCGCCCACCGCGAACGACGGATCGAACCCGCAGTGCTGCAACGACACGATGAGCATGGAGGTGGTGGACGTCTTGCCGTGCGTACCGGACACGAGCAAGGTGCGATGCCCCCGCATCAGCGAGGCCAGCACCGTGGGGCGCAGCAGCACCGGGATATCGCGCCGGTTGGCCTCGACCAGCTCCGGGTTGGTCTTCGGAATGGCGGCGTAAGTGGTGACCACCGCGGTCGGGCCGCCGGGTAGCAGGTCCAAGGCGGTGGCGTCGTGCCCGATCCGCACCTGAGCGCCGCGAGCGCGCAGCGCCAGCACGCCCCGGCTCTCCTTGGCGTCCGACCCCGACACCGCGCCGCCGCGTGCGAGCAGGATCCGCGCGATGCCGGACATCCCGGCCCCGCCGATGCCGACCATGTGCACACGCTCCAGCTCCGGGGGCAGCGCGGTCCGTTCGACGCCCGCGTCCTGGACCACCCGATCTGCGGTCGTGTCGCTCATCGGCGCGCCACCTCCAGCGCGATCCGCGCCACCTCGTCGGCGGCGTCGCGGTGCCCGGCGCCTGCGGCGGCCCGGCCCATCTCGGTCAGCCGTGCGGAGTCCATGAGCAGCGGAATCACCTCATCGATCACGTACTTCGGCGTCAACTCGGAGTCGGGGACAATTCTGCCACCGCCCTGGCGCACCACGGGCCGAGCGTTGAGTTCCTGTTCCCCGTTACCGTGCGGCAGCGGCACGTAGAACGCGGGCAGCCCCACCGCCGAGACCTCCGCGACGGTCATCGCGCCCGATCGGCAGACCACCGCGTCGGCGGCGGCATAGGCGAGGTCCATCCGGGACAGGTACGGCACGGCGACGTAGCGAGCGCCGTCCGCGGCGGATCCGTCCACGTCGATGGTGTTCTTGGGCCCGTGCGCGTGCAGCACCGAGATGCCCGCGGCGGCCAGCTGGGGCGCGGCGCCCGAGACCGCGTCGTTGAGCGTCCGCGCGCCTTGGGAACCGCCGAAGACCAGCAGCACCGGGCCTTCGGACGGAAGGCCGAAGTGCTCCCGCGCCTCGGCCCGCAGTGCGGCGCGGTCCAGTCCGGTGATCGATTCGCGCACCGGAATGCCCACCACCCGCGCGTCCGCCAGGCCGGAGTCCGGGACCGCCGCGAGCACCCGAGCGGCGCGGCGGGCGCCGACCTTGTTCGCGATACCGGCCTTGGCGTTGGCCTCGTGCACCACCACCGGCACCGGGCGTCTGCGGCGCAGCACACCCGCGCCGGCGGCGAGATACGCCGGAAGCGCAACGTACCCGCCGAAACCGATGATCACGTCGGCCTCGACCGCATCGATGACCGCCCTGGTGGCCGCCACCGAGGCGCGCACCCGACCGGGTAACCGCAGCAGATCGGCGGTGGGCTTGCGGGGCAGCGGAACCGGAGGGATGAGCTCGAGCGGATAGCCGCGCTCGGGAACCAGGCGGGTCTCCAGACCGCGTTCGGTGCCCAGCGCCGTCACCCGGATGGAATCGTCGAGCCGCCGCAACGCGTCGGCCACCGCCAGTGCCGGTTCGATGTGGCCCGCCGTGCCGCCGCCCGCGACGATTACCGAGATCACCTGGATCTTCCCCGTTCTCTTGCGTGATTGACCGGATAACTGGGTTCCCAAGCCCTGGTGGCACGCGCCGAGCTGGTGCCGCGACTCTCCGGCGAGCGGCGGCGCGCCGGTTCCGCACGCCCCCGCCTGCCCTGCGGCAGCGCCGAGGATCCGCGATCGGACGGCCGCGGCGCCCGGCCACGTCGGGCGCTCGCCCGAGCCGGCGCGTACACCTCGGGTTTGGGCAACCGCAACAGCCTACTGAAACGACCGTCCTGTCCGGCGTGCAGCGCCGCGACGGCTTCCGGCTCGTGCCTGGCCGCGTTGGCGATCAGCCCGAACATCAGCAAGGTGATCGCGAGCGATGAGCCGCCGGCGGACACCAGTGGCAGCTGCAGCCCGGTGACCGGCAGCAGACCGACGACATACCCGATGTTGATCATGGCCTGTCCGGCGATCCACGTGGTCGCGGAGGCGGTCAGCAGCCGCAGGAACGGATCCGCCGACCGGCTGGCGATGCGCAGTCCCGTGTAGACGAACAAGGCGAACAGGCCCAGCACCAGTGCGCAACCGAGAAAGCCCAGCTCCTCCCCGATGATCGCGAAGATGAAGTCGTTGTGGGCGTTCGGCAAGTAGCTCCACTTGGCCCGGCTCTGTCCCAGGCCCCTGCCCCAGATCCCTCCGTCGGCAAGGGAATACAGGGCCTGTCGAGCTTGATAGTTGTCGCCCTGCGGATCGGAGCCCGGATTGAAGAAGGACCGGACCCGATTCGACCGGTAACCGGCGGACATGGCGAGCACGCCCGCGGCGACGACGCCGGAAACCGCGATCGTCACGAACAGCCGGATCGGAAGTCCGCCGAACCACAGCAAGGCGCCGAGGATGATGCCCACCGCGACCGTGGTGCTGAGATTCGGCTGGACCACGATCAACAGACAGACCAGCACACCCGCCGGGACGAGCGGCACCAGGATGTCGCGCAGACTCGAACCCATCGCTCGCCGGGAAACCAGCAAGTGCGCGCCCCAGACGATCAAGGTCACCTTCACGACCTCGGACGGCTGCACCGAGACGGGACCGAGGATCAGCCAGCGGCGCGCGCCCTGCACGCTGGTGCCGATGCCCGGAATGAGCACGAGCACCAGCGCCAGCACCGAGATCGCGAACAGCGGGAACGACGCCTGGCGTAACAGGCGCAGCGGAACGCGCAGGGCCAGATAGAACAGCACCGCGCCGATCGCCGCGAACAACGTCTGCTGGATGAACAGGGAGTACGCCGACCCGCCCTCGGCGTACTCGACGACGCCGGACGCGGACAGGACCATGACCAGTCCGAGGGCCGTCAGCAGCGTGGCGATGGTGACGACGAGATGGAAGGACGCGAGCGGCCGTGCCAGCCACGAACCGGGACCCGTCCCTACGCCGCGGCCACGCCGGGATGGCGTCCCGGCTTCTCGTGCGCCCGAGGTCCGGGCCGCCTTACCGGTCCACCGCCTGCCGTTGCCCGAAGTCACGAGGCACCCGCGGCCCGCGCCGGTAGCACCACTGTCACAGCGAACCAGCGGAGGCGGAGGATGCTTGCGCGTCCGGGAAAGCGACTCGACCGACCGGGGCGGGTGTCGATACCCCGCCCGCCCCGGTCGGCAGTCATCGCAAACCCCCGATATCGGTGGTTCCGAGGTCACCGTCTTCCAGGGCGTGCACCGCCTGGGCGAAACTGCGACCCCGGTGGGTGTAATCGGCGAACATGTCCAGCGACGCGGCGGCCGGAGCCAGCAGCACGGTGTCGCCGCGGCGGGCGAACCCGGCGGCCGCTCGCACGGCCCGCGCCATGACAGCGTCGGCCGCGGCGGCCCTCGACGCTTCATCACCCATCCCTGCATCGTCTCCCGCGATCAGCTCGACGACGGGGACCTCGGGCGCGTGTCGCGCCAACGCGGCCGCGAGCACCGGTGCGTCGGCGCCGATCAGCACCGCCGCGACCAGGCGGTCGGCGACCTCCTCGACGAGGTCGTCGACGTGCGCGCCCTTCAGCTGGCCACCGGCCACCCAGATCACCTGCGGATGCGCCAGGATCGATGAGCGCGCGGCGTGCGGATTGGTGGCCTTGGAGTCGTCGACGAACTCGACGCCGGACAGCTCGCGGACGAACGCCGCGCGGTGCGGGCCGACCTTGTGCTCGATCAAGCCTTCCCGGACGAACTGCGGCGCGACGTCGATCGCCCTGGTCAACGCGGAGGCGGCGAGTGCGTCGGCGACGCCGGCGGGGCCGGGCGGGCTGATGTCGCCGACCTCGGCCAGGATCGCGGCCTTGGTGAACGCGCGGTCGAGCAGCTTGCCGTCCACCACGCCGAGCTCGCCGTCGGCGGGCACGCCCACCCGGAACCCGACGGTCCGGCGCGCCTTGGACTTGCGGGCCAGCGAGGCCGCGACCGGATCGTCCAGGCCGACCACGCCGACCCGGCCGACCAGCGCCCTGGCCTTGGCCGCGGCGTAGGCGTCCAGGCCGCCGTGCCAATCCAGGTGATCCTCGGCCACGTTCAGCACGACACCCGCCTCCGGACGCACCGACGGCGCCCAGTGCAGCTGGAACGACGACAGCTCCACCGCGAGCACCTGCGGACCGGGGTTGCGCCGCAACGCATCCAGGATGGGCAGGCCGATGTTGCCGCACGCGACGCTGGCGATGCCCGCCGCGCGCAGGATCGCGTGGGTCATCTGGGTCGTGGTGGTCTTGCCGTTGGTGCCGGTGACGACCAGCCATTTGCGCACCGGACCGTAGATCCTGGCCTGATCGACCCACCAGGAGAACTCCACGTCGCCCCACACCGGCGTACCCTCCGCGACCGCGGACGCCAGCACCGGCGAGTCCGGCCGCCAGCCCGGGCTGGTGATCACCAGCGCGAACCGGCTCCAGTCCGCGTTCTCCAGTTCCGCGGTGGTGGCGACGTCCAGCCCGAGCCCGGCCGCCTCGGCCAGGGCCGCTGCGCCGCCGTCGGTCACCACCGGACGCGCGCCGATGTCGCGCAGCGGTTCCACCAGCGAGCGTCCCGACACGCCCCAGCCCGCGACCAGAACGTCGCGTCCGCGTAGGAATTCCAGCATGGGCCCTGGGGTGCGCAGAGCCCGCGGCGAATGTTCGACCATCTCGTTCACCCGACCGCGGAGAGGTATTCGCTGTAGAACAGCCCGAGCCCGACGGCGGAGGCCATCGCGGCCAGCAGCCAGAATCTGATGATCACCGTGGTCTCGGCCCATTTGCTGAGCTCGAAGTGATGGTGGAACGGCGCCATCTTGAACAGCCGGTTGCGCGTGGTGCGGAAGACGGCGACCTGCAGCACCACCGACGCCGTCTCGGCGACGAACAGCGCGCCGATGACGATCATCAGCAGCTCGGTGCGGGTGGTGATGGACAGGCCTGCCAGCAGGCCGCCCAGCGCGAGCGAACCGGTGTCGCCCATGAAGATCTTGGCCGGTGCGGCGTTCCACCACAGGAACCCGACGCACGCCGCCGCGCCCGCAGCGCAGACCAGCGCGAGATCCAGCGGATCGCGCACGTTGTAGCAGCCGGTCTCGGGCTTGGTCTCGCAGGCGTGGTAGTACTGCCAGAACGTGATGATCACGTATCCGCCCAGCACCAGGCTCATCGATCCGGCGGCCAGCCCGTCGAGTCCGTCGGTGAGGTTCACCGCGTTGGACCAGGCGACCACCACGAAGCAGACGAACACCAGGAACACGACCACGCCCATGGTCACCGTGCTGATGTCGCGCACGTAGGACAGGTGCCTGCTGGCGGGCGTCAGCCCGCTGCCGCCGCGGAACTGCAAGGCGAGGATGCCGAAGATCACGGCCGAGGACAGCTGGCCGAGATACTTGCCCGCCGCGGTCAGGCCCAGGTTGCGCTGCTTGCGGATCTTGATGAAATCGTCGACGAAACCCACCGCGCCCAGCGCCGTGGCCAGCCCGAGCACGAGCAACGCCGACGCCGACGGCCCGTCGGCGTCGTAACCGATGCCGATCAGGTGGGACCCCAGGTAACCGGCCCACATGCCGACCAGGATGGCGACGCCGCCCATCGTCGGCGTACCGCGCTTGGCCTGATGGCTGGCGGGACCGTCGACCCGGATCTCCTGCCCGAAGCCCTGCTTGGCGAACAACCGGATCAGCAGCGGGGTGAGCAGGATCGAGACCGTCAGCGCGATCGCCGCGGCGAAGAGAATCTGTCTCATCCTGCTGCCTCCGTGTCCTGTCCCACCCCGTTGTCCGCCGCGCCGCCGCGTGCGGCCACGGCGGCCGGGTCGGTCAGATGCTCGGCGACCTCCCACAGGCCGACCGACTTCGATGCCTTGACCAGCACCACGTCGCCGGGGGCCACTTCCTGCTCGAGCAGCGCGATCGCGGCCGCGATGTCGGGCACGAGGACCGATTCCTCGCCCCAGGACCCTTCCATCACCGCGCCCTGGTGCAGCGCGCGGGCGGGCCTGCCGGTGCCGACGGCGACCACCCGGCTGACGTCCAACCGCACCGCGAGCCGCCCGATGGCGTCGTGCTCCAGGACGGATTCCTCGCCGAGTTCGCCCATCTCGCCGAGCACCGCCCAGCTGCGCCGCGGCGTCTCGGCCGCGCGCGCCATGCTCACCAGCGCTTTGAGCGCGGCGCGGACCGAGTCCGGATTGGCGTTGTAGGAGTCGTTGACGACGGTGATCCCATCCGCGGTGGTCCGTACGTCCATCCGGCGGGCGGACGCGGCGCGCGCGTCGGACAGCGCGGCGACGGCGGTGTCCAGATCGGCGCCGCATTCCAGCGCGACCGCGATCGCCGACAGCGCGTTGCCCACGTGGTGCTCGCCGTGCACGGCCAGGCGCACCTGGGCGCTGCCCGCGGACGTGTGCACGGTGAACGCGGCCCTGGCCTGGTCATCGAGCCGGATGTCGGTGGCCCGCACGTCGGCGGTCGCGGCCTGCCCGACGGTCACCACCCGCGCCGATGTGCGCGAGGCCATCGCGGCGACCTGGGGATCGTCGGCGTTGAGCACGGCGAGACCGGTGGGCGGCAGCGCCTCGACCAGCTCGCCCTTGGTCTTGGCGATGGCCTCGCGGCTGCCGAACTCGCCGAGATGCGCGGTGCCGACGTTGAGCACCACGCCGATGCTCGGCGGCGCCACCTCGGCCAGCGCCGCGATGTGCCCGGGCCCGCGCGCGGACAGCTCCAGCACCAGGAAGCGGGTGCCCGCGTCGGCGCGCAACGCCGTCCACGGGTGGCCGAGTTCGTTGTTGAACGACCCAGGCGGGGCCACCACCGTGCCCAGCGGCGCCAGGACGGCGGCCAGCAGGTCCTTGGTGGAGGTCTTGCCGGACGAGCCGGTGACGCCGACGACGGTGAGCCCGCCGTCGGCGGCGAGACGCGACACGCTGGCGTGGGCGAGCGCGGCGAGCGCGGTCAGCACGGCGGCGCCGGATCCGTCCGCATCGTGGCTGAGCGCGACCGAACTCGACGGCACGTGGCCGCCGCCTGGCGTGACCACGATGGCGGGCACGCCCACCGGCCGCGCCGCAAGCACCGCCACCGCGCCCGCGGCGACGGCCGCGCCCGCGTAGTCGTGGCCGTCGGAGCGCTCACCCGGCAGCGCCAGGAACAGATCGCCGGAACCGATTCGGCGCGAGTCGAATTCGACCGCGCCGGTCACTCGCACCTCCGGGTCTGCGACGTCGTGCAGCGTGCCGCCGACGACCTCCGCGATCTCCCGCAGTGTCATCTCGATCATGAAACCGTCAAGTCCTCCGCGTGGTTACCTTGCGGACTGCGTCTTTCCAATGCGGCCGCGAGTACGTCGCGGTCGTCGAACGGGTGCTTCACGCCCTGGATCTCCTGCCCTGCCTCATGTCCCTTGCCCGCGATCAGCACCACGTCACCGGGGCGCGCCCACGCCACCGCCGCGGCGATGGCCTCCGCTCGGTCTCCGATCTCCCGCACCTCGCCGCGTTCGGCTTCCGGGACCTCCAGTGCACCGGAGCCGAGGGCGGCGCGGATGGCCGCCGGATCCTCGGTGCGCGGGTTGTCGTCGGTGATGATCAGCAGATCGGCGCCCCGCGCGCCTACGGCGCCCATCAGCGGCCGCTTCGCCGCGTCCCGGTCGCCACCCGCGCCGACCACCACCGCGAGCCGTCCCGCGGTGTCGGCCGCGAGATGACCACGCAGCGTGGCGATCACGGACTCCAACGCCGCGGGCTTGTGCGCGTAGTCGACGATCGCCAAGAAGTCCTGTCCGCGCTCCACCCGCTGCATGCGGCCGGGCACGTCCACGGTCGCCAGCGCCGGAGCCGCGATCGACGGCTCGACGCCCGCCGCGGCGCACACCGCCACCGCGAGCAGGCCGTTGGCGACGTTGTAGCGGCCGGGAAGCCGAAGGCGTACGGGAGTTTCGCCCTGCGGACCGGCCGCGGTGAAGTCTTGTTCGCCGCCGTGCGCCGACACCGCGCCGGTGACGCTCCAGGCGGCGGTCCTGGTGGTCGAGACGGTGACCGGGTTCGGCAGGCCGGCGGCCAGCCGCCGCCCCCACTCGTCGTCCACGCAGACGACGGCGGCGCGGGCCGCGACCGGCGAATCGGGTTCGAACAGCTTGCGTTTGGCGGCGAAGTAGTCCTCGAAGTCGGCGTGGAAGTCGAGGTGGTCCTGGGACAGATTGGTGAACGCGCCCACCGCGAACCGCACTCCGTCCACCCGGCCCAGCGTCAGCGCGTGGCTGGATACCTCCATCACCACCGCGTCCACGCCCTGCTCGACCATCAGCGCGAACATCGCGTGCAGCTGCGGCGCCTCCGGAGTGGTCAGCGCGCTCGGCACCCGCCTGCCGCCGATCCTGGTCTCGATCGTGCCGATCAGCGCGGTGGACAGCCCCGCGGCGGCCAGGCCCGCCTCCACCAGGTAGGAGGTCGTGGTCTTGCCCGAGGTTCCGGTGATCCCGACGATGCGCAGCCGCTCGGACGGATTGCCGTAGATCGTGGCCGACAGCTCGCCGAGCACCGCCCTCGGATTCTCCCGCACCAGCACCGGCACCTCGAGCGGACCGGCCAGTTCCGCACCCGCCGCGTCGGTCAGTACCGCGACCGCGCCGCGGGAGACGGCGTCGCGCGCGAAACGCGCCCCGTGCGCGCGGGCCCCGGGCAGTGCGGCGAACAGGTCACCGGGTAGCACGGCATCCGAGCGCTGCTCGATGCCGGTGACCGCCACGTCCGATTCGGCGCTCGTCGTGGCCCCGATGACGGCGGCCAGCGACGCCAGCGGCGTTGACGGCGAATGCTCTGGCCGCAATGCGCGCGGTTGACCGGACTGCACAGAAACCAGGCTCCTTTCGGGGGCGGCGATCGACGTGTCAGGTTACCGGCGACCGGTCACGGCGGGACCATGCGCCCCGTCGCAACGCCGGGGAGGTCGCCCACCGCACCCTACGGGTTCGCCCGCCCGGCCCGGACCGCGCCACGCGGCACTCGGACGCCGCCGGGCGAGGACGCGGCGCGCACGGCGGGCCGTCGTCGGCCTTTGCCCCTCGAACACCGCACTCACCTGCTGCTTCCTCCACACCGATCCGATGTCTTCGCTACCGACCGCACATCCCCGGAGCGGATCGATCACCCTGCCTGCAAGACGAATTGCCTGGACGGCTGGACGGACGGCGGGATGCGGTCGCGCTGCAGGGCCCACGAGGCGATGTTGTGGAACAGCGGAGCCACCGAACCGCCCCCGGAGCCGTCCGAACTGCGCACGGGCGCGTCGAGCATGAGGCCGATCACGTACCGAGGATTCTCCGCGGGAACCATGCCCGCGAACGTGATCCAGAACGACGACGTGGAGTAGCACCGGCAATTGCGATCGACCTTCTGCGCGGTACCGGTCTTGCCCGCCACCTGGTAGCCCGTGATGGCCGCGGGCCATCCGGTGCCGTTCTGGTTGGCGTTCATGGGGTCACGCTGCACCACCGCCTGGAACATCGTCCGCAAGGTGGCGGCGGTCTGCTTGCTCACCACCCGCACGCCGTCCGGCTGGGTCTCCTCGGTGCGGGCGCCGTCCGGCGCGATCCTCGCCCGCAGGATCCGCGGCGGAATGCGGACACCGTCGTTGGCGATCGCCTGATACATCCCGGCCATCTGCAGCGTCGTCATCGAAAGACCTTGGCCGATAGGAAGGTTGGCGAAGGTGCCGCCGGACCACTGATCCCGGTCCGGCATCAGTCCCGCGCTCTCGCCCGGCAGGCCGATGCCCGTGCGCTGCCCGAGCCCGAACCGGTGCGCCATGTCGGCGAAGCGATCCTCGCCCACGCGCTGCGCGAGCATCAGCGTGCCCACATTGGAAGAGCGGCCGAAGATTCCGGTGGTCGTGTAGGGCTCGACGCCGTGCGACCACGCGTCGTGCACCGTGACACCCGCCATCTGGATCGCGCCGGGCACCTGGTGCACCTCGTCGGGATCGGTCAGGCCGTAGTCGATGGCCGCGGCCGCCGTGACGATCTTGTTCACCGAGCCGGGCTCGAACACGTCCGTGACCGACGGGTTGCTCAGCTGGGCATTGGCCCACTTCTGCGGTCCCAGGTCGGGATTGAAGGTGTTGTCGTTGGCCATCGCCAGGACCTGCCCTGTCTTGGCGTCCAGGACGACGGCCGAAGCGGAACCCGCACCGGAGACGTCTTTGGCCTGCTGTACCTGCTGCTGCACGTAGTACTGCAGATCGGAGTCCAAGGTGAGCTCCACGGCGGACCCGTTGACCGCGGGCTGCTCGTCGCGCCAACTGCCGGGAATGACCGCGCCGTCCGAGCCGCGATCGTAGGTGTGCGATCCGTCGGTACCGGCCAGCACCGAGTCGAGCGACGACTCCAGCCCGATCTGCCCGTGACCGTCCCAACCGACAGCGCCGACGACATTCGCCGCCAGCGACCCGCCGGGGTAGACCCGTGGGCTCTGCTGGTCGGAGCCCACCTGCGGATATTTATCGGTGATCTCGTCCGCGATGCGCGGATCGACATTTTGGGCGAGGAACACGAACTGCTCGTCGCTGTTCAGCTTGGCCAGCAGGTCCGCTTCCGCGGGCGCGTCTTTGCCGAGCTTCTCGTGGATGGTGCGCGCGATGTCGCGCAGCCGCTGATCCGGATCGGGCGCCTTGTCGTTCTTGGCCTTGGCGTCCGCCAGTTCCTTCCGGACCGCGACCGGCCGGAAATGCAGCGCCTTGGCCGACACGGTGAAGGCCAGCGCTTTGCCGTAGCGGTCGGTGATCGGCCCGCGGATGGCCGGGTCGGGCTGATGGGTGGTGCGCTGGCTGGCCGCTTGGGCCGACAGTCCCGGCGCGGCGACGCTCTGCACCCACAGCAGTTGCAGCGCGACGACCGCGAGCGCGACGAACATGACCACTCGTCCGACGCCGAGGCGCAACCGGAGCGGGCCGTCCGAGACAGCTGAGCGCGGTGGCCGCGGCCCGCCCGTGGTGCGGGGCGCCGAGGGCCCGCGCCTGCGCGGCGCGGGCCTGGGATGCGTCACTGCGGGGCTCCGCCGGGCACCGCCTCCGGGGCCTGCGCGGCTTCCTGCTGCGGCGACGCTTCCGCGGGCGGCTGGGGCGAAGTGACCTGCGGTGTGACCGAAGCCGCGGGCACTCCGGGCTGCGGCGGGTTGATCGCCGAAGTCGGGGCCGGGCTCGCGGCCGTGGGCGCCGAGTTCACTTGCGCGTTGTTCTGCGATCCCGTGTTCGGCTGACCCGGCGCCGGAGCACCGGGCGTGGTGGTGACCGGCACCACCCGCTCCCCTCTCGGCGACCGCGCGGAAGGCGAGGCGTTCAGCGGCGGCACGGGAGTGCCCTCGGCCGGGGCGGGCTTGCCGATCACCGTGACCGAGCCGTCGGGACCGACCAGCAGGCGAGCCGGGTCCTTGGCCGGGATCATGCCCAGTTCACGCGCCCGCAGGGCCAGTTCGGGGGCCGAATCGGCGACCTCGACCTCGCGCTGCAGGGCCGCGCGCTCGTCGGCCAGCCGCCGGTTCGTCGCCCGCGCGTCGCCGAGCTGATAGCTGTCCTCGGCGGCACGGGTGGTCAGCAGCAAGGTCAGCGCGAGGCCGCAACCGAGCAGGGCGATGATCGCCGTGACGAACGGGATGCGCGCCGCCATCGCCGAGCGCCGCACGGTGGGCAGGAACGCGCTGTCCGAACCACTTTCGCGCATTCGCCGCCGGGCATAGGCGCGTTGCGCCGCGCCCGACTTCACCCGCTCGGCGTCCTGGACCCGCCGGGCGACCCGGCCCGGCGCTTCGACGGTCCTCGTCCGCACGCTCATAGATTCCCCTCCTCTGTCCTCCGGGGATGCCGGGCGAGCACAGCGCTCCGCTGTCTCATCCGGCCTCCGCTACCGCTGCGGGACATCCGCACCCGGCCGGCGCGATGCGGGCACTGATCGCTCACCGCGCCTCCTGGATCCGCTCGGCGGCGCGCATGCGTACCGGGGCCGCCCGCGGGTTGTCCTCGACCTCCTGCTCGGTCGCCTTCTCCGCGCCACGGGTCAGCATCCGGAACTCCGGTCCCATGCCGGGAAGCTCGACCGGCAGGCCCACCGGCGTCCTGGACGCGGTGTGGGCGGTGAGCTCGTGCTTGACCACCTTGTCCTCCAGCGATTGGTAGGACATGACGACGATGCGGCCGCCCACCCGCAGCGCGGCGAGCGCGGCGGGCAGCGCGGCTCGCAACGAGTCGAGCTCCCCGTTGACCTCCACCCGCAGCGCTTGGAACGTGCGCTTGGCCGGATGCCCTCCGGTGCGGCGCGTCGCCGCGGGAATCGTGGCGTACAGCAGCTCCACCAGCTCGGCGCTGGTGTGGAACGGTTTGCTCTGCCGACGCCGGATCACCTCGGCGGCGATCCGGCTCGCGAAGCGTTCCTCTCCGTAGGTCCGCAGTACCCGGGTCAGATCGCCGTGACTGTAGGTGTTGAGCACATCGGCGGCGGTGGGCCCGCTGGTCGGGTCCATCCGCATGTCCAGCGGGGCGTCGACGGAATACGCGAAGCCGCGGTCGGCCTCGTCCAACTGCATGGAGGAGACGCCCAGGTCCATCAGGATCGCCGAGACCGAACCGGTGGCGGGCAAGCCGGCCTCCGCCAACGCGTCGACGATGCCGTCGTAGCGGGTGTGCACCAACGTGATTCGGTCCGCGAACGGCTCGAGCCGCTCGCCAGCCAGCTTCAACGCGGTGGTGTCGCGGTCGAGCCCGACGAGACGGAGGCCCGGGTAGGTGCTCAGGAAATGCTCGGCGTGACCGCCGAGGCCGAGTGTCGCGTCGACGTAGACCGCGCCCGGCTCGGCCAAGGCCGGACCGAGCAGCGCGTCGGCTCGCTCCAGCAGAACCGGAACATGGCGGGGACCGCGCTGTTCACGGTTCACCTAGACCTCCCGGAGTCTGCCTCGCGTCGTCGCGCACCGCACACGGGTCGCCTTGATACACAGTGCTTTCCATACGGACACGAATGCCCCGTGGTCTCTGACCGAACTTTCGGCACCTGGCGTCGGGGAAGTACGTCAGGGTCCGCGTCCGGGCAGAGACCGCGTGGCACTCGCGCGCCCGCGGCTAGAAGATTCCGCCCAGCGACTCGTCTCTGGCTTGCGAGAAGTCCTCCTCGTGCTCGGCGAGGTAGGACTCCCACGCCTGCTTGTCCCAAATCTCCAGGAAGTCGACCGAACCGATCACCACGCAATCCCTGTCCAGGTTGGCGTAGCGACGATGGTCGGCGGACAACACGATCCGGCCCTGCGCGTCCGGACGTTGCTCGTCCGTTCCGGCCGCGAGTGCCCGGACGAACGCACGGGCCTGCGGATTGCTTCGAGACGCGGCCGCGGCCCGCCGGGCGAGCGCGGTGAACTCCTCTTTCGGGTACACGGCAAGGCTGTGGTCCTGCCCCTTCGTGACCATCAACCCTCCCGCCAGATCGTCTCGAAACTTCGCAGGCAACGTGAGTCGCCCCTTGTCGTCCAAGCGAGGTGTGTAGGTACCGAGAAACATCTCGATACCTCCCTATTCGATCACCTCGATGGTCGGCCCTTCAGTACTGCGCGCTCCACATTACCCCACTTTCCCCCACTTTCAATCGAAACAAGCGGTGATCTGGCTCCCGACTCAGACGATTCCGCAGGTCATGTCAGCTATCACCGGCGTGGAGAACTTTCGCGAGTTCTGCCGACACGCGCCGCCCCAGGCGACAAACGCCCGAAAACACCCAGCAAACCCCCTGGTGTGGCACCGGAGGGGGCGAAGTGGGGGAAGTTCGTGGGGAGGTGTGGGGCGAGGGGGAAGTCGGACCCGAAGATCATTCGCGGCGTGATCGGTTACACACACGAACCGGCGACGCCGCACCATCGCGGTGCGGCGTCGCCGGTCGTGCTGAAGTTGTCAGGCTACGGGCGAGCTATTCCTGCTCGAACCGCCGCCGGAAGCGATCCTCCATACGCTCGGAGAAACCGCCGGACTTGCGCTGGCGCCCTCGCCCGCCGCCGGAGGACGCCTGCCCGCCGGACCGGTCGTTCTTGGCGATGCTCTTGGAGGTGCCCAGCAGCAGGAGCACGCCTGCACCGAACATCACGATGAAGCCGATCAGGCTGATGATCGGAAAGCCGCCGGGCTTCACGGGCGCTGCGATGCCTGCGACGAGGAGAAAGAGGCCGAGGACGAACAACGCCGCGGCCTGGAGTCTGCGACGACTCGAGGTCGAACGTAGCCGTCCGCCGCGGACGGACGAGGCGAACTTGGGATCCTCAGCATAGAGAGCGCTCTCGATCTGTTCGAGCATGCGCTGCTCGTGCTCGGAGAGTGGCACGGTACCTCCCCCGGCACTAGGACGTGGCTGTCGCCTCCGGGTAGACGACAGATAGCCGACCTTGGCGGCCATCTGTCACCAATGATACGAGTTCGATCAGGGCCAGACCACCTAATGGGCACAGTCGGACGGAGTCCGTCATCAGCCCGCGCATGGCCGGAGCGAAGGCGGAGGTACGCCTAATGGGCACAGTCGGACGTAGTCCGTCATCAGCCCGCGCACGGCCGCAGCGAAGGCGGAGGTACGCCTAATGGGCACAGTCGGACGGAGTCCGTCATCAGCCCGCGCATGGCCGCAGCGAGGCGGAGGTACGCCTCATGGGCACAGTCGGAGCCAGTCCGTAACCAGCCCGCCCGTCGCCGGGGCGAAGGTGAAGGTAGGCCAACACGCCGATAACTAAGCGGTCATACCGCCGGTCATTCCAGGGGCGGGCCGCAACCGGGCCGATGCCGCGAGGAGATCTTCCACGTCGTGGAGGAATGCCGCCACCCGCGAAGAGAACTCGTCCGCCTCGTGTTCGTCGACATTCCGGTCCAGGCCCGCCTCCAGTGCCGCCCGGATCTCCGACCGCGCGCTGAAGTAGTCCGCCCACATCACGAATTCCGGCGCGGCGCGCTGCATCAGCACCCACGCGTTGCGCGAGCGCGCCCTCGGCGCGGTGTCGGCGCCCGTGAGCGCGATCACCGCGCCCGCCCCGCGCAGCGCCGCCAGGTAGGCGGTGCGGAACCGTTCCCGCGGATCTCGTTCCCCCGCCGCCTGCATGAGCAACCCGTCCGCGCGCTCCAGCAACTTGCCGGCCCGGCCGGGCCGGCCCGGATGTTCCACTCGACCAGACATCGCCGTCCCTCCACCCTCGCGTACCTTGGCCCGTATGCGGCGCTGGAGACGGCGTGCCCCACCGCTTTCCAGCACCGCCCGGACCGAACAGGTATTCGAACGTTTGAATTGAGCTTCAATATAGAGACGCCCACCGACAACTTTCCGCGTCCGCGCGACCGACGAGAGCCATGACCGCCGTCAAGCCCAATCACACTCCCGCACCCGCCGTCATCGATCTCTCGGTGGCGGCCCTGCGCTCCCGGCTGCACGACGCGCTGGCGGTCTACGTGGCCGCCATGGACTATCCGCGCGGGACCGAGAACCATCGCGCGCCGATGTGGACCGAGCACACCACCCGGCCCGGCTGGCAGGCGGTCGCCGCGGTGCTGCCCGACGACTCCGGCCGGATCGATCTGCGCCACGCGCCGATCGTGGCGATCGCCTACGGCTATCGCGGCGCCGCGCACCAGTGGTGGCATCAGCAGGTGCACAGCGGAATGCGGCGTTCGGGTTGGCCGGAACATTCCGCGCGCGAACTGCTCTCGGACTACTTCGAGCTCACCGAGCTGCATGTGCATCCAGCCGCGCAGGGCCGCGGCATCGGCGGCACGCTGCTGGAACGGCTGCTGCGCGACCGCACCGAGCGGGCGGTGCTGCTGTCGACGCCCGAGGTCGCCGGTGAGGACAACCGCGCCTGGCGGTTGTATCGCAGGCAGGGATTCACCGATGTGGTCCGCAATTTCGTCTTCGCGGGCGACAACCGGCCGTTCGCGATCCTCGGCAGGCGGCTGCCGCTGTGAGGATCACGTGACGGTGATCGTCGTCGGCTCGGGCCACAACGCCTTGGTGGCCGCGTGCTACCTCGCCCGCGCCGGGCACGAGGTCGAAGTGCTCGAACGCGACGAGGTCCTCGGCGGAGCGGTGTCGACGGTCGAGCGATTCCCCGGCCACCGGGTCGATCGCGGCTCGTCGGCGCACATCATGATCCGCCACACCGGTATCGTCGAGGACCTCGAACTCGACCGTTTCGGCCTGCGGTACATCGACTGCGACCCATGGGGTTTCACGCCCGCGCACGCGGATCGCCCCGCCCTGGTGTTCCATCGCGACCTGGATGCGACCTGCGCCTCCATCGCCGCGGCTTGCGGCCCGCGGGACGCGGACGCCTACCGCCGGTTCGTCCGGATGTGGGGTCCGCGCAGCGCCAGGGTGATGCGGGCGTTCGGCGGCGCACCTACGCCGGGCAGGCTGGTGCGGTCGTTCTGGGGACTGGACGCGAGGAACGGCGGCAGCGCACTCTCGCGCGAGTTCCTGCAATCCGGCGACGCCCTGCTGGACGCGTTCTTCGAGGACGAACGGTTGAAGGCGTCGCTGGCCTGGTTCGGCGCGCAGTCCGGGCCGCCGATGTCGGAGCCGGGCACGGCGCCGATGGTCGGCTTCGCCGCGCTCATGCACACGCTGCCGCCGGGGCGCGCGGTCGGCGGCAGCGGGGCGCTGACCACCGCGCTGGTGGCGCGGCTGCGGTCCGACGGCGGGGTGGTGACCGCGGGCGACGCGGTGTCCGCCCTGCGTCGCGACGAGGACCGCTGGCGGGTGCGCACCGCCTCGGGCCGAGAGTTGCGCGCGAGCACCGTGATCGCGGGCTGCCACGTGCTGACCACTCTGGACCTGCTCCGCGACGGCGGCTTCGACGGCGCGGTGCTCGACGACTGGCGCACGCGCATCCGCGTCGGTCCCGGGATCGGGATGGTGGTGCGGGCCGCCACTTCGGCGCTCCCCCGTTATCCCGGCAGTCCGATCGATCACTCCGCCCGCGGCCTGCAATTGCTGGTGTCCGATCGCGCGCAGTTGCGTCGTGCGCACGGCGCGGCGCTGGCGGGTGACCTCCCGCCGCGACCGGTCGTGCTGGCCATGAGCTTCAGCGCCGTGGATCCGACCATCGCGCCGCCCGGCGAGCACCAGTTGTCGCTGTGGGCGCAATGGCACCCGTACCGACCGGCCTCCGGGGCGGACTGGGCCGGCCTCGCGCAGCGGGAAGGCGACCGGATCATCGCCGAAGTCGATTCCTACGCGCCCGGTTTCGCGGAGACGGTGCTGCGCAGACACGTACAGACACCCGTGGACCTGGAGCGCGAACTCGGGCTCGTCGGCGGCAACGTGATGCACGTGGAGATGTCGCTGGACCAGATGATGCTGTGGCGTCCGCTGCCAGAGCTGGCGGGGCAGCGGGTGCCCGGCGCGCCGGGACTGTATCTGACGGGCGCGTCCACCCATCCCGGCGGCGGCGTCTCCGGCGCCAGCGGACGGACGGCCGCCGCACTCGCGCTGCGCGACCTGAACCGGCCCAGGTTGTCGCGGTGGCTGCGAAGATGACGGATTCGGGCTTACTGCCGCCCGAGGCGACAGAACGGTTCCGATACCGCTCCGCGCGTTTTCTGCTGCCACTCGCCTTGATCGTGCTGACGATCATCGCGCAGATCGGTTACCCACTCGCCGCGGGTGGTGCGCGCGACCGTGTCACCGTCGCGGTCGTGCTGCTCTCCGCCGCCGCCGCGCTGGCGCACGCGACCGCGACCAGGGGGTTGCGCTATGCCGTCGGTTTCCTGATCATCGTCTCCGGCGTCGGGCTCACCGCCGAGGTGATCGGTACCGCGACCGGCATACCGTTCGGCTGCTACGAGTACGCGACCGACCGGCTCGGGCCCGCTCTGCTCACGGTCCCGCTGCTCGTCCCGCTGGCCTGGACCGGCGGGATGTATCCGGTGTGGGTGGTGGCCGGGTTGTTGTCACGGCACACGGTCACGCGGGTCCTCGCGACGGCGGTGGGCGCGGTGGGCTGGGATCTTTTCCTGGATTCGCAGATGGTGACCGACGGGCAGTGGGCCTGGTGTGACACCCACTCCGGCCTGCCCGGGCTGGACCTGATTCCGGTGACCAACTACCTGGGCTGGTTCGCTGTCGCGCTCGTGATGGGCTGCTTGCTGGCGCTCTGGGAGCGAGCGGCTCCGGATCCCGTACGGGTAGCGCGACCGGGTGGCCGCGCGATCGCGGTCGCCGTACCGGTGGCCTTCTTCCTGTGGACCTGGCTGGGGTCGGCGCTGGCCCACGCGGTGTTCCTCGGTCTCCTGCCGTCGGCCGGATACGGTTTCGCCGGTATGGGTGTGCTCGGTGTTCCCCTGCTCGTCGTCCTGGCTCGCGCGCGCCGCTGACCCGGCGTGATTCCCCGCACTCGGCGCGCCGACGCGCGCGATGAGTGGCGCGTTTCATTCCGGGCGGACGGCCTGGCACGATGTCACCCGTGCAGCCGAGTCCCGTCACCACGAAGCTCGATACCCCGGATCGCCCGCTGCGGCGGGTCCCACGCCGTGCCGCGCGTGCCGCTTCGGTCGTCCTGCTCGCGGCGATGCTGGTCCCGATGCTCGCAGCGTGCCTGCGGGTCCAGGTTTCGATGGGGGTCTCGTCCAACGACCGGGTGTCCGGACGGATCGTCGCCGCCGTGGTGCCCGCCGACGCCGGGGACAAGGGCCCGCAGCTGAAGGCGCCCGAGACACTGGCCGCCAAGGTGCGGGTGGAGCCGTACGCCCAGGACGGATATATGGGCAGCCAGGTCTTCTTCGAGGATCTGTCGTTCGGCGAGGTGCAGCAGCTCGGCGGGCTGTCCGAGCAGACCCAGGGCATGTTCCAGTTGCAATTCCAGCGCACCGGCGACCTGGTCAGCCTGAGCGGGCGGGTCGATCTGAAATCGGTGCCGCCGCACGGCTCGGACGTGCAGTTCACCATCGCGTTCCCGGCCCGCGTCGCAAAGACCAACGGCAGCCGCGAGGGCGACAACGTCGTCTCCTGGAAGCTGCCGCCCGGCGATGTCTCCACATTGCGCGCCGAGGTCAGTTACGCCGACCCGAACACCCGCTCGTTCGCGGGCTGGGCGGGCATCGCGGGCGGCATCACGCTCGCGGTGGCCGCCATCGTCGCGGCCATGGCGTACATGGACCGCAACCCCGCCGCGCCCGGCGCGCCGGAGGTCGGCTTCTCGCTCAGCCGCTGGTGGCGCTCGGTGACGCAGAATCGCTGAGCGACAGGTCGGTGTGCCGCGATAGCGTGGCCCACATGGTGAGTGCCGACCTGCCGAAGACGTTGCGCGCGAACTCGATCCTGCCGTCCTTCGCCGCCGCGGTCGCCGTGTTGGGCGCGGGCATCGCGCTGTACAACCGGATCACCGTACGGCGGTTGACGAACACCCCGACGACGGTGATCGAACCGGTCACGGTCTGTATCCCGGCGCGCGACGAGGCCGACCGGCTACCCGAGCTGATCGGCGACCTGCGCGCCCAGGTGGGCGTGCCGCGCATGGCGGTACGCGTCCTCGATGACGCGTCCACCGACGACACCGGCGCCGCGGCCCGCGCGGCGATCGACGGCGACCCGCGTTTCACCTTGCTGCACAGTGAGTCCGATCCGGTCCCCGGCTGGACCGGAAAAGCCGCCGCCTGCGTCCGGCTGGCCGAGGAGGTGTCGACGCCGGTGCTGATCTTCTTGGACGCCGACGTGCGGCTGGCCCCGACGGCGCTCGCGGCGGCGGTCGGCGCGCTGCGCGAACGACGCGCCGCGTTGGTCTCCCCCTGGCCGCTGCAGGTGGCAGGCTCGGTGGCGGAGGCGCTGGTGCAGCCCCTGCTGTGCTGGTCGTGGGCCTCGACGCTGCCGGTCACCGCGGTCGACCGGAGCCTGCGGCCCGCCACGGCGGTGGCCTGCGGGCAGTTCCTCGTGTTCGACAACGCCGCGTACCGCTCGGTGGGCGGCCACACGGCGGTGGCCGGAAGCGTCACCGAAGACCTCGACATCGCCCGTACGCTGCGGCGAGCCGGTCATTCCACGGTTCTGGTGGCCGCGGGACCGCTGGCCCGCACCAGGATGTATCGCGACGCCGCGGAATTGGACGCGGGCTACTCCCGCTGGCTCTGGTCGGCCTACGACGGCACGATAACGGGTGGAGCGGCGGTGGGACTGGTTGCCGCCCTTGCCTATTGGGTGCCGCCCGCAGTGGCGGTGTTCGGCCGCGGGGCGCACCGCCGGGCGGGCCTGGCCGGCTGGCTCGCCGCCGTCGCCGGGCGACTGCTGGCCCGCTCGACCGAAACCGGCGGCCCGCTGAAACCTTCGGATCTGCCTGCCGCCGTCGCGCATCCGGTGTCGGTGGCGGTGTATCTGCTTTTGTGGGTGCGGTCACACCTGGCCCGTCGCCGCGGCACGGCGCGCTGGAAAGGTCGGCCGCTTCCCTGAGCAGCCGTGCCGCGGTGACGGAAATCTCATGGCACCGGGGTGATTCCCACCGTCGGCAGGAAGAAGCAGGACTTGGCGCCGTTCTGCACCGTGCCGAACATCGCGGCGAGCACGGTGCCCTTCCCGGTGTCCACCGGGACCGCGCGCACCCCGCCCATCGGGAGGGACGCGACGAGGAAGTCCCGGATCGCCTGCTCGGCCGCGGGCCGCTGGTCCGGCGGAACGGCCGCGGGAACCATCGAACGCGCGACCTCGGGCAGCGGCCCCATGGCGGCGGTGCCGCTGCGACCGGTACTCAGATTCAGCCAGCTCACCTGCATTCCGGCGGTATTCGGGCCGTCCGGTCCGAGCCCGTAGGGCACGAAGGTGAACATGGCCTGCCCGGCCTTGACGGCGCTGAGGTCCTGGCCGGGAATCTGGACGGTGGTCTTCGGCCACGGCCCCGGAATGGCGCCTGCCACGGCGGGCGCCAGACCGGCCGTGGTGTTGTCGAGGCAGAACGCCGACGCGCTCGGGTACGCGAACGGCTGGATACCGAGCGCGCGCAACGCGTCGAGCGCGGCTTGATACGCGCCGAACAGGTCACCGGGGGCGGCGATCGGCACGGAGTCCTCGGGAAACGCGGGAATCGTGGCATCCGGAGCCGCGAACGCGACCCCCGGCCCGGCGAGCACGAAGGCGATCGAACTGGTCGCGACAGCGGACAACTGGGTCAGACGGCGCAATATGGTCACGAAACCTCCTCATCGGCGGAACGATCGAGGGGGACAGTACTCCGGCAAACGCAATCAGCAGCCGAGATTGCACACAGCAATTTCGTGGCGAGTCCTGTTTGCCCGGAACGGACCTCCGCGTCGCCCACCGGCGTTCCCCCGCGTCGGCGATAGCCGTATGCTGCATCGGACCATCCCAGTCCGGCGCCACGCGCCCTGGATCGGCGAAGCGCGGAAACTCACCTCGCCCTCGGCAGAGCAGCGCACGCCCGGTTACTACAAAGATCCGATGAATCGGCGTCGACAAGATCTACGCTCACGGTGATTACTTCTCTTGTTCCAGGCTTCCCTTGCTGGGCATCATGATTCGGCTCGCCCCTGACATCCGCTGAAGGGGGGTCGGCGCCAACCATCCAGAGCGACCGAGAGACCTGGCTCGTCGACGTCGCAGCAACCCCCCGGTCACCGGGTGCGGGTGCTTCCGCCGGGACCGATGGAGGAACCGAAGTGATCATCGAGGACCCGTCATGAGCGCGTCCACCGCGCCGGACGCCGCCCCCGAGGCCGCCGCGCCGACCGAACCGGACCCGACCGGAACACCGGCCCCCGCCGAGACCGGCACGACGCCGACCGTCGCGAAGACCCGGCATCCCTGGCGCTGGGTGATCAGTGCCGTCGCGCTGATCCTGCTCGCCCAGTTCGTGCACGGGCTGGCCACCAATCCCGGCTGGGATTGGCCGACGTTCGCGCGGTACATCACGGCCGAGTCGGTGCTGTCGGCGCTGCGGGTCACCTTGGAGCTGACCGCGTGGGGCACGGCGCTGGGTTTTCTGCTCGGCACCGCGCTCGCGATCGCCCGGCTGTCGAACAACCCGGTGCTGCGGGTGATCGCGTGGGTCTACATCTGGGCATTCCGCTCGATCCCGCTGATCGTGCAGCTGCTGTTCTGGTTCAACATCGCTTACCTGTATCGGACCCTCTCGGTCGGCATCCCGTTCGGGCCCGCGCTGTTCACCTTCGAGGTGAACGGGGTGATCAGCGGTTTCACCGCCGCCGTGATCGGCTTGGCGCTGCATCAGGCGGCGTATTCGGCCGAGATCATCCGGGCCGGGTTCATCTCGGTGGACGCTGGTCAGCTGGAAGCCGCCGCCGCCTTGGGGATTCCACGGCTGCGGCAATTCCGCACGGTGGTGGTGCCGCAGGCGATGCGCTCGATCCTGCCGAACGCGGCCAACGAGGTGATCAGCCTGTTCAAGGGCACCTCGATCGTGTCGGTGATGGCGATCGCCGAGCTGTTCTACCAGGTCCAGGTCATCTACGGGCGCAACGGACGGGTGGTGCCGCTGCTGATGGTCGCGACGGTCTGGTACATCGTGCTCACCACGGCGCTCTCGGTGGCGCAGTACTACATCGAACGCCACTACGCCAAGGGCGCGCACCGCACGCCGCCGCCGACGCCGCCGCAACGCGCGTGGCGGAAGCTGCGCGAGGTCGCCGAGGCCGGTCCCGCCGCACCGCGCGGAGCGACCCGATGAGCGCCACACCCGCCGTGCAGGTCCGCGGCGTCCGGAAATCCTTCGGCTCGCACGAAGTGTTGCGCGGCATCGATCTCACCGTGCGATCCGGCGAGGTGGTGGCCGTGATCGGCCCGTCCGGGTCGGGCAAGTCGACCCTGCTGCGCGTGGTGAACCATCTGGAGACGCTGGACGCGGGCACCGTGCACATCGACGGCGAGCTGATCGGATATCGGCTGCGGCGCGACCGCTTGCACGCGCTGCCCGACCACGCGGTGCGCAAGCAGCGCTCCCGGATCGGCTTCGTCTTCCAGCAGTTCAATCTGTTCCCGCATCTGACCGTGCTCGACAACGTCACGCTCGCACCGCTGTCCGCGCAGCGGCGCGATCGGACCGAGGTGGAGCGCGAGGCACGCCTGCTGCTGGATCGGGTCGGCATCGGGCACCTGGCGGACGCGTATCCGCGCAGGCTGTCGGGCGGGCAGCAGCAGCGGGTGGCGATCGCCCGCGCGCTGGCGCTGCGCCCCCGCGTGATCCTGTTCGACGAGCCCACCTCCGCGCTGGACCCGGAACTGGTCGGCGAAGTGCTCGACGTGATCCGCGATCTGGCGCACGGCGGCACCGCGCTGGTGATCGTCACCCACGAGATCGGCTTCGCCCGTGAGGTCGCCGACACCGTGGTGTTCCTCGACGAGGGCGTCATCGTCGAGCAGGGCCCGCCCTCGGTCGTTCTCGACCATCCCGAACACCCGCGCACTCGCGCGTTCCTTTCCCGAGTCCGTTGACGAACAGGTATCCGATGAAGTTCTCCGCCCTGGTCACCGCCGCCGCGACCGCGGTCGTGCTGCTGGCCACCGGCTGCACCGAACCCGAGGCGGACAACGCCGCGCAGCCCGCCGGTTCGGTCACCTTCGACCTCTCCCCCGCCCAGTCCGGCCGCGTTCGGGCCGCCAAGGTCGATGCCATCGCCGCCGAGGTGCCGAAGGCGATCCGCGACCGCGGCACGCTGGTCGTGACCGGCACGTCCGGGGCAGCGCCGCCGCTGCGGTTCTACGCCACCGACGACCGGACGGTGGTCGGCTCGGAGATCGACTTCGCCTCGCTGGTCGCCGACATCCTCGGCCTGAAACTCGATGCGCAGGTGGCCGATTGGTCGCAGAACTTCGTGCGGGTGGACTCCGGTGAGGTGGACGCGTTCATCTCCAACGTCACCGTCACCGAGGAACGCAAGGAGAAGTACGACTTCGCGACCTACCGCAAGGACAACGTCGCGCTGGAGGTGCCGATCCAGAGCAAGCTGGCATACAAGGATCGGACGAGCCTGGCGGGCAAGCGGATCGGGGTCGGCAGCGGCACCAACCAGGAGCAGCTGCTGGTGAAGTGGAACGAGCAGAACCGGGCCGAGGGCCTGCCTCCGATCGACATCGCCTACTTCCAGCAGACCACCGACTACTACCTGGCGCTGGCCTCGCAGCGGCTCGACGGCTACCTCGGCCCGAACCCGACGGCGATCTACCACGCGGCCACCGCGAAGCAGACCAGGATCGTGGGCACCTTCTCCGGTGCGGGCGAGGCGCTGCAAGGCGAGATCGCGGTGCTCACCAAGAAGGACAACGGGCTGATCACCGCCGTGCAGCACGCGCTCGCCTACGCCATCGAGCACGGCACATATCAGCAGGTGATCGACCGTTGGGGCCTGCAGAGCGAGACGGTCACCGAATCGCGGATCAACCCGCCCGGCCTGCCGAAGAAGCGCTGAGCCGATGACACAACCGCTCTCGACCCCGACGCTGCGCGTGCACCGGGTGGCCCAGGACGACCCCCTGGCCGCGCCCCTGCTCGCCGAACTCGCCCTCGAGTACAGCAGCCGCTACGGTCGCACGCCCGGCGAGGTGCACGCCTCGTTGCGCGAGCACCCGGCCACCGCGTTCGCGCCGCCGCACGGCGCCCTGCTGGTCGTCACCCGCGACGGAGAAGCGGTGGCGGGCGGTGCCTTCCAGCGCTACGACGCGCACACCGCGGAGCTGAAGCGGATCTGGACCTCGCGGGAGCACCGCAGGCAAGGGCTCGGACTGTTCGTACTCGAGCAGCTGGAAGCCGAGATCGCGCGCCGCGGCTACCGGCGGATCTACCTGACCACCGGACCGCGTCAGCCCGAAGCGGTCGGCCTCTATCTCGCCGCCGGTTACCGCGCGCTCTACGACCCGGACCTGCCCGCGGAACAGATCGGGCCGCATCCCTTCGAGAAGCAGCTGCCCGCGCTGGGAGCGATCGCGTGAAGTTCCTGCTGTTCACTTTGGTGACCCGGGTACCCGACCCGCGGACCGGCCGCCTGCCCGGCACCCGGGAACGCCTGCGCGACGTCGTCGGCCAGGCGCGGCTGGCCGAGGAACTGGGCTACGACGGGTTCGCCGTCGGCGAGCGGCACGAGGAGCCGTTCCTGTCCGCCGCGCCGCCGGTCATCCTGTCCCACCTGGCCGCCCTCACCTCGCGGATCACGCTGTTCACCGCGGTGACCACGCTGAGCCTGCTCGACCCGGTGCGCGCTTTCGAGGACTACTCCACGCTGGACAACCTGTCCGGCGGGCGGCTCGAGCTGATCATCGGCAAGGGCAACGGCGCCGCACAGGCGCAGCTGTACCACGTCACGCCCGACGACCAGTGGGCCCGCAATCGCGAAGGCTACGAACTGTTCCGCGCCCTGTGGGCCGGTGACAGCGTGACCTGGTCGGGGCGCTTCCGTCCGCCGCTGCGCGAGGCCAAAGCATTGCCCCGGCCGTGGCAGCCGAAGATCCGGATCTGGCACGGCAGCGCCACCAGCCGCGAATCGGTGGAACTGGCCGCGCGCCACGGTGATCCACTGTTCTCGGCGAACGTCACCAACCCGATCGAGCCGTATGCCGAGCTGGTGCGCCACTACCGGGAGCGCTGGGCGTTCCACGGCCACGACCCCGCCGACGCGCTGGTCGGCGCGGGCACCGCCGGATTCCAGGTGTCGCGCACCTCGCAGGAGGCGCTCGCGGCCTACGCGCCGATCTTCGAAGCGCGGCTGGCGCTGGCGCGCGAACGCGGGCTGCCGGTGGTGTTCGAGACCCTCGACGACTACGTGGCCCGCAGTTCGGCGCTGATCGGCAGCCCGGAGCAGGTGATCGACAAGGTCGGCCGCCAGCACGAGCACCTCGGCCACGAGGTGATCCACCTGTCCGCCGAACGCGACGGCCGCCCCGAGCGGCAGTACCTGGACGGCCTCGAGCTGTTCCAAGCCGAGGTGGCGCCGGAATTGCGCCGCCGCATCCCCAGCCGACCGTTGGCGACCGGTGTCGCCGATACCGACCCCGACCAGGGCGAGGAGCTCCCCCGCCCCGAAGTATCTGGAGTTGCCCCGTGATCCGAACCCGTCACCGAATCGTCGCGCTGGCCGGCGCGCTCGCCGCGGCCACCACCGTGGCCGCCTGCGGCAGTGATTCGGCCGCGCCCGGCGGCGACGCGGGCCCGCCCCAGCCGGGCGGTGTACTGCGCTACGGCCTGTCGCAGGCACCGACCTGCTCGGATCCCGCCCAGGCGGGCACCAATCAGACGCTGTACGTCGCCCGGCAGATCGTGGATTCGCTGACCGACCAGGACCCGGCCACCGGCGAGCTGAAGCCGTGGCTGGCGCAGAGCTGGGAGACGAGCCCCGACGCGAAGGTCTTCACCTTCCACCTCGTCGACGGCGTCACCTTCAGCGACGGCACGCCGCTCACCGCCGAATCGGTGCGCAACACGTTCGATTCGGTAGTGAAGATCGGCTCGGGCAAGGCGCCGCTGGGCAGCAGCTACCTCACCGGCTACGTCGGGACCACGGCTGTGGACCGGCTCACCGCCCGGGTCGAGTTCAGCAAGCCCAACGCACCGTTCCTGCAGGCGTCCTCGACCGCGGCGCTCGGCATCCTGGCCGACGTGACCACGGCCAAGCCTGCCGAGCAGCGTTGCCTCGGCGACAACGTCGGCAGCGGACCGTTCACCTACGCGGCCTACCGCCAGGACGCCGCGGTGACGCTGGCCAAACGGACCGGCTACCACTGGGGTTCGGCGGTGTTCGCCCATCGGGGCGAGGCCTACCTGGACAAGATCGAGTTCACCGTGGTGCCCGAATCCGGCGTCCGCACCGGCAGTCTCGCCTCCGGGCAGCTGGACGCGATCAGCGACGCGCTGCCGCAGGACGCTCCGCAGATCGAAGCGGCGGGTGGCCGGGTGCTCAGCACCGCCAACCCGGGTGTGCCGTTCGGCTTGCAGCTCAACGTCACCAGAGGTCCGTTGCGCGATCCGGCGGTGCGCCGGGCCCTGCTGCCCGCCATCGATCGCAAGCAACTGGTCGACACCGTGCTCGGCCCGCAATTCAAGCCCGCCACCAGCACACTCGCCAGCACCACACCCGGCTACACCGACCTCTCCGCGCGTCTGGCCTACGACCCGGCGAAGACGCGCACGCTCCTGGATCAGGCCGGGTGGCTGCCCGGCGCGGACGGCGTCCGGACGAAAAACGGCGAGCGGTTGTCGTTCTCGGTGCTGTTCAGCCAGGTGTTCGCGGGCAACCAGGCGATCCTCGAACTGGTGCAGCAGCAGTTGCGGCAGGTCGGCGTCGAGCTGAAGCTGGACCTGGTGTCGTCGGCGGAGGCCACGGCGCGCCAGAGCAGCAAGGATTTCGATTCCTTCTACGGCAACACCACTCGCGCCGACGGTGACATCCTGCGCACCACCTTCGGCCTCGAAGGGCGCAATCTCAACGCGCGCGGCCCCGTACCCGCGTTGGACGACGCGCTGAACGGGCAGGTCAGCACCGTCGACGCCGCGACACGCAACGGGCTTATCCGCACCGCGCAGGAACAGGTGCTCGACGCCGGACTGCAGCTGCCGACCGTCGAGCTGTCCCAGGCGATCGGCGCGAGCGCGAACACGCGCGATCTGAAGTTCGAAGCCTCCGCCCGATTGCAGTTCTTCGACACCTGGCTGAGCGGACGGTAGTCATGGCGCGCTATCTGGCCCTGCGGGCACTGCAGGCGATCTGGGTGCTGTGGGCGGCGTTCACGCTGTCGTTCGTTGTGCTGTACCTGCTACCCGCCGACCCGATCTCGATCGCGGCCGACGGCGGCGGCGCAGGCACGCCGGTGGACAAGGCCGCCATCGCCGAGATGCAGGCCCGCTACGGGCTGGATCGGCCGCTGTGGGAACAGTATTCGACCGCGCTCGGGCACGCCGTGCGCGGCGACCTCGGGCATTCCATCGCGACCGGGCAGCCGGTCACCGGCGCGATCGGTGACGCGCTGCCCGCCACGCTCGAATTGACCGGCACCGCATTGCTCTTCGCGGTCGTCGGCGGCGTCGCGCTGGCGTTCGCGGCCACCCAGACCCGGCGGCCCTGGCTGCGCAACGCTTTGGCCGCGCTGCCGTCGCTCGGCGTCTCGGTGCCGACCTTCTGGACCGGACTGCTACTGCTGCAAGTGTTCTCGTTCCAATTGCGGCTGGCTCCGGCATTCGGCGGACACGGTTTCGCCGGCACGGTGCTGCCCGCACTCACCCTGGCCCTGCCGATCGGCGCGGTCATCGCACAAGTGCTCACCGCCGGGTTGGAGACGACCTGGCGTCAGCCGTTCGTCGACGTGGCCCTGGCCAAGGGTGGGTCGCGCTGGTGGGTGCGGCGCACGCACGTGCTGCGCCCGGCCAGTGTGCCCGCGTTCACCATCGCGGGGGTCCTGGTCGGCAACATGCTCGCCGGATCGGTGGTGGTGGAGACCGTCTTCGCCCGCCAAGGCGTCGGGCGGCTGACCCAGACCGCGGTGCTGGCGCAGGACATCCCCGTGGTGCAGGGCATCGTGCTGCTCACCTCAGTGGTGTTCGTCAGCGTGAATCTGGCGGTGGACCTGCTGTATCCGCTGCTCGACCCGCGCATCGCCGCCCGCTCTCGCGGTGTGCGCGGCGAGTCCGAGCAGACCGCCGCCGAGACCGCCGAGGAGGCGATCGTCCGTGCCTGACCACGCTCCCGTCATTCGTAACGCCGGGCTCCTGCTCGGCGCACCACTCGCCGAGGGGGTACGGACCCGTGGTTGACGTCACCGAGGAACAGCGCGCAGCGGTGCTGACCGGTCTGCGACGACCGGCCGTGCGGTGGAAGACTCTGCGCGGCAATGCCGGACTGCTGGTGGCGGGCGCCGTCGCGCTGCTCGCCGTGGGGTGGGCGCTGGCGCCGTCGGTCTTCGCCGGTGGCGACCCGCTGACCGGCGTGCCCGCGCAGAAGTTGCAGAGCCCGAGCGCTCGACACTGGTTCGGCACCGATAATCTCGGGCGCGATCTGTACACCCGGATGGTGCACGGCGCCGGGCTCTCGCTGACCGCCACCCTGGCCGCGGTGGGCATAGCGCTGGTCGCCGGGGCGCTGCTCGGGCTGTTGTCCGGCGCGGTCGGCGGCGTGGTGGACGCCATCGTCATGCGGCTGGTCGACGTGCTGCTGTCGGTGCCCTCGCTGCTGCTGTCGCTCGCGCTGGTCACCGCGCTCGGCTTCGGCACCCGCAACGTAGCGCTGGCGGTGGGCATTTCGCTGGTGGCCAATTTCGCCCGCGTGATGCGATCGGAAGTGCTGCGGGTGCGCCAGGCGGTGTACGTGGAGGCCGCCCACGCCGCGGGCGCACGCTGGTACACGGTGCTGGCCAGGCACGTGCTGCCCAATTCCATCCAGCCCGTACTCGCCTTGGCCGCGGTGGAATTCGGCATGGCGGTGCTGGCCGTGTCGGCGCTGAGCTTCCTCGGCTACGGCGCGAAGCCGCCCACGCCCGAGTGGGGCACGCTGATCTCCGAGGGCCGCAACTATCTCGCGACCGCGTGGTGGATGACCACCCTGCCCGGTCTCGTCATCATCGCCGTCGTGCTCGCCGCGCAGCGCCTCGGCCGCGCGATCGGGAAGGGAGAACGCGCGTGAGCGCCCCGGCATCTCCACTGCTGCACGTCGAGGACCTGCGGGTTCGTTACCGCTCGGACACCGGCCCGGTCACCGCGCTCGACGGTGTGTCACTCACCGTGGCCCGCGGCGAGGTGGTGGCGCTGGTCGGCGAGTCCGGTTCCGGCAAGTCCACGCTCGCCCACGCCGTGATCGGCCTGCTCGGCGCGAACGCCGAGATCGCGGGTGGCACCGTGACCTTCGACGGCGCCGTGGTCGACACCGGCTCCGAACGCGCGCTGCGGCGGCTGCGGGGAGCGCGCATCGGCTTCGTCCCGCAGGACCCCGGGCTGTCGCTGAATCCGGTCCGGCGAATCGGCGACCAAGTCGCCGAATCGCTGCTGGTACACGGACTGGCCGACCGCAAAGCGGCACGGGCGCGGGCGATCGAGCTGCTGACCGACGCCGGACTGGACCGGCCCGAACTACGGGCCACCCAGTACCCGCACGAGCTTTCCGGCGGGCAGCGCCAGCGGGTGCTGATCGCCTCGGCGCTGGCCTGCGCACCGGACCTGGTCATCGCCGACGAGCCGACCAGCGCGCTCGACGCGACCGTCGCGCGCCGGGTACTGGATCGGCTCGCCGAGCAGATCGCGGCGCGCGGCACGGCGGTGCTGCTGATCACCCACGATCTGGCCGTCGCCGCCGAACGCGCGGACCGCCTGGTCGTGCTCAACGGCGGCGAGGTGGTGGAAAGCGGCGCCACCGCCGAACTGCTGGCCACGCCGCACCACCCGTACACCAAGCGCCTGCTCGCCGCCTCACCCAGCCTCGCGCCCGCCGACGGCTACCGCGAGCCCAAGCCCAGGACGGGCGAGCCGCTACTGGTCTTGCGCGAGGTGCACAAGACCTTCCGGGCGCACGGGGGCGACAGCGTGACGGCGGTGGCCGGCGTCGGTTTCGAACTCGGTCGCGGCGAGACCCTCTCGCTGGTCGGCGAATCCGGATCGGGCAAGTCCACCACCGCGCGGATCGCGCTGCGGCTCACCGAACCCGACCGCGGCGAGGTCACCTTCGACGGGCAGTCGCTGTCGCGGGCCCGCGGGTCGCGGCTGCGCGCACTGCGCAAACGCTTCCAGGTGGTGTACCAGAACCCCTACGCCTCACTGGATCCGCGTTGGCGGGTCGGTGCGATCGTCGAGGAACCGTTGCGCGCGTTCGGCATCGGGAACCGCGCGCAGCGCCGCGACCGCGTGGCGGAACTGCTCGCGCAGGTCGCGCTCCCGCCCGGTTTCGCCCAGCGCAGGCCCGCCGAGTTGTCCGGGGGACAGCGTCAGCGCGTCGCCATCGCCCGGGCGCTGGCGCTGCATCCGGAACTGCTGGTGCTCGACGAACCGGTCTCCGCGCTGGACGCCTCGGTGCAGGCGCAGATTCTCGGATTGCTCGACCGGCTGCAGGCCGAGTTGTCGCTGAGCTACCTGTTCATCTCGCACGATCTGGCTGTGGTGCGCCGCATCAGCGATCACGTCGCGGTGCTGCGGCACGGCCGCATCGTCGAATCCGGCCGCACCGCCGAGATCTTCGGCGATCCGCGCCACGAGTACACCCGTGAACTGTTGTCGGCCATACCGGCGCCCGCCCTGGCGAAAGGCGCGTCCTGATGCCGAATCCGACCTACCGCCACAGCCGCGTGCTGAACCGGCGGCGCTGGGTTCCGTGCCGCAGCCGCCCGGAACCCGCCGTCTCGTCCTCCGCGATTACCCCTCCCCGCTCACCGGAGCCCACCACCGGCCACAAGCCGAGCACATGGTGGCACCGACCGAAAAGGATCGCCCTGATGGTGTACTCCGCCTTCAACCGGAAGCCCGACGCCGACGCCGAACCGGCCGCCGCGCCGGACGTTCCAGCCGACCCCGCCGCCTTCGAAGCCGACCCGGCCCGCTGGTGGCGCACCCGCCTGCGCGCCCCGCGCGCCGCCGAGATCTCCGGTAACGCGCGGGTCCACGCGGTCGCACCGGTCCGCGCCGAGCGGGACCGCCGCGTCGTCCGCTCCTCGCCCGGCATACGCGCCGCGCTGTGGCAGCAGGCGTTGTTCTCGGCCCCCGATGTCGCAGGAGCGGGCACGCACCCGGCGCTGCGGCAGCAGATCGACGCGGAGGGCACGGCCTGATGACGGATTCCGGCCTCTTCCTCGCCGTCGAGGCGGCGGGGACCGGCGCGCACCCCGCGTCCTGGCGGCGTGCCGACTCACGCGCCGAAGACCTGTTCACCGGGCGGTACTGGGTCGATCTGATCGTCGCGGCCGAGCGGGCGGGCGTCGACGCGGTGTTCCTGCCCGACTCGTTCGGCTTGCAGCCCGGCGGCCCCGGCGCCACCCGGGGCAGGCTCGACGCGGTCGCGATCGCCGCCCGCGTCGCCGCCGCCACTCACCGCGTCGGCCTGATCCCGCAGGCGCCGGTCACCCACACCGAGCCGTTCCATCTGGCGAAGGCGTTCCAGAGCCTGGATTTCGCCACGCTTGGCCGGGCGGGCTGGGAGGTCACCGTTTCCGAAGGAGACGAGCAGGCGCGGGCGTTCGGACGCAAACCGGCACAGGAGACGGCCGCGCTGTGGCACGAGGCCGACGAGGCGATCGATGTCGTCACCCGGCTGTGGGACAGCTGGGAGGACGACGCGGAGATCCGCGACGCCGCGACCGGCCGCTTCGTCGACCGGGACAAACTGCACTACATCGACTTCACCGGCGACAACTTCGCGGTGAAGGGGCCATCGATCACTCCGCGCTCGCCCCAGGGTCAGCCGATCGTCGCGGTGCGCGCAGACGGCGCGGCCGACACCGAGGTCGCGCTGCGCCGCGCCGACCTGATCCGGATCGACGCGGCGGATCTCGACGCGGCACGGACGCGGCGCACCGAAGTGCGTGCCGCGCTGACGGCCGCGGGACGCGACCCCGACAGCGTGCAGGTGCTGCTGGATCTGGACATCCATCTGGCGGACTCCCCGGACACGGCACGCGTGGATGTCCACACTCTGGACAGCTGGGCCGACCCGGTCCGCACCCCCGCGCCGACCGCCCTGCGCCACGTCGGGACCACCGCGACGCTGCGTGAACTGCTCGCGGACGTGGCCGCCGCCGAGGCCGCCGACGGCGTGGTCCTGCGCCCCCTCGCGCTTCCCGCCGCCGTGCGCCAGCTGCCCGCACTGGACCGGAAACCGCTGCCCGCGGGCACTTTACGCGCTCGCCTCGGCCTGCCCCGCCCGGCGAGCCGCTACGCCACCAGCACGGAAGGCACGCTGTCGTGACCGACAAGCCCCGCAAGCCCGTCCACCTCGCCGCCCACTTCCCCGGCGTGAACAACACCACCGTCTGGAGCGATCCCGAGTCGGGCAGCCAGATCGATTTCGCGTCGTTCGAGCATCTGGCGCGGACCGCCGAGCGCGGCCTGTTCGACTTCTTCTTCCTCGCCGAAGGACTGCGTCTGCGCGAACACCTCGGCCGCATCCACGATCTGGACGTCGTGGGCAGGCCGGACACCTTCACCGTGCTCAACGCGCTGGCCGGGGTGACCGAGAAGCTCGGCCTTGCCGGCACCATCAACAGCACCTACAACGAACCGTTCGAGCTGGCCAAGCAATTCGCCTCGCTCGACCACCTCTCCGGCGGGCGCGCGGCCTGGAACGTCGTGACCTCCTCCGACGCGTTCACCGGTGCGAACTTCCGGCGCGGCGGCTATCTCGAGCACGGGCAGCGCTACCGCCGCGCGGCCGAGACCGTCGAGGTGACCCGGGCGTTGTGGGACAGTTGGGCCGCGGACTACCTGGTCGTCGATCGGGAGGCCGGGGTGTTCGCCCGCGACATCCCGGAAACCCGGCATCGCGGAACGCAATTCGACATCGCCGCCCGATTCGTGCTCCCGCCGAGCCCGCAAGGCCACCCGGTGCTGCTGCAGGCGGGCGACTCCGACGACGGCCGGGAATTCGGCGCGGCCACGGCCGACGCGATCTTCACCGGCCACGGCACCCTGGCGGACGGGCAGCGCTTCTACGCCGACCTCAAGGGCCGCCTGGCCAAATACGGGCGCACCCCCGACGAGCTGAAGATCCTCCCGGCCGCCACCTTCGTCCTCGGAGACACCGAGGCCGAAGCCGAGGAGCGCGCCCGGCACATCCGCCTGCAGCAGGTCGGTCCGCAGACCGCGATCGCCTTCCTCGAGCAGGTCTGGGGCCGCGACCTCTCCGGCTACGACCCGGACGGCCCGCTGCCGGAGGTCGAGCCCGCCGACGACGTCACCGTCACCCGCGGCCGCGTACGGCACGCCAAGGACCCCCGGGCGGTCGCCGAGGCTTGGCGGGCCAAGGCGGAAGCGGGCGGGCTCAGCATCCGGGAGCTGATCATCGAGGTCACCGCGCGCCAGCAGTTCATCGGCACGCCCGCGTCGGTCGCCGAGCAGATCGACACCTATGTGCAATCCGACGCCGCCGACGGATTCATCCTGGTCCCGCACCTCACCCCGCACGGGCTCGACGAGTTCGTCGACCGGGTCGTCCCGGAACTCCAGGAGCGCGGCAGCTTCCGCACCGAGTACGCCGGAACCACCTTGCGCGACCACCTCGGCCTGCGCCATCCCCACCGTCGCACCACCGCCCACGAAGGAGCCATAGCGTCATGACCACCAGCATCACCAGCGTTTTCGAGACCGAGTGGGCGCGCTGGCACCACGCGCGCGAGGACCAGTTGCGCGACCCGCTCGGCTTTCTCAGCCTGACCGGGCTGCACTGGCTCACCGACCGCCCCGAGCGGCTGCCGGATGTCCCCGGCACCTGGTGGGTCACCGACGAGAAGGTGTTCATCACCGCCCAGCCCGCCGACCGGCTGGAGTATGACGGGCTCGGCATCGCCGGCGTGCAGATCGTCACCCCCGCCGAAGGCGCGCACGGACTGCACGTCCGGCAGGAGCGCCGGGTGCTCGAGGTGATCCGCCGCACAGGTCGCTACGCCGTCCGGGTGCACGACCCGGCCTCCCCCGCCCTGCTCACCTTCGAGGGCATCCCGTCGTATCGACCCGATCCACGCTGGGTGCTCTCCGGGCGGTTCACCCCGTTCGAGGAACAGCGGACCGTGGTCACCGGCGCGGTGATCGAGGGACTCGAACACCACCACAACGCCGCGGGCACCATCGAATTCCGCATCGGCGAGGTGACCGAGCGGGTCGTCGCGTTCGGCGACCGGAACGACCTGCGCGTGCTGTTCACCGACGCGACCAGCGGTGTGACGACCTACCCGGCCGCACGGTCACTGACCGTGGGCGCACCGGAGGCGGACGGCACGGTGGTGCTGGACTTCAACCGCGCGGCGAATCTGCCGTGCGCGTTCACCGATTTCGCGACCTGCCCGGTGGCGCCCGCGCAGAACCGGCTGCGCGTGGCCATCGAAGCGGGCGAGCAGGATCCGCGGCAGGGGCGTGCGGCATGAGCGGGTCCGTTCCCCTATCGATCCTGGACCTGTCCCCGATCAGCGCGGGCTCCACCGCGCAGCAGGCGCTGCGCAACACCGTCGATCTGGCCCAGCACGCCGAACAGTGGGGCTACCACCGGTACTGGCTGGCCGAGCACCACTTCGTCAGGGTGGCCAGTTCCTCCTCGATCACCCTGATCGGCTTGGTCGCCGCGGCCACCAAGCGCATCCGCGTGGGTTCGGCGGCCGTGCAGGTAGGTCATCACACCTCGGCCTCGATCGTGGAGGCGTTCGGCACGATCGACGCGCTGTACCCGGGCCGGCTCGACCTGGGGCTGGGCCGGTCGGGTCATCGGCGCAGCCAGTTCGGGGCCGAAGCCGGGCGCAACAAGGGCGGTAAACCGGTGGTCGACGCGGTGACCGGGCGCACCGAGATCCGCGACGGCGTGGTCGTTCCGCCGCCGTTCGACCCGGGCCGCATCCTGGACCGGTCGAAATTCATCGCCTCGGTGGGCGCGTTGCAGCAGCGCGGCGCGGAGCCGCTGGATTTCGCCGAGCAGATCGGCGAGGTGCGCGCCCTGTTGGCCGGTAGTTTCGTCAGCCCGGAAGGCGTTGCGCTGCACGCTGTTCCCGGTGAGAACGCACAGGTACGGCTGTGGCTGTTCGGCAGTACCGGCGGCGAGAGCGCGGAGCTGGCCGGGCGGCTGGGGCTGCCGTTCGCCGCGGCCTATCACGTCTCGCCGGGCACCGCGCTGGACGCGATCGAGGCGTATCGCGCGGCGTTCCGCCCGTCCGCCGACTCGGCCGAGCCGTACGTGGTGATCTCCGCGGACGTGGTCGTGGCCGAGGACGACGCGACCGCACAGCGGCTGGCCGCCAGTTACGGTCACTGGGTGCACAGCATCCGCAGCGGGGCGGGAGCGGCCGACTATCCCGATCCGGCGACCATCGCGCCGCTCACCGCGGAGCAGCGGCGTCTGGTCGACGACCGCCTTGCCACCCAGTTCGTGGGATCACCCGGCACGGTCGCGGAACGGCTCGCCGCGCTGCAACGCGTCAGCGGGGCGGACGAGTTGCTCGTCACCACGATCACTCATCAGCACGCCGATCGCCTGGAATCGTATCGGCTGCTCGCCGAGGCATGGGGACTGCGCGCGGCTCGCGCCGCCTGACCAGGGCCCTGCCGGTGCGTCCTCGTGCGCACCGGCAGACTCCGGGATCATCTCGCCCGGGTTCCGTCGATCGGCGTCCGGCTGGCCGCACCGGCACCGGCACCGCGCGCTACCGCTGAACGCCGACTCGGCTCGACGCGTGTTCCGGATACTCACCAGACCGGTGATCGCCGACTCGGCTCGGCCGCACCGGCACCGGAGCACCGCCCGCTACCACTGAACGCCGATTCGGCCCGACGCGTGTTCCGGACACTCGCCCGACCGGTGATCGCCCACTCGGCTCGACGCGCACGTTCCGGACGACCGCCCGACCGGTGATCGGCCGTTCGACTCGACACGCATTCCGGACGACCACCCGTACGCGCACCGCTGAACACCGCCGGCTCGACGCGCCGTGATCAGAGGACCCCGTGCGCGGTCAGGCGCTGACCGGAGTAGCCGTGACGCCGTAACCGAGGTTGGTCAGTACCTCACTGGTCGCCTTGGCGAAATTGAGCGTGATGAAATGCAGGCAGGGCGCGCCCTCGTCGATCAGCCGCTGGGCGATCTCGGTGGCGATCTCGATGCCCGCCGCGCGCACCGCCGCGGCGTTCTCCTCACCGTCGTCGCCCGCCGCCTTGCGCAGCCGGTTCAGCACGGCGGCGGGCAGCGGCCTGCCACACAGCTCCTCGGCGCGCTGCACCGTGCGCAGCGACGTGATGGGCATCAGCTCCGGAATGATCGGCTTCGCGCCCTCGATCGGGTCGAGCGCGACGAGGCGATCGCGCAGACGCAGATAGTGCTCGACGTCGAAGAACATCTGGGTGATCGAATACTCCGCTCCCGCACGCAGTTTCGCGGCCAGGAACGCGGTGTCGGTCGCCAGGTCCGGCGAGCGGTGGTGGCCCTGCGGGAAGGAGGCCACGCCGACGTGGAAATCGCCGAGGTCGCGCACGATGCGCACCAGCTCCTCGGCGTAGGAGACGCCGTCGGGATGCTTGTGCCACTCGCCGAGGGGGTCACCGGGCGGGTCGCCGCGCAGCACCAGGATGTTGCGGATGCCCGAGTCGGCGTACGCGCCGACCAGCGAGCGCAGCTCCGCGACGCTGTGCTCCACCGCGGTCAGGTGCGCGACCGGCAGCAGCGTCGTCTCCTGCGCCAGCTGCCCGGTCACGCGGACAGTGCGGTCGCGAGTGGAACCGCCCGCGCCGTAGGTCATCGATACGAACGCGGGGTGCATGCACTCGAACTGCCGGACGGCGCGCCACAGCCGCGCTTCGGCGGCGGCGTCGCGCGGCGGATTGAACTCCACGGAGAACGGCACCGCGTGCCCCGCGTGCGCCCGCAGACTCTCCACGACCGACGGTGTGGCGGAGACGTTCGGGTGCGTCCGGGACGCCCGGCCAGGGGTCGAGCCGCCCCGCACGTTGTCGAAAGTCACCGGTTCAGTGTAGAGGTGGCCGGTGGCGGCCCTGTCGGGTCGCTCGGACCCTCCGCGTATTCTTCGCATCGGGCGAGTTGTTCGCCACGCCGAGCGACACGCGCGACCGCCCCTCGCTCGGCCCCGAATCATCCGCAGCGCCCGGGCACCCTCCGCGACCCCGTGCGTCCACCATCCGCACGACCTTGGAGGCTCCTCTGTCCGCCGCAACCGGTACTCAGACGCCGCGCCCAGCGGTGCCGCAGCCGGGCACCCCCGCCTTCGTCACCGCCGTGGAAGACGCCCTGACCCATTTCTTCGCCACCCGCCGCTCGACGACCGAGCGCCTCGGGCCGGTCTTCGTCGAGGCCACCGACGCACTCGAGCAGTTCGTGCTCCGCGGCGGGAAACGCACCCGGCCGGCGTTCGCGTGGACCGGCTGGCTCGGAGCGGGCGGCGATCCGCACGCCCCCGACGCCGCCGCGGTGCTCACCGCGTGCTCCGCGCTCGAGCTCGTCCAGGCGTGCGCGCTGGTCCACGACGACATCATCGACTCCTCCCGCACCCGCCGCCGATTCCCCACCGTGCACGTCGACTTCGAGCAGCGCCACCGCGACCGCGGATGGTCCGGCGACTCGGCGCACTTCGGCGCCAGCGTGGCCATCCTGATCGGAGATCTGGCGCTGTCCTGGGCCGATGACATGGTGCACGCGTCCGGCCTCGCCCCCGCGGCCATCGCCCGGTTCGCGCCGGTGTGGGCCGACATGCGCACCGAGGTGCTCGGCGGCCAGCTGCTCGACATCAGCGGCGAGGCGGGCGGCGACGAATCGGTCGAGGCCGCGCTGCGGATCAACCGCTACAAGACCGCCGCCTACACCGTCGAACGCCCGCTGCATCTCGGCGCCGCGATCGCCGCCGCTGGTCAGGAGCTGATCGAGGCCTACCGCGAGTTCGGCACCGCGATCGGGATCGCCTTCCAGCTGCGCGACGACCTGCTCGGCGTGTTCGGCGATCCGGCGGTCACCGGCAAGCCCTCCGGCGACGACCTGCGCGAGGGCAAGCGCACCGTGCTGCTGGCCGAAGCGCTGCGACGCGCCGACGACGCCGATCCCGCCGCGGCCGCGCTGCTGCGCTCGAGCATCGGCACCGACCTGAGCGCGGAGCAGGTGCAGCGGCTGCGCGCTCTGCTGGTCGAACTCGGCGCGGTCGACGAAGTGGAGCGCCGCATCACCGAACTCACCGACACCGGCCTGGCGGCCATCGAGGCCAGCTCGGCGACGCCCGCGGCCAAGGAACGGCTGCGCGCCATGGCGCTGGCCGCCACCAAGCGTGCCGCGTGAGCGCCACGGCGAGGAGACTCCGATGAGAACCGTTGCGGGACCGACCGATCGCGTCGTGGTGGTCGGTGCGGGACTGGCCGGGCTTTCGGCCGCCCTGTATCTGACCGGTGCGGGTCGCACGGTGACGCTGCTCGAGCGGGCCGACCACCCCGGTGGCCGGGTCGGACGCTACCGGGGCGCCGACTACGACATCGATTCCGGCGCCACCGTCCTCACGCTGCCCGAACTGATCACCGACGCGCTCGCCGCCGTCGGCCGCGCCCCGGAGACCTGCGTGCCCCCGCTGCGCATCCACCGGCTGGCTCCTGGCTATCACGCCCGGTTCGCCGACGGCGCCGAGATCAGGGTCTTCGCCGATCCGGACGCGATGGCCGCGGAAGTCGAGCGGGCCTGCGGCCCGGCCGAGGCACGGGGATACCGGCGGCTGCGCGCCTGGCTGGCGCGGATCTACGCGGCCGAGTTCACCGAGTTCATGGACACCAACTTCGACTCGCCGCTGGATATGGTGCGCGTCCCCGAGAAGCGCCGCGCCCTGGCCGAATTGGTGCGACTCGGCGGCTTCGGCAGGCTCGGTCCCCGGGTGCGCGGGTTCCTGCGGGACCCGCGCCTGGCGCGACTGTTCACCTTCCAGGCGCTCTACGCGGGCATGCCGCCCGCGCGGGCGCTCGCCGTGTACGGCGCGATCCCGCACATGGACACCTCGCTCGGCGTGTATTTCCCCGAGGGCGGGATGCGGGCGATCGCCGCTGCGCTGGCGCAGGCGTTCACCGAGGCGGGCGGCACGCTGGAACTGAACGCCGAAGTGGTCGGGATCGACTACGCGGACCGCCGCGCCCGGCGCGCTCGCACCGCCGACGGGCGTTCGTTCGACTGTGACGCGCTGGTGCTCACCGCAGATCTCGGCTCGCTCGACCGGCTCGGCGTGCGGCCCCGGCGCGGGCTGCGCGCTTCGCCGTCGGCGGTCGTCGCGCACGGCACCGTCCCCGCCGCCGTCGCGGCGGACTGGCCGGTGCAGGCCCACCACACCATCGAGTTCGGGCAGGCCTGGGATCGAACATTCGCCGAGATCACGGCCCGCCGGGGCCACGGCAGGCTGATGAGCGACCCCTCGCTGCTGCTGACCCGGCCCGCGCTGACCGATCCGAGCCTGTTCATCGAACGCGCAGACGGACGTCACGAGCCGTTCTCCCTGCTGGCGCCGTGCCCGAATCTTTCGGCGGCGCCGCTGGACTGGCCGCGTCTCGGCCCCGCCTATCTCCGCGAGCTGCTCGCCGTGCTGGAAGCGCGCGGTTATCGGGGCATCGCCGAGCATTTCGCCGTCGACCGGCTCGACACACCGCGGACGTGGCTCGACCGCGGCATGCTCGCGGGCACACCGTTCTCCGCCGCTCACCTCTTCCGCCAGACCGGTCCCTTCAGGCCGAGCAATTTCCCGCGTTCCAGCGACAATGTGGTTATCGCTGGTTGCGGCACCACTCCTGGTGTGGGCGTGCCGACCGCCCTGCTCTCCGGAAAACTGGCGGCAAACCGTATTGCCCGCGCGATCGCGCCCACTTCGCCTGGAACCCCGCGCACCAGCCGGATAGTGTTCGAGGCGACGCCGTAAACTAAGCGCCGACCTATTCGCTCGCGGTTGCGACCGCCGACCATTCGGGGGGACCGACACCAGATGGCATCCCCCGAAACGCGCACCGCAGAGGCCGCCTCCGCCGGTGACGTCCGCTCCTCGTCGCCCGCCTCCGCAGGTCGCGAATCGGCCACCCCTCGCGGTGTCCTGTGGTGGGTCCGCACCTCCGCCGACTTCGCCAGAAGCCCCGAGGGCCATGCCGCACTGCTCGGCTTCTTCGGCGCGATCATGATCATGTTCGGCGGGTTCGGCGCGGGCAGCGTCCGCAAGCGGGACCCGCTGCTCGAAGCCATGCACCTGTCCTGGCTGCGGTTCGGCCACGGCTACGCGCTGTCGACCATCTGCATCTGGATCGGCGTGCTGCTCATGATCACCGCGTGGGTGCGGCTCGGGCGCGCCACGATCGGCACGGGCGACCGGACCGACGCCGAGGTGACGCTGAACGAGTTGCGCGCCATCGTCGGCATCTGGATCGCGCCGCTGCTGTTCGCCGTGCCGATGTTCAGCCGCGACGCCTACTCCTACCTCGCACAGGGCGCGCTGCTGCGCGACGGCTTCGACCCATACCAGGTCGGTCCGGTGGCGAATCCCGGTGTGCTGCTGGACAACGTGAGCCCCGTGTGGACCACCACCACCGCGCCGTACGGCCCGGTGTTCCTGCTGCTCGGGCGCGCGATCACCGCCGTGACCGGCGACAACGTGGTGGCGGGCACCATCGCGATGCGGCTGGTCATGCTGCCCGGCCTGGCGCTGATGATGTGGGCGGTGCCGTATCTGACCAAGCACCTCGGCGGCAAGCCGACCGTCGCGCTGTGGCTGGCGGTGCTCAACCCGCTGGTACTCATCCACCTGATCGGCGGCGTGCACAACGAGATGCTGATGGTCGGCCTGATGTGCGCGGGTATCGCGCTGGTGCTGGAGCGCCACCATGTTGCGGGCATCGTCGTCGTCGCCATCGGCGTGGCCATCAAGGCCACCGCGGGTGTGGCGCTGCCGTTCCTGGTCTGGATCTGGATGTTGCACGAACGCGAACGCCGCGCCGCGCAGCGGGTCGGGCGCGACCCGGCGCACCTGCCCGCCAGTGAGCAACCCGGCGACGCCGCGGAGCCCACCGAGGACATGCCGCATCCCGCACTCATGTTCGGCAAGATCGCGGGGCTCGGTCTGAGCGTGTTCGCGGTCGTCTTCGTCGCCGCCTCGGCCATCGCGGGCGTCGGCATCGGCTGGCTGACGGCGTTGTCCGGGTCCAAGAAGATCATCAACTGGCTGTCGCTGCCGACCGTGATGGCGCACGCGGTCACCTGGATCACCCCGCTGCGGCTGGAATCGGTGCTCGAGGTGACCCGCGCGATGTGCGCGCTGGCCCTGGTCGCGGTGCTCGCGTGGACCTGGTGGCGGTTCCGGCACAGCGAGCGGGAGGCGGTGCTCGGCATCCTCATCGCGTTTGTCGCGATCGTCATCCTGTCGCCCGCCGCACTGCCCTGGTACTACTCGTGGCCGCTGGCGCTGGCCGCCGGGTTCGCGCTGTCCACCACGACGCTGATGGCGCTGGTCGGCTTGTGCACCTGGCTCATGCTGGTCTTCCAGCCGGACGGTTCGATCGGCCTGTACAACTTCTGGCATGTCGTCGCCGCCACCTTCGCCGCGGTCGTGGCGGCGCTGTCGCTGCGCACGGTGGACCCGCTGCGCCTGCGCGCCACGCCGCCGGGCGATGTCGCGGCCACGCCCGGCGAGGCCACCGCTTCGCGCGCCGCCACACCATGACCGAGGACCGCCTACCGGGTTCCGCGCTGCTGCCGCTCGCCTACCGCGAGTGCAGGCAGATCGCGGCCACCCATGGCCGCACCTATTTCCTGGCCACCCGGCTGCTGTCGGCCGAACGACGACCCGCCGTGCACGCGCTGTACGCGTTCGCGCGCATGGTGGACGACGTCGTCGACCGGGCGGGCCGTCCCGCCGCGGCACACGATCGCGACCCGGCCGCGGAACTCGATCTGATCGAACGGGACCTGCGGGCCGCACTGGAATCGCGCCCCGGCAGCGCGAGCGCGGCACCGCACGCTTCTTCCGCCGACCGGCAGAACGACCGGAGCTGGGAATCGGGTCCGCGGCCGCGCGCCCTCGTCCTGGCGGCGGTCACCCACACCATCCACCGTTATGACATTGCCGCGCAGCACTTCTGGACGTTCCTGGATTCCATGCGAATGGACGCGCCGGGCGCCCCGGCGTTCCGTAATCGCTACGCCACCATGGCGCAGCTGCGCGAATACATGCGCGGCTCGGCGGCCGCGATCGGCTTGCAGCTGCTGCCGGTGCTCGGCACGGTCGTCCCGGTGTCCGCGGCCGAGCCCGCCGCCGCCGCGCTGGGCGAGGCGTTCCAGCTGACCAACTTCCTGCGCGACGTCGCGGAGGATCTCGACCGCGACCGCGTCTACCTACCCGCCGACGCCCTCGCCGCGTTCGGCGTCGACGACGCCCTGCTGTTCGAATGTCGCCGCACCGGCCGGACCGATCCGCGCGTCCGACGTGCCCTCGCCCATCTCATCGCGGTCAACCGCGACCTCTACCGCCGCGCCGAACCCGGCATCGACCTGCTCGAACCGCGAGTACGCCCCGCCATCCGCACCGCGGCCACCCTCTACTCGGACATCCTGCACCACATCGAGCGCAGCGACTACGCCGTCTTCGGCCACCGCGCGGTAGTCCCCCGCCACCACCGCCTCCGCATAGCCGCCACCGAATTCACCACCGCCACACTCCGTGGCCGCCTCACCCGCTGACCACGGCCCCGATTCTTTCGGCACTGGTCCGATTGCAGCTTCACGATCCATCCCTCCTCCGAGCGACGGCCCGGACAAGACGCCACCATCAGCGCCCCGCCACCGCCAACGAGGCCTCGCCCTGTCCAACGTAAGAGCACCAGCCCAACCTCCGAGCGCGGCCGAACCGACACGCCGCGCCGCGGTGCCCCCAGCGAGGACCTCCAGGCCGCTCGGCAACCGCGAAACCCCTGGTAGCGACGTCACCACCCGACACAACCACACACACCTCGACCACAGGATCCGAGCGACGCGACACCGAGCACCACCACGCAAGCTCAATAGAACAGGCACAGCAGCCGCACCGATGCCACCCCCACGGAAATCAGCCCTGCGACAACCGCGAAACCCCTGGTAGCGAGGTCACCACCCGACGCACACCAGCTCAACCACAGGATTCGAGCGCAGCGGGACCGAGCATGCGCCGCGCAAGCCCGGTAGAACCGGCACAACAGGGGCAGCAATCCCACCAGCGCGGACCTCGGGCCCGCGGCAACAGCGAAACCCCTGGTAGCGAGGTCACACCGGACGCAAGCACACCACCTCGACCACAGGTTTCGAGCGAAGCGAGACCGAGCCTGTTCCGTTCGCGGCCCGCGAGCCACAAGAGGGCCGCGAACACGCCGCGCCCGCGCGGCCAAAAACTCAGAACGGATCCGCGGCGGCCCGGCGCAGGACTTCGCGGGCAAGGGGCCCGTGCAGGGCGTCGACCGGCTTGCCGGGCAGGGTGTCGTCGTCGGTGAAGATCCACTCCAGGATCTCCTCGTCGGTGTACTTGGCGTCGCGCATCACGGTGATCAGGCCGGGCAGCGGCTTCACGACCGCGCCGGTGTCGTCGAAGAACCGCTCGGGGACACCCGCCACGCCTTCTCTGCGGACGGCGATCAATTGATGGTCGCGCAACATCTGGTGCACCCGGGTTACCACAAGCCCGAGTCGCTCGGCCACCTCCGGCAGCGACACCAGGGTCACCGACTGCGGAAGGACGTCGTCACTGCAGGGAAATGCACTCACCCGGACAACGGTAGACGGTCGCGCGCCGCACGTCGTGAGACACCCGGGGTGGTGCGAGTCGATACCATCGTGGGGGCCGCACGGAGCGGCTGACTTTGTGAAAGCCGGAGGACTTCTCTTGATCGGCCAGATGCTGGAAGGGCGCTATCGGATCGATGCGCCGATCGCCCGCGGCGGAATGTCGATGGTCTTCCGCGGGGTCGACACCCGCCTGGACCGGCCGGTCGCCATCAAGGTGATGGATCCGAAGTTCGCGGGCGACCCCCAGTTCCTGTCCCGATTCGAGTTCGAGGCGCGCGCGGTCGCCAAACTCAAGCATCCTTCTCTGGTCGCGGTGTACGACCAGGGCATCGACGGCGATCACCCCTTCCTGATCATGGAGCTGGTCGAGGGCGGCACGCTGCGCGAGTTGCTGCGCGAACGCGGCCCGATGCCGCCGCACGCCGTGCGCGCTGTCGCCGAACCCGTACTCGCGGCCATCGGCGTCGCGCACTCCGCGGGACTGGTGCACCGCGACATCAAGCCGGAGAACGTGTTGATCTCCGACGCGGGCGAGGTGAAGATCGCCGATTTCGGTCTGGTGCGCGCGGTGGCGGCGGCGAACACCACATCGGCGAGCGTCATCCTCGGCACCGCCGCCTACCTGTCGCCCGAGCAGGTCACCAGCGGTTCCGCCGACTCGCGCAGCGACGTCTACTCCTTCGGCGTGCTGATCTTCGAGTTGCTCACCGGCCGGGTTCCGTTCACCGGCGACACGTCGATCTCGGTGGCCTATCAACGCATCGAGAACGATGTGCCGAGTCCGAGCGCTTTCATCTCCGGGGTACCGCCCGAGTTCGACGAACTGGTCGCCAAGGCGACCGCGCGCGAACCCGCGCACCGGTTCGCGGACGCGAACGAGATGGCGGCCGCGCTGCGGCTGATCGGCGCCGAGCTGCGGCTACCCGCCTATCGGGTGCCCGCGCCGCAGGACTCCGCCGAGCATCTCAGCGCCGGCTACCGAGCCGTGCAGCCGGATCGCGACGACCAGCCCGGCTTCGCCGGGGCGTCTGCCCACCCGCCGCAGCCGGTGCAGCACACCAGAGTGGTCACCGCCCAGCGGCCCCGCATCGACCACGACGCGCCGGATGCCTACGACCGGCCGCAACCGGTGCGCCAAGCGCATCCGGCGGCGCCGTATCCGCCGTATTCCGACGACATCAACCGCTCGCGGCGCACGGTCTGGGTGTGGGTGGCCATCGTCGCGGTTCTTACACTGCTGGTCGGCATCGGCGGCTGGTGGCTCGGTGTCGGCCGCTATTCGGCGGTGCCACCCATCGCGGGGCTGGACACCGACAAGGCGGTCGCCACCCTGCAGAATGCCGGCTTCGAGACCGAGATCCGCCAGAAGGCGTCGGACGCGATCCCGGTCGGCGGCGTGGTCGGCAGCGACCCTTCGGCCGGATCCAAGATCACCAAAGGGTCGACGGTCGCCGTCCTGGTCTCCAACGGCAAGCCGAAGGTGCCGGACGTCAAAGCGGGTGACCAGGTGTCGAAGGTCAACCAGTTGATCCGGGACAACGGCCTGCAACCGGTCGACGCGGGCGAGGTGTCCAATACCGCGCCCAAGGGGACGGTCGCCCGGGTGGAACCGAACCCGGGGACCGTGCTGCCTCTCGGCGCGCAGGTGAAGGTATACCGCAGCAAGGGTTCCCAGCCGGTGAAGGTTCCCGACGTCCGCGGCAAGTCGACCGACGAAGCCACCAAGATCCTCACCGCCGCCGGCATCGCGGTGCGTGAGACCAAACCTCAGTTCGACCGCAGCGTCGAGGCGGACAAGGCCATCGGCACCCAGCCGGGCGCGGGCGCAACCATCCAATCGGGCGACGGCGTCGTCCTGCTGATCTCCAACGCTTTGAAGATGCCCGACGTCCGCGGGTGGACCGTGGCCAACGCCCGCGCCAAGCTGGAGAGTCTCGGTTTGCGGGTCGAGGTGAAGCAGTTGGCGCGCGCGGACAGCTCCCTGGTGGTCTCACAGACTCCGGCCATCGGGGTCAACCTGGAGGCCGGCGACACGGTCACCATCGTGGCCCTTCCCTAGCGGAAAGCGCACCGGCCGCGGGTCAGGGAAGACCGCGCGGCCGGGGATCGGACCTCAGCGCAGCATTTCGGCGACGAGGAACGCCAACTCCAGCGACTGCTGAGTGTTCAGCCTGGGGTCGCAGGCGGTCTCGTAGCGGCCGGACAGATCGAGGTCGGAGATGTCCTGGGCGCCGCCGAGGCATTCGGTGACGTCCTCTCCGGTGAGTTCGATGTGCATGCCGCCGGGATGCGTGCCGAGCGCGTGGTGCACCTCGAAGAAGCCCTGCACCTCGTCGACGATGCGGTCGAAGTGGCGGGTCTTGAAGCCGGTGGACGACTCGTGGGTGTTGCCGTGCATCGGGTCGCACTGCCAGATCACCTGGTGACCGGTGGCCTGCACCTTCTCGATGATCGGCGGCAGCACGTCGCGGACCTTGCTGTGGCCCATGCGGGACACGATGGTCAGCCGGCCCGGCTCGTTGTTCGGGTCGAGCCGCTCGACGTACTCCACGGCCTGCTCGGGCGTGGTGGACGGGCCGATCTTCAGGCCGATCGGGTTGGCCAGCAGTTCCGCGAACGCGATGTGCGCGCCGTCGAGCTGGCGGGTGCGCTCGCCGATCCAGAGGAAGTGCGCCGACAGGTTGTAGAGCACCGGCTCGCCGATCGCGTTCTCGCTCAGGCGCAGCATGGCGCGCTCGTAGTCCAGCACGAGCGCTTCGTGGCTGGCGTAGATGCGGGCCGACTTCAGGCTCGGGTCGTTCACCCGGCACGCGGTCATGAACCTCAAGCCGCGGTCGATCTCCTCGGCCAGCGCCTCGTAGCGCGCGCCAGCGGGCGATTTGGCCACGAAGTCGCGGTTCCAGTCGTGCACCTTGTGCAGGTCGGCCATGCCCGCGCCGGTCAGCGCGCGCACCAGGTTCATTGCCGCACTCGCGTTGGCGTAGGCCCGGACCAGGCGCGACGGGTCGTGCTCGCGCAGCGCGGCGTCGGCGACCAGCGAGTTCACCATGTCGCCGCGGTAGGACTTGAGCCCGCGCGAATCGGTGTCCGAGGAGCGCGGTTTGGCGTACTGGCCCGCGATCCGCGCGACCTTCACCACCGGCAGGCTCGCGCCGTAGGTGAGCACCACCGCCATTTGCAGAAGAGTACGAATATTGCCGCGAATGTGCGGCTCGGTGTTGTCGGCGAAGGTCTCCGCGCAGTCGCCGCCTTGCAGGAGGAACGCTTCACCGCGGGCCACCTCGGCCAGCTGGCCACGCAGCTCCTCCACCTCGGCGGGCACGCAAATCGGCGGGACGCTCTCCAGCACTGTGCGCATGTTGGCCGCCTGCTCCGGATCCCAGGACGGCTGCTGCAGCGCGGGCCGCGCCAGCGCGTCGTCCAACCGCCTGCGCAGCTCGGTGGGCAGCGGCGGCAGTTCCGGCAGGCGATCGATGGGTACGTCGACGGTCCAGTTCACGAGTTCAGAATACGGACCGCACGCCCCGTGGGGACACCCAGTCCCAGGGCTGGAATCGCTCCACCCAGGGTGAATGTGTTCTGCCCAGCGGGTGCCGCCGCGGAGCAAGACCGTGTGGTTCGATTTGTCGTCTTCAGCGCCATCGCGGAATTCGAGGATTTTCGGTTGCCCGACTTGATACCGGCGATATGACGAAAATCCATTTCCGAAGGATTCTTCTATCCAGTTTCCAGGGCAGGATTCTCTCCTTGCCACACGGCCCTCGCGCTCGTACCCTCCGTGCACGACCTTCTACACTGCATACGAGAACACCAGCCATTCCGCACCCAATTGCTGCCGAAATCCCTGCCAGCGCAGATATCAGAGAGGCACAGTGCTTGAGATATTTTTATGACTGCGAATTCATCGAGGACGGAGTGACCATCGATCTGGTCTCCATCGGCGTCGTCTGCGAGGACGGCCGGGAGTACTACGCGGTGTCCACCGAATTCGATGCCGAACGTGCGGGGCCCTGGGTGCGCAAATTCGTACTGCCGCAGCTGCCTTCGCCCTCCTCTCCGCTGTGGCGCAGCCGCGACCGGATCCGCGACGAGCTGTACGCGTTCCTGGTGCCGCGGCCGACCGTGCAGCCGGAGTTGTGGGCCTGGGTGTCCGCCTACGATCACGTCGCCCTGTGCCAGTTGTGGGGCTCGATGGTCGATCTGCCCAACGCGCTGCCGCGCTACACCAACGAATTGCGCCAGCACTGGGAGTCGCACGGCCGTCCCGAACTTCCGCCGATCCCGCCGGACGCGCACGACGCGCTCGCCGACGCCCGGCACAACCTCGCCAAATTCGAGGCAATCGAGGCCGCACGCCGCGCGGCGCCACGCCTCTGACATAGGCGGCATAGACGCGAAAAGGCCCCGAGTCGTATTCGACTCGGGGCCTTTCCGTGGCCGGGGCGTCAGTGGCCGTGCTTGCCGTTCGCCGCCTCCTGCGCCTGCTGCAGCACCTTCAGCTGCTTGTGCTCTTCGGCGTGCTCGATCTCGAAGTGCCGATCGCTCTCCTCCTGCGGATCCGCGCGCAGGAAGCTGCCGGTGCCGGGCTTGCCTGCCGAACCCAGCTTGCTCATCTTCTTCGGCACGGGCGCGCCCTGGTACTCCAGCGGGATCGGGTGGCCGTGGTCGTCGACCGGGCCGAGCGGCTGGTGCACCTCGATGTACTCGCCGTGCGGCAGGCGCTTGATCACACCGGTCTCGATACCGTGCTCGAGCACCGCCCGGTCGCTGCGCTGCAGGCCGAGGCAGAACCGGTAGGTGAGGTAGTACGCCACCGGCGGGGCGACGAGCAGGCCGATGCGGCCGATCCAGGTGGTCGCATTCAGCGAGATGTCGAACTTCAGCGCGAGGATGTCGTTGACGCACGACAGCGTGAGCACCACATAGAACGCGATGGCCATCGCGCCGATCGCGGTCCGGACCGGGACGTCACGCGGACGCTGCAACAGGTTGTGATGCGCGGTGTTGTCGCCGGTGAGCCGCTTCTCGATCCACGGGTAGGCGATCAGCACCGTGAACACCAGGCCCATGATCAGCGCGACCCAGAAGACGGCGGGCACGGTGTAACGGCCCAGGTACAGCTCCCACGGCGGCATCAATCGCGCCATGCCGTCGGTCCACATCATGTAGAAGTCCGGCTGCGAACCCGCCGACACCTGCGACGGGTTGTACGGACCCAGGTTCCAGATCGGGTTGATCTGGAACACGCCACCCATGATGCCCACGATGCCGAGGGTGAAGGCGAAGAACGCGCCCTGGTCGGCGGCGAACACCGGCACGATCCGGGCGCCCACCACGTTGTTCTCCGTGCGGCCGGGCCCGGGGAACTGGGTGTGCTTCTGGTACCACACCAGCGCTACGTGCGCGGCGATCAACGCCAGGATGATGCCGGGGAACAGCAGCACGTGCGCGATGTAGAGCCGCGGAATGATGATCTCGCCGGGGAAGTCACCGCCGAAGATCAGCCAGTGCATCCAGGTACCGACGATCGGGATGCTCATGGTGATACCGCCGAACGCGGCCCGCAGGCCGGTGCCGGAGAGCAGGTCGTCGGGCAGCGAGTAACCGAAGAAGCCCTCGAACATCGCCAGGATCAGCAGCAGCGAGCCGATCACCCAGTTCGCCTCACGCGGCTTGCGGAACGCGCCGGTGAAGAAGATACGGAACAGGTGGATGATGATCGACGCCGCGAACAGCAGGGCCGCCCAGTGGTGGACCTGCCGGACGAACAGACCGCCGCGGACCTCGAAGGTGATGTTCAGCGCGGTCTCGTAGGCGCGCGACATGGTCACGCCGCGCAGCGGCTGGTAGGCGCCGTTGTAGACGACCTCGCTCATCGAGGGATCGAAGAACAGTGTCAGGTAGACGCCCGACAGCAGCAGGATGATGAAGCTGTAGAGCGCGATCTCGCCGAGCAGGAACGACCAATGCGTCGGGAAGACCTTGTTGATCGACCGCTTCATGAACGCGGCGGCGCGGTAGCGCTCGTCCGCCTCGCTGGCTTGGGCTGCGACTGAAGGACTCATGAACGGCGCTCCCAGTAGGCCGGGCCGAGCGGCTCGATGAAGTCGCCGTTGGCGACCAGGAAGCCCTCAGCGTTGACGGTGATCGGCAGCTGCGGCAGCGCGCGAGCGGCGGGACCGAAGACCGGCTTGCCCCACTCGGTCGCGGAGAACTGCGACTGGTGGCAGGGGCAAAGGATCCGGTTGGTCTGCTGCTCGAACAGCGAGGTCGGGCAGCCGAGGTGGGTGCAGATCTTCGAGTAGGCGAAGTAGTCGCCGTAGTTGAAGCTCTCCTGACCCTTGCGCTTGATCGCCTTCTGCGCGTCCTCGGTACGCAGGCGGATCAGCATGACGGCGTTGCGGATGCCGCGCAGCGACTGCAGGGTCGCGTGCTCGTCACCGCGCCACTTCTCCTTCCACGGGAACACCGTCTCCATGGCGCCCGCGTCCAGGTCCTCCGGACGCACCAGCACCACGTCCTCCGGGCGACCGGTGTCGCGGCGGATGTAGATGGTCTCGCCCGGGTAGTCCGGGGTCCAGCCGGAGACCCACAGCGGCGACTTGTCGCCCTTGGCCCACGGGTTCTTGATCAGACCGCCGACGAACACCAGCAGCGCGCCGACGCCGAGTACACCGACGCCCGCGCCCGCGGTGCGGGTGATCATCTTGCGGCGGCCGAGCGTGGAGGTGTCCAGCGCGTCCTGCAGCTCGGCGACCAGGGTGCGGCGCTCGACCTCCGGCGACGGACCGTCGTGCCGCTCCTGGATGGAGAGTTCGGCGGGGATGAACAGCTTGCGGATCAGCACCACCGCGACGCCGATGACCAGCACCGAGATGCCGAAGGTCAGGCCGACCAGCGGGGTGAACAGCGAGTAGAGCCCGTGGCCCTCCTCGTCCTTGGCCTTGAACTCCCACGGCCAGAACAGGAACACACCGACCAGCGCCGCGGCCGCGATGCCGGACACGGCGAACCAGAAGGTGACCGCGCGCTCGGCGCGCTTCTCCGCCCGGGTCCCGGGGATCGGGAAGCGCTCGCGGCGGTAGGCGACGTCGACGCCGTCGCGCTCGGTACCGAGCTTGACCAGCTCGTCACGCGACATCTTGTCGAGGTCCGCCTCGGTGGGCTCCGCCGGGTTGGCGTTCACCGACTGCTCCTTCGACAGATGCGCGTCGTGGCCCTCATCCGGCCGACCCATGTCGTCTCGCTCCTTCTCGCTATTGCTCATGACCTGGATCCGATCCACATCGCGGCGCCGACGACGAGCGTGATGCCGACCACCCAGATGGCGAGGCCCTCGGTCGCGGGACCGAACCCGCCGAGATCCCAGCCGCCCGGGCTGTGCTCCTCGGTCGCGTTCTTGACGTAGGCGATGATGTCGCGCTTCTCCTCCGCGCTCAGCTGGCGATCGGAGAACTTCGGCATGTTCTGCGGGCCGGTGATCATCGCGGCGTAGATCTGCTGCTCGCTCGCCGGCTCCAGCGGCGGCGCGAACTTACCGGAGGACAGCGCGCCGCCGCGTCCGGTGAAGTTGTGGCAGGACGCGCAGTTCATGCGGAACAGCTCCGAGCCGCGGGCGATGTCGTCGCCGCGCATCGACTCCTGGGCGACCTCGCCGTTGGCGTCGCGGACCACGGTCGGACCGCCGCCGTGGGCAGCCACGAACGCGCTCAGCGCGTCGGTCTGGTGGGCGTCGAACTTCGGCGGCTTGCGCTGCGCCTGGGCCTCGTTACGGGCCATCGGCATGCGGCCGGAGGACACCTGGAAGTAGACCGCGGCCTCGCCGACGCCGATCAGGCTGGGACCACGGTCGGCCACACCCTGCAGGTTCGCGCCGTGGCAGGTGATGCAGGACGTGTCGTAGAGCTGCTCGCCCTCGCGGATGAGCGCGGACTGGTCCTCGTGCGCGGTGGCCCGCTGCGGGTCCGGCGTGAGGGCCGATGCCAGGAAGCCTGCTCCGACGAGGCCCACCAGCAGCGCAAGTCCGCCCGCGATGCGACGGCGAACGCGCCGCTGCCTGCGCGTCTTGCTGGCCTGGCCGTTCCCGGGGCTGGCGGGCTCTGGCGCTGACGGGGGAGATGAACTCATCTGTGTCCCTTTGGAGTAGACGGAACCGACTTGTGCGAAAGATCTCGGGTCGCGCCGCGCCCGCCGAGGCGGCGCGGCGACCACGATCAGCGGACGAAGTAGATCGTGGCGAACAACCCGATCCACACGATGTCGACGAAGTGCCAGTAGTAGGAGACGACGATCGCGGCGGTGGCCTGCGCGGGGGTGAACTTGCTGACCTTGGTGCGCATGAGCAGGAACACGAACGCGATCAGACCGCCGATGACGTGCAGACCGTGGAAGCCGGTGGTGATGAAGAACACCGAGCCGTAGGAGCTGCTGGAGATCGTGGTGCCCTCGTGCGCGAGGTTCATGTACTCGTAGCCTTGGCCGCCGACGAAGAACGCGCCCATGATCAGAGTGATGACGTACCAGCGGCGCAGGCCGAACACGTCGCCCTTCTCCGCGGCGAACACGCCCATCTGGCAGGTGAACGACGACGCGACCAGCACGGTCGTGACCGGCACTGCGAGCTTCAGGTTCAGCTCGGTCGGCTCCGGCGGCCAGTTACCGTGCGCCTGGGCGCGGGCGACGAAGTACATCGCGAACAGGCCGGCGAAGAACATCAGCTCGCTCGACAGCCAGATGATGGTACCGACGCTGACCATGTTGGGCCGGTTCAGCGAATGCACACGCTGGGTAATGGCCGATCCTGGGGTCCCTACTGCGGTCGTCACGGGGGTAAGTATGACTCGTCGTAGTACGACGGCAGTAGCCGGGTACGAAACTCGTTCCTCCGTGTCGGAAAACGCAGGGAGAGCGGGCTCTCGACCAGGCAGGGCCGGTACGAGCCGGATGCGCGAACCGGGAACGAGTCGCACGCGCGGACGAACGCCCGGCCAGCATGACAGGCGAGGGTAAGGAGAAGCTGAGATGAAGGTGAAGGCGACGCCGGGACTGTGGCGACGACTGTTCCGGCGGGACCGGGACACCGCTCTCGACCCGGACCGGGCGGACCTGGTCGTGGTCGCGTCGAGCTTCGACGACGCGGAGGCGTGTTCGGCCGCGCTGGCGCGCGCGACGGGGCTGGCACCGGATGCTCCCGCCGTGCTGCGGCATCACCTGCGCATCCCGCCCCGGCACGTACAGGCCGTCTGCGCGATCGCCGCGCAGGACGGCTACTCCCCCGCACCGCAGGTGAGCGGCCCGGGCACCGACGAGTTCGAGCCGCTGATCCTGCGGCGCGTGCAACTGCTCGACGCCCTGCACTGCTCCCAGGAGCGCTCCCGCATGGTCGGTCTCGCCCAACGCCACGACGGCCACGCCGACGGCTGGGACGCCCTGCAACCGAGCCCGCAGCCGTAACAGCCCCGCCGACCCGGGTTCCCCGACGACTCCGGCAGCGACAACTCGCGCGTGTGACGAAGCCGTGGCCGAGCGAACACAACTCCCGAACCGCGCGCCCGCCCGACTTCGACCACCAACGCGCCCGGCGCACCCCAACCACGTCTTTCGAGCGAAGCGAGACCGAGCATCCGCCGTTCGCGAGCCACAAAGGGGGCGACAACTCACGCGCGACGAAGCCGTGGCCGAGCCAGCACAACTCCCGAACCGCGCGCCCCGCCCCGGCCTCGACCACCAACGCGCCCAGCGCACCCCAACCACGTCTTTCGAGCGAAGCGAGACCGAGCCTGTTCCGTTCGCGGCCCGGCTCGCGTTTGCGCGGCCGCCGCGTACGCGACGAAGGAGCAAGCGGCGGTCGCGCAAACGCGAG
>NZ_JBFAXY010000038.1:0-80935 GCF_040681035.1 Nocardia sp. NPDC051911
CAGGAAAGGATTTGTGTCCGGTTCGTTCTCGATCGAGGAGACGGGCGACACTGGATTCACGGTTTTCTCCGGTCGGGCATAGGTGCTGCGATGAAACAGACGAATCGAGCAGAGAATTCGCGCGGGAAGCGCAGCGGGCACCGCTTCGTCGGGGTTGCCCGCGCATGGCAGATGCCACGGATTAGCTTTCACTCGAGGCCAACTCAGGAGACACAGGGGCCGTCGCGACTGCGAACCGGGCGGCCGGTCCGCACGGTGCCGTGCAGCGCAGTGCGGTGACCTCGGCGCCGATAGTGTGGATGCGCGATCATGCCCGTCCTAGTTCGATACCCGGAAAAGGCTCGGCGCTCAGCGTACGGCGGGTGTGCTGATGGTGTGCCGCGATTTGCTGGATTTGCTGGATCGCCCCGAGACGCGGACCGATGTCGGTGCGGTCGAGTATCGTTGACGTGTCTGCATTTCGGGGGTCGAGGGGTTCGCTCGTGCGCAGTGTCATCGGAATGACCATCACCGTCGTGGCTCTGCACGTCCTCGGCTGGGGGACGCTGCTGCTGTTCGTCGCGCCGAACCATTATGTGATCGACGGTTCGGTGTTCGGCATCGGTCTCGGGGTGACGGCGTACACGCTCGGCATGCGGCACGCGTTCGATGCCGACCACATCGCCGCCATCGACAACACCACTCGAAAATTGGTGGCGGAGAGCGGGAAGCAAAAGGTCCGGACAGTCGGCTTCTGGTTCGCGCTGGGCCACTCCACGGTCGTGTTCGTGCTCGTGGCCTTGCTCGCCTTCGGTGTGCGGGCGCTGGCGTCCACCTTGGCGGACGAGGATTCGGCCCTGCAACGCTGGACGGGCTTGTGGGGCACCAGCGTCTCCGGCACGTTCCTGATCCTGATCGGTCTGCTCAATCTGGCGTCGCTGGTCGGCATCTGGCGCGTGTTCCGGCAGATGCGCCGCGGCGAATTCGACGAGGCGCAGCTGGAACGGCAGCTGGACAGCCGGGGCATGCTCAACCGGTTGCTGCGACCGGTGCTCGGCCTCGTCCGCAGGCCGCGGCACATGTATCCGGTGGGCGTGCTGTTCGGCCTCGGCTTCGACACCGTCACCGAGGTCGGGCTGCTCGTGATCGCGGGCGGCGCGGCGGCGACCGGGCTGCCCTGGTATTCCATCCTGGTACTGCCCGTGCTGTTCTCGGCGGGCATGGCGCTGTTCGACTCGCTGGACGGTTCGTTCATGAGCTTCGCCTACGACTGGGCCTTCGCCGAGCCGGTGCGGAAGATCTACTACAACTTGGTGATCACCGGACTGTCGGTGGCCGTGGCGCTGTTGATCGGCGGGCAGGAGATCGTCTCGATCTTCGCAGAGCGGCTCGAGGTCCGATCGGGCGTCGTCGCCTGGATCGGAAATCTCGACCTCGGTGATCTCGGGTTCATCATCGTCGGGCTGTTCGTGCTCACCTGGGCGGTCGCCGTCGCGGTGTGGCGTTTAGCCGGCGTGGAGCGGCGCTGGCAGGACGGTCTGCCCGCACGGTGAGCACGGTGCGTGGTCTTCGACACGGCGACGGCCTTCCTGCGGCCATCGACATCTCTGGCAGGATGGTCGGCATGCTGTGTCGCGGGGTGCGGCGTTGGCTCTCCAGCGCTCTGATCAGTGCCGCACTCGTTTCCGGTGTGGTGTCATTCGGTGCACCCCAGGTCACGGCGGCGCCCGGCAATCCGCCGCCGGTCAACACCGGATCGTCGGACGGTCCCGGCCCGGCGGAGCCGACCAGTAAACAGCCCTCGACGCCGCGAATCGAGCGCATCGAACCGATCAACGATCGGTGGCTGCGGGTCTACGTCGCCTCGCCCGCGATGAGCCGGGTGGTCGAGGTGCAGGTACTGCTGCCACGCGACCAGTCGCGCCCGCGTCCCACCGTCTACATGCTCGACGGCCGCAGCGCGAGCCCCGACAGCAACAACTGGACCGAACTCGGGCACGCCGACCGTTTCTACGCCGACAAGGACGTCAACGTCGTGCTCACCGTCGGCGGGCCGGCCAGCTTCTACACCGACTGGCAGCAGCCGGACCCGGTGCTCGGCACCAACAAGTGGGAGACATTCCTGACCAAGGAGTTGCCTCCGCTGATCGACGCGAAGTTCGACGGCAACGGCACCAACGCGGTGATGGGCGTCTCGATGGGCGCGGAGGCCGCGATGATGCTCGCGTTCCGGCAGCCGACGCTCTACAAAGCCATCGGGGCGCACAGCGGCTGCTTCTCGATGGGCACCGACATCGGCCAGGCGCAGGCGCGGGCGGTGGTGGCCACCTACATGGGCGAGCCGGACAACATGTTCGGCAAGCAGGACGACCCGGACTGGCTGGCGCACGACGTCACCCTGCACGCGGACGCGTTGCGGGGCAAGACGATCTACCTGTCGGTCGGCAGCGGCCTGCCCGGTGTGCACGACGTGCCGGGGACGCCGAATGTCGACCTGCCCAGCGCCATCACGTTCGGCGGCCCGCTGGAGGCCGCCACCAACGCCTGTACCCGGCGGCTCACCGACCGGCTGCGGTCGCTCGGCATCCCGGTCACCGCGCACTTCCGGGCCACCGGCACGCACTCCTGGCCGTACTGGGAGGACGAGCTCGCCCTCTCCTGGCCCACGATCGCGCCCGCGATAGGCGTCCGCTAACCAAGGAACCGGGCGAGCACCTCCGGGGCGCTGGCGAAGCTCAGGAACAGGTCGTTCTCGTGCGGGTCGCCGATGGTGACGCGCACCCCGTCGGTCCCGTACGGCCGCACCAGCACCCCGGCCGCCGCGCTGGCCTCGCCGAACTCGGCGCTGCGCGCGCCGAGCGGCAGCCAGACGAAGTTCGCCTCACTCGGCGGCACCGGGTATCCCGCCGCCACCAGCGCGTCGCGCACCCGCTCGCGTTCGACGACCAGAACGTCCGTGCGATCCAGCAATTCGTGGCGTGACTCCAGCGACGCGATCGCCGCCGCCTGCGCGATCCTGCTCACGCTGAACGGGATGTGCACCTTCAGCAGCGCCGTGATCACGGCCGGATCGCCCACCGCGTAGCCCACCCGCAACCCGGCCAGGCCGTATGCCTTGGAGAAGGTGCGCAGCACAACCACATTGGGTCTGGTCCGGCCGATCTCGACGCCGTCGGGGCGGTCGGCGAGCCGGACGTATTCGTAGTACGCCTCATCGAGCACCACCAGCACGTGCGACGGCACGGCGTCGAGGAACCGGACCAGCTCGGTTCGGCCTACCGCGGTGCCGGTCGGGTTGTTCGGGTTGCAGACGAAGATCAACTTGGTCCGCTCGGTCACGGCGTCGGCCAGCGCGTCCAGATCGTGCACCTGACCGGCCGTGAGCGGCACTTGCACCGCGGTGGCGTTGCCCACCTTGGTCACGATCGGATACGCCTCGAACGAGCGCCACGCGTACAGCACCTCGTCCGACGGTGCCGAGCAGGTGATCTGCACCAGCTCCTGGCACAGCGCCACGCTGCCGCAGCCGACCGCGACATTCTCGAAGCCGACCCCGAGGAACTCGGCCAGCGCCGTCCGCAACTCGGTCACCTGATTGTCCGGATACCGGTTGGCCAGCTCGGCCGCTTCGGCGATGGCTTTGGCGGCGGCGGGCAGCGGACCGACGGTCGTCTCGTTGCTGGCCAGCTTGACCGCGCCGGGATTGCTGCGGCCGGGGGTGTACGCCGGGATCGATTCGAGGTCCGGCCGGATCTGCGCTGTCACACTCCAACCCTAATCGGCGCCGGAAAAGCCCGATCGGCGTACCGGAAATTCTTTGGGATATAGCCCCTCACGTGCAACTTCTACCGAAGTTCAGCAACTCGCCCTACGCTGGTTTCATGTCGGGCACCTACGACGATTTGGCCCCGCTGCGGGCGAGCGACCAGGAAGACGAGCGGCCGGCCAGCGGTGGGCAGGTGCCCATCACGGTGGTGGAGCCGGATGGAAACGCCCGCGGCGGCATCGTGCTGCTGCACGAGTCGCGCGAGTTCTCCGGCGCGTTACGCGACCTGATGAACGCGCTGGCCGGCGAGGGCTGGACGGTGGTCGCGCCCAAACTTTTCCATCGGGGCGACGGTGAACCCGGCGCCGGGGTCTTCGGCGACGAGCTGTTCGCGGACTTCGACGCCTGCTTCGACTGGCTCACCCGGCGGGGGGTGTTCCCCGACACCATCGGCGTGCTCGGGTTCGACTCCGCGGGCACCGCCGCGTTCCTGGTCGCGACCAATCGCCCGATCGGCGCCGCGGTGAGCGTCGCGGCGCACGGCATCACCGAGCCGCTTACCGAGCAGGCCGACGCCCTCGTGCGCGCCGCGCCCAACCTGCAGGCGCCGTGGCTCGGCCTGTTCGGCGTCGACGACCCATCCACCCCGCCCGCCCAGGTGGACGAGCTACGCGACGCGACCGCCCGCGCCGCGGTCGCCAGCCTGGTGGTCACCTACTCCGGCCTGCACCACCGGGCCGACACCTTCGAGGCGGACGACGGCGACGCGGTCGATTCGCAGACCAGAATCTTCGATTGGTTCGACAGCAACCTACGCTGACCAGCCGTTTTGTGATCTGGTCGGTAGCTCCTGTAACCTTTCTGCTCGGCGGTTCGAAAGGACCGGTGCCCTCGAAGAGAAGGCTCCAGGAGGCGTGCCAGAGCGGCCGAATGGGACTCACTGCTAATGAGTTGTCCCTTCACGGGGACCGGAGGTTCAAATCCTCTCGCCTCCGCCACACCCGGGAAACCGGGTACAACTGAATAACACATGCGCCCGTAGCTCAACGGATAGAGCATCTGACTACGGATCAGAAGGTTAGGGGTTCGAATCCCTTCGGGCGCACTTCACCTGAGAGCCCCTCGTCCGGTCCATCCGGTTGGGGGGTTTCTCGTCGTCCAGTGAGGACGTAGAACGGATCGATTCCAGCCGCTTCGCAGACGGCGTAGATCTCGTTCAAGTCAAACGGAACTGTGCCGAGAAGTCGGCGTGAGAGTGCCTGCTGCTTCATACCGATCCTGGCTGCGATGGCGGTTTGGGACGGCGGGCGCTTTTGCCCGGCCAACTCTTGGCGGATCCGACGTGCGGCTACTTCGTTCGGGGTTTCGTCCCGGTCGCCGTGGATCACCTGCAATGGGGAACTCATAGCGTTCTATTTAACCCGCTCAGCGCGTAGATCACCAGTAATTCGTTGGTCCACTCTCCGGGTTGTGGACATCGCGACACAACGAAACGATCAAGGTTCCTTGTGTGCTACTCGTTCAGGGAGTAGCTTTCGCAGCTATGCACCCATCACCTACTGAGCGAGTAGCTGCGAACGTTCGCGCTGCTGCTGCTCGCAAACGAGCATCTCAGGCCGAGATCGGCGCTGTGATAGGGATCAGCCAAGCGGCCGTGAGTCAGCGTCTGCTCGGACGAGTCGATTTCAAGTCCCTCGAGCTGGTCAAACTCGCCGATTACTTCGGCACCACGCCTGCCGCGCTGATCGATGTCGCCGGTCGTTTCACGCAGGTGTCCGGCCGCCCGCAGCAGCTTTCGACTTACGGCGAATTGGGGCATCAGCCCGGCCGCGAGATTGTCGATCCCCTCCATGAAGCATCTCCTTCAGTTGGTGAATCAGGCACCTCAACGGTCAGAGAGCGGCAGGTCGACGAGGCGCAAGACACGACCGCCTCGGCGACCGGCACCGACGCGCGGGCCGGTGGTGTTGCATGAGCGCGATGTTGGCGATCGTGCTGCTGGGCGCGGTGGGTGCGATGGCTTTGGCCGCGCTCGTGGTGTTCGGATCACGGGGGGACTGAGCCGTGGCCCTGAATGTGCATGTGCCGCATCCGGATCCGGAGACGCTGCTGCTGCTGGCGGCGCTGCTGCGTGTGGTCGCGCTGCTCATGTTCGGCGTGGGGTGGTTCGTGTGCATGGTGCTGACGACGGCGGGCATGTTGTGATCCGCCGCCTGCACACCGACGCCGCGACCGTGGTCGGCCTGGTGCGCGTCGCTCGTCGCGCGGGCGCGCTGCGTATCGGGATCACCGCCGCGCTCGACGCCATCCTCGTGCAGCTCGCCCGCGAGGCGGGCGACATCGATCGTCCCCCGACGGCCGGGGGATCGTGACCGCCGGACCAGCGGTGTCCTGGCCCGCTGGTCCGGCGGCACGCCATTCCATATCACCCCGACGCGCGTCCCGAACGACACGAACTCGCTCGGGACGCGCCACGGGAACCCTACCCGAAAGGCATTGGCTCACATGACCGCAGCTGATACTCGGATCTCGTTTCTGAGTTTGGGACAGCCCACGATCGACCTCGACGGTGTGCGCGCCGAATGGGCCGAGACCCTCGGTCTGTTCCGGGTGAACCTCACCGACAACGACCGCTTGTATCTGACCGAAGCCGGGATCCGCGTCCTGCACCGGCGTCTGGGCATGTGCCTGGAGACGTTCGGGCACCAGCGCCCCACGCCCGGTGATGCACGTTCACGCCTGGCGGAGCTGGCCGCCGCGCTGCGTTTCGACGGCTCCATCGACTACGCCGCCGAACTCGACGCCGTCCTCCGTACCGCGGACACACACCCGGGTGAGCTGGATACCCAGCCCCTGCCCATCACGCGCACCACGGCGACCGACATCACCGATGCCGCGCAGGCCCAGCCGTGCTGATCGACGCCCTGAATCTGCTCGTGCGCCTGCTGTGGATGCCGACCGCTGGACTGCTGCTCGTCGGCGTCATAGCCTCCCGAATCCGCCTCTACCGCAACGAAAGACGAACCCGCATGGACTCTGCCGAACTGCCCTGGATCGAACACCAGCAGGCCGCCGCCCGCAAACGCGCTGCCGCGCTGGACGAGAATAACGAACGCCTCCAGCCCTACGGGCCGCCCCCACCGCTCGTGGATGCCGCGCGGTGGAGCGAGTTGACCGAGTCGGTGTATCTGGGGCAGTTCCTGCTCGGGCTCGACTTGCGTCACTGGCAGGTCCGCAACTTCGCCGCGTTCCTCGCCGACCGTATGTTCGCCGACGCCCCGGCCACTCGAGGGGCGGTGGCGGCCCGATGAGTGCCCTTACCGACGCCACACTGACCGCCAGCCGCCAGCGCCGCACCATCCAGCAGGTCCACATCCGCGTCGTCGACGAGAGCGAACTCACCCTCGGGCAGTTGCGCCTGTTCCTCTCCGCCGCTCAAGGACTCAGCGACGAGGCGACCGTCTCGGGCACCAGCAGTTTCGGTGTCGTGTCACTGACCGGGTTGCGGGTCCAGGCCACTACCGACGCTGGTGAATGCGATGCCTGCCACGGTGTGGGCGCCACGTACACCGACGACGGTTTCGCAGTCTGCGAAACATGCGGCGGCAGCGGCGATCCGAGTGTCGACGCGCGCGCCGTCGAGGACCGGGAGGCGGTGGCGGCCCGATGACCACCCTGTCCACCACGCCCACCATGCCTGTCACGCCCGCTATCACCGGTGAGAGCTGGGAGGTCGTCGAGACGGCTCGCTCGCAGGCCGCTGCTGAGATCGACCTGCTGGTCGCCACCATCACCCGTTGCCGCGACTGCGGCCACAGCGTCGACGGCCTCGAGCACTACGACGCCGCTCATGCCGTCATCTGGGCCGGGTACATGCCCGACCCCACGGTGTTGCCCCCGTTGCTGGCCGAGGCCCTCACCCGGCTCGCGGCCGCAGGGACGGAGGGCGGGCGGTGAGCCCGGCTCGCCGCCGCACGAACGGCCGGTCTGGGGGCCATGAGTTCGAGTTCTTCCACTACATCGGACCGGCCCGACCCGCGCCGATCGACGCCGACCTCGACGAGACCGCCGACGAGTACGACGACGCCCACGAGAACGCCGTCGACGGCCGGAAGGGGGGTTCATCATGCTGAGCGCCACACGCGCAAAGCCCGGCCCTCGGCCCGGCCCGCGGGGCCGGTGTGTACCGGCCGCGCCGTCGCTGGCTCGCATCGCCGCGCTGCGCGCCGCCGGGAAGAGCTACCGGGACATCGCTGCTGCCGCGGGCGTGTCGTACAACACGCTGCACAGCATCGTGTACGCGCGCTGTGGGCGCGGGTTGACCGCGGAGCTGCTCACCGTCGCGCAGAAGACCGAGGCTGCGATCCTGTCGGTCCCGTTTGCGGCCGGGGTGTCGTGATGGTCGGCGGAGGAGTCGATACCAACCACGACCTCGAGCCGCTCGCCGCCGAGATGCTCGCGGCCGCGCGCCGCGTGGTGCGCAAGAACGCGGTCGGTGAGACCGCCGCGGAGAAGGCCGCCGATGCCCGCACGCTGCTGGCGATGCTCGGGCTCGCCGAGACCGCCGATCCGCCCAGCGGTGGCTGTGTGCAGTGCAAGCGGCGGTTCTCGGTGTCGGGTGAGCCGGGCACCGTGCGCCACGACCGCGCCGGGTACTGCAAGACGTGTTACAAGGTCCGCGACGTCTGCGACCTCGTCGACCCCGCACCGGCGCGAGCGCACCTGGATGCGCTGCACGACGCGGGCATGCTGTGGCGCGAGATCAGCGCATGGTCGGGCGTGCCGCTGCGGACGTTGACGCTGGTGCGTACCACGCAGGTGCGCACGCGAGCCGACATCTGCGAGCGGATCCTGGCGGTCCCGATTCCCGACGACACCGGGCCGCGAAAGCTGACGTGCGCGCAATGTGGGCAAATCTTCGCCTCGCACCGCGACATCGCGCGATGCCAGCCGTGCATCCAGGGCCTCGTTCCCGCCGAGGCCGCTACCGCGCACATCGCACGGCTGCGGGACGCGGGAATGACGCTGCGGCGCATCACGGACCTGGCAGATGCGGGCCGGGAAACCATCTCGAACATCGCCCGCGGCAAGGTGCGGCACACGCGCCCCGAGATCGCCGAGCGCATCCTCGCCATCCCCGTCCCGGTGACCGACCCCTGCGCGCAGCCGCGCGATCGCCGAAGCCATGCCCGCGCTGGGCGCATCCCCATGAAAGGCCCGTCCACGAAATGACTGCTCCGCTCTGCTTTCTGGATTGCGAAACCGACGGCGTGCACCCGGGCCGCAAGGCATGGGAGGTGGCGATGATCCGCCGCGAGCCCGACGGCACCCAGCACCAGGTCGAGTTCTTCCTCGACATCGACCTCGAAACAGCGGACCCCTTCGGGCTCAAGGTCGGCCGCTTCTACGAGCGTCACCCCTACGGCCGGTATCTCGCGGGCACGATCCCGGACTTCTGCTTCGGGATCAAGGAGGATGGCGATTTCCTGCGCCCGCGCGACGCCGCGCACACCGTGGCCCGATTCACCCACGGCGCGCACATCGTCGGCATAGTCCCGAACTTCGACACCGAGGTGCTGGCCAACCTGCTGCGGGAACAGCACCTCACCCCGGCGTGGCACTACCACCTCATCGACGTCGAGACGCTGGCGATGGGATGGCTGCACGCCTGGGACCGCCAGACCGAGGAGGCCTCCGCGCCGCCCCCGCCCTGGAAGTCCGAGGACCTCTCCCGGGCCATCGGCGTCGAGCCGCCCATCGCGGAGTTGCGCCACACCGCGATGGGTGATGCCGACTGGGCCATGCGCATCTACGACCGGATCACCGGCCACGACGCGAACGGAGCGGGCCAGTGAGCTACGCGCACAGCGTCCACGCCGACCCGACCGAAGGGTGTCCCGACTGCGGCACAACCAGGAACAGCCACCCGTCGTACTGCCGCTACCAGGACGCCGAACTGATCGGCTGCCCGCGCGGGTGCCCCGAGGGCGAATGCTACTGCGCCGAAATGACCTACGCCGAGGCCAACGACGTGTGCCGCGGTTGCGGTGCGTGGGACGGCGACTGCTACTGCGGGGAGGGCTGACGTGATCCCGTCCGAGCCCTGGCGTACCGCCGACGGCGACCTGATCGATTTCAACCGCTCGTGCGGCTGCCCTATCGAGCGCACGTGCGCGCGGTGCCGGTCGTGCACTTGCTGCGCTGACTGCTACTGCGGAGAGGACTGACCCGTGACAGACAACCGTATTGCCGCGCTCAAGGCGCTCGGCTACATCCCGGCCGCATATGACGACGCCCGATCGACCGCGCTCGCCAGCGCGGCCACCGCGCACGCTCTGCTCGCCATCGAGGCCCGCCTCGGCGAACTCGTCGAACAGCAGCGCCTCGCGAATGTCATCGCCGTCGGCAACCCATACGAGTCGCAGCTTGTCGAGTCGGAAGACGAAAGGGCAACCGTGTCCTACGTCCGCGGTCGCATCGGCGACATCGTCAACCCGAACGGGCGCACGTGAGCGACGACGTGGTGGTCGGGCCGTGGCCCGGCAGCAACCGCTACGGGATCACGCCGGGGCGGTCCAAGCCCCGGCGTCTGATCCCGAACAGATACAGGGTCGGCAAGTGGGGGCCGGTCCAGCTCATGGACTGCCGCGAGTGCCGGCAGCCGTTCGCGCCCGATGCCGTGGTGCCGCGCGACCGGCTGTGCGGCGAGTGCCGCAAGACCAGTGAGGAGGCCGCGCCCATGTTGGAACTCGACGTGCCCGATCCGTCCGGTGAGGGGGCGTCGTGACCGACCTGGTGGAGGGGCAGTTGGAGGACGGTACCCCGACCCGGTTGGCGGTGCAGTGCCGCCGATGCGGCAACTGGCTGGTCTCGGCGGCGTCGGTGAATCGCCGTCTCGGCCCAACCTGCGCGCGCCACGGCATCACGCAGGCGCGCATCGAGGCCGAGCACTACCCGCTGTTCGAGCTGACACCAGGGGCGGCGCCTGCGTAACCCGTCCACCACCGCCCGTCGCCCGACAGCGCCGACACCGAGGAGCCAGCCAATGCCTGACCAAACCCGCCCCGTGCCCGCCGCCGAGTGCCCCGACCCGTCGGTGCACGGCAACCCGCTTCGGTACTGCCCGTTCTGCGACTGGATCGAAGAGACCCCCGCGCCGCCACCCGAGGGCCGCGGCGCACTCGACGCCGAGCTGGAGGCCGAGCCCGACGCCGCGCGCGCCGAGCTCGCGGCGACCAGCTGCACCGACGATCGGCCATGCGTGCGGTGCCTTGCGGGCGCCGAGCACGAGACCGATGCACCGCGCTCGCGGCGGAAGCTCGAACGCATCGCTCGCAACCTTCTGTCCAGCAGAACATTCCACTCTCCTGCCGTGTTGGCGCTGGAGTTCATCGACGCCATCCTCACCGCCGGATTCTGCTCACCCGGCCGCCACATCGAGACCATCGAGGAACTGGAGGCACTGCCGATCGGTTCGGCAATACGCACCGAGCAGGGACACCGCCGCACATGGGTGCGTTTTGCTCCCGGCGTCTGGACCAACGGGCCGAGTTGTTACCTCAGCAAGAACGTGATGCGGGCGGGCGGGGCCATCGTCGTCCTGTGGGAGCCGCGGCAGGAGGCGGGCTGTGGCTGACCGCATCACCGACGAGCAGCCTCGGGAATGGGCCAATGGCACCGAACCCTGGTTCTGGGCCGAGGACCGACCTATGCAGCTCATGGCCGCCGAGCTGATCGAGCTGCGCAGCCTCCTCGCCGAGGGCGGTAAGCCGGGCGCACTCGACTCACTCCATATCGACCCGGAGGTGGCCTGATGCCCTGGTTCAAGTCGCCCGATGGGCTCGCCAACTCCAAAGGGGTCATGTCCATTCCGCGCCGCAACCGCTGTGCGGCAATGGGTCTGTGGCTGCTGGCGGGCACATGGTGCTCGAAAGAGCTGACCGACGGGTTCGTACCCGCGCACATGATTGCCGAACTGGCCTCGACGAAAGCGAGCGCCGCGCATCTGGTCACTGCCGGATTCTGGACAGAGGTCCCCGGCGGATATCAGTTCCTCGACTGGTCGCCGGATCAACCGACCCGCGCCGAAGTGGAGGCGAAGCGGGCCGAAGCGCGCTCGCGAATGAAACGCGCACGCGGCGCGAACAAGGGGGCCGGTTCGGACGTTGTTCATGCGAACAACACGGGAACCAACGGCGAACGTTCGCGCGAACGCATACCCACCGAAATAGGTGTAACCGACAGTACCGAAGCCCGGTCGAGCCTCGACCAAGGCTCGTTCGCGCCGCGAACGAATCCATTTCCCGACACAGTCCCCGAATCGAATTCGCAGGTAGATGGCAACTCGGGGGTCGATGTTCGCGTGAACATGGCGCGAAGTTCGCCTAACCCCGACCCGACCCGACCCGACCCGTATATAGGTGGTCACCTTGGGGAGGGACGTCCGGTAGGTGATGCGCCCGCGTCGGGCGACGAAGCGCCGCCGAAATACCATCCAGGCCACGCCGATGCGCGGGTTCCCGACTGCGACGAGTGCGACGCTACCGCCGCGACGTTCATCGCGTGGAAAGCCGAACGCGCCTCGGCCATCCGTGCCAGCGCAGGCGATCTCGGCGTCCGCCCGGCCGATCGCTGCCACAAGCACCTCGGCAACCCGAAGCCGCCCCAGTGCGGCCCATGCGGCGACGCCCGCCGCATCGCCGAGGCCTGGGACACCGAACGCAAGGGCCGCCTGCGTGACCTCGGCGACGCCCGCCGCGCCGGAATCGACGCCTGCGCCGAACGTCGCGCCGCGGCCGGACTGCCCCGCATGTGCGACGCCGAAGGCGGCTGGCGCATCCCACCCCCCGAACTCGAAGCCCTCGACCCGCCGGTCGTGCGCTGCGACCACTTCGACCCCCTGCCCGCCAGCTGGCGCGCACTCATCGCAAACGTCATCAACTCAACCGCCACCGAGGAGTGAAAACCCATGTTCACCTGCATTTTCGACTACGTGCACGCGCTGTTGCACCACCCGATCGCCACGCTGCCGCTCGTGTTCCGGACGCCGATCCTCGTGCTGCCGTGGGGTGCGTGAGCATGCCCGAGCACAAGGTCGAAATTGGCGGCGGAGGCCCGCTCCGCGTCGGTACACCTCGCGCGCAGCGTCGCCTCGCCCAGCAGGTCACCATCGGCCACACGGACGGCACGCTCACCATCGACGGCGTCCAGCAGCCGTGGAAAGTCGACCCCGGCAGCGTGCGCGTCGAACCTGCCCAATACCGCCTAGAGGGAGTGCGGGTCACCCTGACCCTGATCGCCGGACGGGCCACCGTCGACGCCAATCGCGCAACGCTCACCATCGATGATCGTCCGTTCCCCTGGTACATCACCGACGACGGGCCGCAGATCGGCGAGCGGCCGCGGATCGTGACCGAGCGCCGCGCCCCTGCGGGCTCGCCGTACGTCGTGCTCGTGACCGTGACCCTGATCGCCGATGACGTCGTGCAGAACTGGGATCAGGCGCAGGAGGTGAAACCCGGTGGGTGACGACATCGTCCGACTACGCCCCGGCGAGCGAGGTCTCGGCCAGAACGAAGCCGCCGCACTGCAGCACGCCTACGCGACCGCGCCATGCCCGCCACCCGAGGAAGGCGGCTGCGGCGCCGAGATCGGCGAGCCGTGCACACGGACCACGCTCAACGGCACCCGCTACGAGACACGCCTCGCGCACCCGAAACGGATCCGGGCCGCCGTGCGGCAGGAGGCCAGCGCCGATGAGTGAATCCGAAACTCTCACAACCGGCGTCAGGACCGCGAGAGGCATGCTGGTGCGCGTCGGACAGCTCTACCGCGACCGCCGCGACGACAACATTCGCACGCTGCGCGTCGACGGATTCCGCGGCACCGGAACGAATGCCACGGCCGTGTGCACGGTGATCCGGCAGGAGTACCTCGGCGAGGTCACCAAACCCATGCGCACCACCGAGCCGAGTATCACCAGGCTCACGAGCCGGGCGTTCGTCCTGGTGGTCGACGACCGCGCGCACATCGCCGGCGTCATCGCCCAGCACATCGCCCACACGATCACCGCCGCCGACGATCTCGACGAGTGCCTCATCGACTGCGCGTGCGGCGCCGAGATCGTCGGCAAGCTCGACGGCGATCCCGAGTCGCAGGTCGGTGCGATTCAGCGGCTCATGGCTGCCCATATCGCCGAGGCAGTCGCCGAGGCGATCGGACAGGAGGCCAGCGCCGATGAGTGAAGTAGTCCACCTCGCCATAGCGGAACCGCACCATCTCGCGCCCGTCTGGATCGCGACACTCGACGACGCCCGTCCCGAGATCGAGACGAAGGCCAGTGGCAGCCGGACCTACCTCGCCGGCATCGTCGCCGCCGCCGGGTCCGACGCCGAGGACGTCGGCCGCTCCCTGCTCGGGCTGGTGGAGCATCTGACCGTCTGGGTGGAATACCGAGGCAGCTACGTCCGCGTGCAGAGTGTCGATCTCGGCGATTGGCGTCTGCGAATCCGGTGCAGCCAAGCCGCGGACGTCGGGCTCGCATTCCTCGACGGTCAGGAAACGGCCCTGCGAGTCGTCGAACCGTCACCGCCGCGGCCGACCGATGAATGGTTTCCCGCCGAACGCGCCCGAGCTATCAGGGATCTCGTCGGCGACGCCCGCCCGACCGTGCAGGTCCCGACGCCAGACGGCAAGGAGCGGATCGCCTTCGATCCGTGGGCGCCCGAGTTCATGCAGGAGAGCGGCCGGTGAGCGGCGGGCAAGCGACTATCGAACTGCCATGGACGGCACCGCCGCTCAGCATGAACGACCGCGGCCGAACACGTGGCGCGGCTATGGCGAAGAACCGCAGGATCGCCGAGGTGCGCGAACAGATGTACGTGCTCGCGCACAAGGCCAAGCTTCCGCGCGACGTCCGGCACGTCACCGTCGCATTGCACTACCGGCCGAGAGACCGCCGCCGCCGCGACACGGACAATCTCGTCGCCACGCTGAAACCGCTGTGCGACGCGCTCGCCGAAGGGCGGCCCGCGTCGGTCTCGCGCAACGGCAGGCCGGTACCCGCACTCGTCGGATACGGCATGGTGCCCGACGACATTCCGGCATACATGGCCAAGCCCGAGCCGACGATCCACCCCGTCGAAAAGGGCAAGGCCGCCGCAATGTGGCTCGAACTGACCTGGCAGGAGTGAACCGTGGCCGAGTCCGAACAAGAAGCACGCGCATGGTTCGCCGCCCAATTCCCGCACGCGCAGCCGTGGCAGGCGGCCCTGTTCGAACAGGTGGTGAAAGCGCGCCGAGAGGGCCGCCAGTTCGTCATGGCGCAGCCGCCCCGACGTGGCCGCGTCAAGCTGAACGAATTGATCCGCCGGTACCTCGCCGAGCACGGCGTCACGGTCGTCAGCGGGCGCCACGAGTGGGGTGAACCCGTGCCCCGCAAAGGCGTGCCGGTGCTGCCGTGCAAGCACTGCCCGGTCGTGTGGTGGCCCGACCGCACCGAACCCCGATCCCTATGCCGCAGCAGGCCGCGCGACAAGAAAGGGCGCTCATGATCGAACTGCAGCTACCCGAAAAGGACCCGGTCGAGCAGGCCTTGCTCGACTGGTTCCCGAAAGCCGACCTGTACCGCGACGGCGAGCTCGTGCACCGGGGTGTGAACCTGCTCGGCGGATCGGCCGTCGCGGCCGCCGCCTACGCCAAGGCGATCACCGCGCACCTCGCGGCCGCGGGCCCGGACATCGCCGCACTGGGCAAATTCCTGCTCTCGAAGGACGCCGCCCGGCATGTCCGCGCGAACTCTTCGGCGCCGCTGATCGCCGAAAGCATCATCACCATGCTGACCGAAAGGGGCCTCCTGTGAGCCTGCCCGTCCCCACCGGCCAACCCGCCGTCACCGGCCAACCCGCCGGCCAACCCGGCGACGTGCAATCCGACCTGCTGCACCGCATCGGATTCCTCCGCGACCGCCTGTCACACCAGCAGCGTTTCGACATGATCGGCCGCCTGCTCGTGCAGCTGCGCGACAAACTGTATCCCGGCATGCACATACTCGCGAAAGCTGACGGCTCGCTCGTCGTGACGATCCCGCGGCCGCAGGCCGATCAGTGAGCGAGTGCCGCAATCCGCACTGCCGACGCTCATGCAACGAATTCCTGTGCCACGAGTGCGCCGAGCAGCTCCTCGACGCCCTCGACCGGGTGCCGTGGCTGCTCGACGAACTCACCATCAGCGAGCTACGGCAAGACCGGGTGTCACGCGGACTACGCACCGGCAGCGCGCCGAAGTCGCCGCTGCTATTCGACCCGAAGAGCAGCGATCTGCGGCGCGCGCTGGCAAACAGCGTCACCACGTGGGCGCGGCACATCGCCGAAACGCGCGGCGTGCGGCTGCGCGCGAGCGAGGACGCTGCGGCCGCCGAATGGCTCGCCGACCATATCGCCTCGGTCCGCCTGGACGAGGCCGCGGGCGAGCTGCACGCCGACATCACGCGCGCCGTCGCCGCCGCCCTGGCGCTGATCAACGCCCGGCCGCGGGAGATCTACCGCGGGCCGTGCCCGACCGTCATCGGCCGCACCCCGGCCGGTAGGCCGATCGAATGCGGCACACCCTTGTACGCCGACGCGGTCGCCGAGATCGCCTACAGCTCATCGACCGACACCGACCGGCAGTCACCGGCCGCATTCGTCACGTGCCCGCGCTGCGGCGTGCTGCACGACACCGCACGGCTCGAAGCGCGGCTGCTGTCGCGCAGCGACAATCTCGCGTTCGACGTCCCGTCGCTGGTGCGGATCCTGCGCGAGCTCGGCGAGCCCGTACTGCGAAACACGGTCGACCAATGGATTCGACGCGGCAAGCTCGTGCCGTGCGCGTACCGGCACGACGGCGCGATCGTGGCGCAACGCAAATCCGACACCGACAAACCCCTGTACCGACTCGGCGCCGTGCGCAAGCTGCGCGCCAACAACGCAAGAGGACGCACAGCGTGAGGCAACTGCATTGGATACTGACATTGCGATGGTTGGCGCCCGATGGCGAGCACACGCAGACGTTCGACGGCACCGGCGATTTCGACGGCAGGGGCACGAGCAGGCAGGCATTCGCCGAAATCGTCGCCATGGCGGCCGAGATGGCGGGCATTCCGGCGCAGCCAATGCCGAACGTGCTGTTTTTCAGCCTGAAACGCAACAACCTGAGCGAGACAGCATGACAAACCAGCAAGACGGGTCCGCCCACGGGAAGGGGGCGACAGCATGAGCGACATCGTCGCCGAGATTGACCGCGTGCTCGCCGCCGAGATCGTAGAGCGCAAGCTCGATCAGATCATGGATCTCGCCCGAGCTGCCAACATTCGGATGGTTCCATGGCAGCAGCGTTACCTGCAGCTCCAATTGCAGGGCGGACCATACACGCTCGCCACATTGCCGTGGTCGTGGGGCGCATACCGACGATGAAAGGATCGCAAGCATGAGCGCCGACAATTCAGACGAACTTGATCCGGCCGTGACGTTGATGCATCACCTACGGCACGACCCCCGAATGGCCGACGTACCGATGCACGTGACGTTCGCAGATGGCTCCCGACTGCACGCCACACCATGCGCGGACGGGAATACGGAGTACGCCGTTAGCCCATGGCCGCCGGAGCCCGCCGCATGATCGACGTCGATCAGATAGTCAGGCTGCATTTCGTGCGGCTCGGCCCGTCGACTGCCGCGGCGCGCGAGGATGCCACGTACAACGCGCAGATACGGTTCATGCGCAACGTGGTGCACCGCCTCGGCATTGTGCTCGAGGACGAAGGCATTCCCGACAAGACGGCCGAGCGCATCGTGCGGGGCGTGCTCTACGGCGCGCCGACCGAGGAGGCCGCAGAGCTGCGGATGGCGCAGGCCGCCAATGCCGCCCTACAGCGCGCGGCGGCAATGACGATGTCCGAGAGGGACGCACGGAAGGCGTTCGGGCTGTGACGATCGAAGAGTTCATCGAGGCGCGCCTCATCGAGCGCGCATCCGACCTCGAGGCCATCAGGTACGCCCTGTTCAGGGCCGAGATGGACCGGCGCGGCAATGGGCCCGGCTGCGCGAGTTTCGGCAGCGTCATGTCGCGATCGGAAGACATGGCGCGGCGGATGCTCGCCGAGCCCGAGCGCGCGAGCGAGCTCACTTCTGGCGATCGGATCGCTGTCGCCGCCGTGTGGAGAGATCACCCCGACTACCGGGAGGCGTGGGCCACATGAGCATCAACGATGCCCTCGCCTGGTTGCGCCGCCTGCGGGGCCCGAAGCGCGACCGCTTCGGGCCCGCCGATCAGGCGGCTGGTTACTTGCGCTTCTCGATCTCGTTCTGGATCGCTTCCAGCTCAGCTAGATCCGCCGCCGACTCCTCGATCGTCCTGCGACGGGCGTCGAACTTGGCATAGCGCTCGGATGAGATCTGGGCCGCGTCGGCCTTGGATACCCGGCCGGGGCCCTGCAGGACGCTACGCTCGTTGAACTGCAGGAAGCGATCGGTCTGGCTGACCCAGTCGGCCATCACGAGCTGCTGCCGGTTCTCGGCCCGATCCTCGGCGAAGTCGAGAAACATCGTCGTGAGCCTGTTGAGCCGCTTGACCTCGTCCTCCGTCAGATAGTTCTTCGCGATACTGACATCGCACTTCCGCACAACCGCGCCTTTGAATGTCGTCAAGCCCATGTTCTGCTTGTCCGGGTCGCTGCGGGCGACAACCAGTTCGGCCGCAGTATGCTGCGTCACGGCGTAGAGCAGCTTGTTCTGAATCGTCGCGAAGAAGGTCTGCGCTACCTGCGACTTCGGGTCGTAATCCGCGCTCGAAGCCGCGAACACCTCTCGCACCTTCTCGTAGAACCGCTTCTCCGACGCCCGAATGTCGCGGATCCGCTCGAGCAGCTCATCGAAGTAGTCCGCACCGCGCGGATCCTTCAACCGGGCATCGTTCATCGCGAAGCCCTTGATCAGATACTCGCGCAGCACCGTCGTAGCCCAACGCCGGAACTGGGTACCCCGCGGCGACCGAACCCGATAGCCGACAGCCAGGATCACATCGAGGTTGTAGTGATCGATCTCGCGCTCGACTACGCGCGCCCCCTCGGCGCGAACCATTCGGAATTTCCGAATAGTTGCCTCCATCACACACTCGCCATCGTCGTAGATCGCCTTGATGTGCTCATTGATGGTCGGCACGCTTTTGTCGAACAGGTCTGCGATCTGACGCTGCGTCAGCCAGACAGTTCCGTCGACCGTGCGAAGCTGCACTTCAGTGCGACCGTCTTCGGTGTTGTAGACGATGAACTCGCCGGACGGTACGGCGTCGACCTGGTCACCCGCGGGCGCGTGATCGAGGGCCTCGTCGGGATTCTCCATTAATACTCTCCTGCTGTTGCTGCATGAATAGCCGTGGCCTGCCAGCAGGAGGACAGCGCTACGCGAACTCCCCGCAGGTGGAAATACCGGGGAGTTCACGTAGACTGCGGGCGTCCGACCAAAGACGCACCGGGCCCTGCTGGAGCCGCCTCTGGCAGGGCCTCGGCGTATCCGGGACCGAGTATTACGGTCCCGCAACGAATTCTACTGGCTGCTACCGGCGCTTCACTCGTTCTGGTACCGCGTGTCGTTTCGCATCGGCGCGCCGCCCACCAAAGGGGCGGTGTCGCGGCCGTGGGGTAGCCGCTGCCCCCAAAACCCCATACGCTTGTGAGCGCGGTCTGCCAAAGGGCAACGGGCCCGGGGCATCACTCCATGCGGGAGGGGAAGCGCATGAGTAACAATCAGTCCGTTCGGTGCCCGTCGTGGTGCGCGGAGCACATCGACCCGGACGAATTCGACAACGTTCCGTCACATTCGGCGCCCTCGACGTTCATCGAATATCGAGACGGTCGCAAGCCCATCCAGGTTGACCTGTACGGAGACGACTACCCAGACCGCCGCACAACCCATGTCGGTCTCGACCTGGGGGCCGGTATGACGGAGCTGTCGGCAACGGATGCTGCGCGGCTTGGGATCCGCCTGGTACTCACCGCGGCACGTGGCGTGATCGGACAGGCGCTACGCCGCCGCTGACCGGGCATCCGTCTCAACGACGCAACCGCGCCGACCGTTTCGGTGCAGTCATATTCCCAGTTCAACGCGATGCTGGACAAGATCGCGGAGCGCTGTCACACTTTGTTGCAGTGGGACAACTGTCCCCCAAACCCGGTCCCAGTCCCTGCTGGACCGGGTTTTTTCATGCCCACAGCTAGACGGGTGGTGATTCGGCCACATGGACGAGAACGCCGACACAGTCATTCACGGCGAAGCTTTGGACATGATGCGTCAGCTGCCCGACGGCGCATTCGATGCCTTGATCACCGATCCCCCTTACTGCAGCGGTGGCACCACCACCAGCGACCGCACCAACCGCACCGCGATCCAAAAGTACGTCTCCACGGATTCGGCATCGGGCCGAGCGATGCCCGACTTTCCTGATCAGCGCGACCAGCGCAGCTTCACCATCTGGGCATCCATCTGGCTCGGTCAAGCCCTACGGCTGGTCCGCCCCGGCGGCCAGGCGCTGGTGTTCACCGACTGGCGTCAGTTACCGGCGCTGTCGGATGCTCTGCAGTGCGCGGGGTGGCGATGGCGCGGAATCGTGGTGTGGGCCAAGCTGGGTGCGCGCCCGCAGCCCGGATTCGCCAACGGCGCGGAGTATCTGCTGTGGGCCTCGCACGGCACGATCGACCGCGACCACCAACCACCATGTCTGCCCGGCGTGTACTCCATCGCCAGCCCGCGAGGTAAGGCTCGCCAGCACATCACCGCCAAACCGGTTGATCTGATGCGGTACCTGGTGCGCACTGTCCCGCCCGGCGGTCGCATTCTGGACCCGTTCGCCGGTAGCGGCACCACGGGCGTCGCCGCACTCGCCGAGGGCCGCCACTTCCTCGGTATCGAGGGAATCGAAGCGTACGCGGCGATCGCCACACAACGTCTGGCTCAACAAGCCGACACAGCGGAGTAGAGCAGCTCGGTCAGCTCGCTGGACTCATAATCCAGAGGCCGCAGGTTCAAATCCTGTCTCCGCTACGACCGCAAGGTCATATCCAGTCACCACACCCGGATCCGCCCTCAGCGGTCCGGGTTTCGCAGTTTCCAGGAGACAACCATGCTCGCAACGCTATCGGCAGATCTCGCCGCAGTGCCCTGGGGCACCGCGGCGCGCGTCCTCGGCAAGGCCCTCGTCGCGGTCCTCACCGCGTTCCTCTGATGGCCCATACGGCCGACATCACCGTCAACGCGATCGTCCTCACCGAGGACCGGGCGCGCGAGATCGTCTCGGAAGCCGTTGCCGAGGGAATTCGCCGCGCGCTCGACGAACGAGACGACAAGGACTGATCCATGCGCCGCCGGTTCCTGATTCGCGAATTCGCCGAGTTCCTGGCAGGCGGCGACGTCGCGACCGTTCACACCGGCCCGATCCCGATATGGGCCGGATTCATCATCGAGCAGAACGCTCGAATCCTCGAGATCCTGGAGAAGTTCATGCCCGACATCGAAGACCAGCTCAAGGCCGATATCGCCTCGCTGGTCGATTCCAACACCAAGATCGTGGCGCTGTCCGCTGCGCAGGTGGCGCAGATCGCCGGTCTGCAGGGCCAGGTGGCTGCGCTCAAGTCGCAGCTTGCCGCCGGTGGCACCATCACCGCCGAGGACATCGCCGCACTCGACGACATCACTGCCAAGATCGCCGCCACCGCGGCCGCCACCGCCGACACCGCAGGCTCCAGCGCGACCAGCCCCGCACCGAGCACCCCGGCCGTCGAGGCGCAGCAGCCGATCACCTCGCAGCCCATCGAGAGCGTGCCGGTCACCGCCCCGGCTACCCAGGTCGCTGCGCCCGTGCAGCAGCCCATCACCAGCGACGACGGCAGCGACGCGGACAAGGTGAGCGGTGCTGATGACACGGCCACCGTCACCGACAGCGGCAGCACCGAGGACACCAGCGAGCCCGCCGCCACCACCGCCGACAGCGGCAACAGTACGACCGCCACCACCATCGGGTTCAGGCTGTAGGTCTGCCGGTCATGTCGACCCGGGCCGCGCGGCGCACCACGACGCAGCGCGGCCTCGGTCATGTCCATCAACAGCGGGTCGCGGCGCTGCTGCGCACGCATGTCGACGGCTCATCCTGCTGGTGGTGCACCCGGCCGATGTTCCGCGCGCCCGGTCGCAACTTCGACGAGCGGCAGCTCCAAGGCGACCACTCCAAGCCGCGAGCCAGGGGTGGCATGCTGACCGACCGGCTGCTGCACGCCAAGTGCAACGGCGAGCGCGGCGACGGCAGCCGCGACCACCTACGGCCGGCGCTCACCGGGCAACCGGTGAATGCGGCCGCTGAGACCGAGGATCGGGCGCGCTGGTGCCTGATGAGCTGGTGACCGTGCCGCGATCCGCGCGCCGACCGGTAGCGAACCGGCCCGTTCGGTTCGTCCGGTTTGCCGCAAAAATCCGGACCCCCCTCCCGTCTGACCCCCGTCTCTTAGGCAGGATTTTTTTACAGGGGGCGAAAAACGGTGCGTGTCATGGCCTCTGACCTCGGTAAAACGGGCGAAAAGCTACGTGCCGCGCTCGAACTGGACGATGACGGGTACGAGATCACCGTTTTGATCATCGAAGCCGCACGAGTGGGGGATCGGCTAGAGCAACTCAACAGCATTCTGACCGGTGAGGCTGCCATGTGGGCCCGGCTGACGAACGGCCGCGAGGGAGACCTCGAAATCCGTGTCGACAATGTACTACAGGAGGCCCGGCAGCAGGCCGCGACGCTGCGGCAGCTGATCGGCGCGGTTCACCGCCTGCGCAACGACTCAGAGCCCGATCCCGACGAGCCGGATGGTCTTGCCGACCTCAGCTGAGCTCGCCGAGCTGTTCCCGGCGCCGGATCCGGTCGTGTTCCCAACGCTGACCGGCCGTCAGGCCCCGCATCACATCTCGGTGTTCGATGGCGACGACACGGACGGCTTCAAGGCGATCACGCTCGCCCAGCGCGTCTGCGTGCAGGCCATCATGCCGTGGCAGACGGGCAACCTGCGGTGTCTGCTGCGTCGCAATCCCGATGGCACTTGGACGCATCCCGACGCCGTGCTGCTCTGCCCTAGGCAGAACGGAAAAAGCGAGATCCTTTTGTTCCGTTGCCTTTTCGGTCTCGCCGTGCTTGGCGAGAAGATCCTCTACACGGTGCAGCGGTGGGACACCGGCAAGGAGCTTCACGAGCGGCTCGTCGCGATGATCGCCGCCCGCCCGTGGTTGCGCAAGCGACTCAAGAAGCAACCGACGCTCTCACAGGGCCGCGGCACGATCGAGTTCAAGAACGGCGCGAAGATGGTCACCTCGACGCGCTCGGCCGACATGGGCCGCGGTCTCACCCGCATCGATCTGCTGGTCTATGACGAGGCGTACAACCTGGATTCGGCCGCGAGCGCGGCAGTCGACTGGGCGCAGATGGCGGCGCCGGATCCACAGACGATCTACACCTCGAGCGCGGTCAACGCATACGAGCACAGCAAAGGATTCGTGCTCACCGACATGCGCAATCTCGGGCTCGCCGGTGCGCCGCGGCTGTATCTGGCCGAATACATGGCGCCGGAACCCATGCCGTGGCGCGACGTCCGAACCTGGAAATATGCGAATCCGTCGTGGGGCGTGATCGCCAACGAGGCGAAGATCGAGAAGCCGCTACGCAAGGCGACCACCAAGGCCGGGATCATCTCGTTCGGTGTCGAGGCGCTCGGCCGCGGAATCTGGCCGGTGCGCGACGAGGACCGGCCTGCACTCATCCCCGCCGACGTGTGGGACGCGATGAAGAATCCAGCCGCGACGCTGGTCGGGCCGCGGGCGATGGCGGTCGACATGACACCGGACCGCAAGACGGTCTCGATCACCGCCTCGCAGTGGACAACCGACGGCTGCGTACACATCGATCTGGGCTACCACGGGCCGCGCTCGGCACAGACCGTGCCCTACATCGTGGCCACGGTGTCGCGTCTGGATCCGTGCGTGCTGGTGATCGACGACCAGAGCCCGGCCGCCTCGATGGTCGCCGATCTCGAGGCCGCCGGTCTGACGGTCTACACGACCAACACCAGCGAGATGGCGAAGGCGACCGGCGATTTCTACGACCGGTCCGACGGCGCGCTGCTCAACCACACCGGCGATCCCGAGCTCGCCGACGCTGTCGAGGGCGCGGTCAAACGCGATCTGCCGGGCGGCGGCTGGGCATGGGACCGCAAGCGCGCACTCGACGACATTTCGCCGCTCGTCGCCGGATCGCTGTCGACCTGGGGGCTGGTGACCTTCGGTGCGCAGACCGCGCCGGTGCAATCGATCGTTCATCGCTCGGTACAGATCACCGCGGATCGCTCGATCGGTATCACGGCGCACGGCTCGCGGCGGACATTCACAGCTGAGCCGAATCTTGCGGCGGTGGGGTTCTAGGTGGGCGCGATCCCGAATGCGATGCGTCGGCGCACGCATCCGGTCGCTCGCGGCGCGGGCCGCTCGCTCGCGGTCCGTAACGCCGACTCCGGGCAGTCGCCCGTTCGCGGCCGCGTCGCTACACGGGAAGTCGGGTACGCGGTCACCTACCCGGGCGACATATGGATGCAGAACAGCGAGCCGACGCCGGAGCTGCGGTGGCCGCTGTCGGTGCAGGTGTATGACCGGATGCCGCGCCAGGACGCGCAGATCGCCTCGGTGATGCGGGCGATCACGCTGCCGGTACTGCGTACGACGTGGCGCGTGGATCCCAACGGCGCCCGTGACGAAGTCGTCGAGCACGTCGCCGATGACCTGCATCTGCCGATCGTGGGCGCAGACAACGAGACTCGGCCGCCGGCGAAGCGGATCCGCAACGCTTTCTCGTGGCCTGAGCATGTGCGTCTGGCGCTGTTGTGCCTGCAGTACGGGCACATGTTTTTCGAGACCACCTACCAGATCGACGACAACGACCGCGCGCACATTGCGAGGCTGGGGCCGCGGCTGCCGCGCAGTATCGCGAATCTCGTGGTCGCGCCGAACGGCGATCTCGTGAGCATCGCCCAGTACGCGATGGGCGCGCTGACGGGCGGTTTCCAGTCGATCGTCCTCGGCGACGGCAACGCCGGAGCTCGGATACCGGCCAAACGGATCGTGCCGTATGTGTGGGAGCGCGAAGGCGGCGACTGGCTCGGCAAGAGCGTTTTGCGTGCGGCGTATAAGAACTGGCTGCTCAAGGACCGGATGCTGCGTGTGCAGGCGCAGACGATCGAGCGCAACGCCATGGGGATCCCGGTGTACTACGCGGGCCCGATGGACAAGCAAGACGACCTCGACAAAGGCCAGCAGATGGCCAACGACTATCGAGCCGGGGACAGCTCGGGTGCGGCGATCCCGAACGGCGCGAAGCTGCGGCTACAGGGCGTCGAGGGCACGCTGCCGGACGCCGATCCGGTGATCCGATACCACGATGAGCAGATGGCGCGAGCTGTCCTCGCGCACTTCCTGAATCTGGGCACACAGACCGGTTCCTGGGCGTTGGGCAGCACCTTCGCCGACTTCTTCGTGATGAGCCTGCAGACCGAGGCGCAGCTCGTCGCCGACACCGGCAACGCCTACATCGTCGAGCCGCTGGTCGACATCAATTTCGGCGTCGATGAGCCCGCACCACGAATCGTGTTCGACGAGATCGGCTCTCGCCACGACGCGACAGCGGATGCGATGGCGCTGCTGCTCAATGCCGGTGCGGTCATTCCCGATCGCCGCCTCGAGCAGGCGCTGCGCGACATGTACGGGCTGCCGCAAAAGGACCCGGACGCGCCCGATCCCGGGCCGAAGGCCGAGCCGCAGCCCGGCGCGCCGGTCGACGGCAACGGCGGCGACCCGAACGAACCCCCCGACCTGCAGGAGCAGCAGCAATGAACGCACGTGATCGTGTCCGGGCGCTGGTGGCCGACCGCGCCGAACGCCCCTGGTATGAGATCAGGGCTGCGGCCGACACCGACGAGACGCTGGTCGTCTACATCTACGACGAGATCGACTCGTGGTTCGGCGTCTCGGCCGAGGCCTTCGCGCGTGATCTGGCCGCGCTGGACGCCGAGCGCATCGAGGTACACATCAACTCGCCCGGCGGCAACGCCTACGACGGTCTCGCCATCATGAACGCGATCGCAGGCCACCCGGCGCAGATCACGACCATCGTCGACGGGCTCGCGGCCAGCGCGGCGAGCTACATCGCGATCGCGGGCGATGAGGTGATCATGCGCCCGGGCGCACAGATGATGATCCATGAGGCATGGGGGCTGGCTGTCGGCGACGCGCGCGATATGGCGGCGATGGCCGAGCAGCTCGACGGCGCCAGCAGCGCACTCGCCGAGATCTACGCGAAGAAGACCGGCGGCGACGCGGACGCGATGCGTGAGCTCATGCGCGCCGAGACGTGGTTTTCGGCTGACGAGGCGGTCGAGGCCGGTCTCGCCGATCGGGTCGAGGCGCCGAGCAAGAGCAAGGCCGGCGGGGGCGGGGCCGCCAAGGCGCGCGCGTTCGACCTGTCGGTCTTCAATTTCGCCGGCCGCCGCGCTGCACCCGCGCCGCGGCTGCATCGATCACCCTCTGCCCGAGTCCGAGCGGAGGTCACACCAGGAGAGAGGAGGGCCGCTGTGCCCACCCTGATCGAGGGCCTCCGCGAGCAGCTCGGATTGCCCGAGGACGCCGACGAGGCAACAGTGCTGGCGGCAGTGACCGCCAAGCTCGACAGCGGCGGCGCCGCGACCACCGAGCCGGGCCCGGCGGACGAGCCCGCCGAGCCGACGCTGCAGCAGATCGCCGCGAGCGCGAAGCGGCTGAATCTGCGGCTCGTCGACGCCGAACAGTACGAGCAGCTCTCGGCGCAAGCAGCCCAGGGCGCGCAGGCGTTCGCGCGGCAGCAGGAGCAGCACCGCAATCACGTGCTGTCCGAGGCGATCCGCACCGGCCGGATCTCGAAGGGGCAGCGCGAGTCCTACGCCAAGCAGCTCGAGCGGGACCCGGAAGGCACCGAGGCGTTCCTGAACTCGCTGCCGCGCAACGTGGCTGTCTCGCTCGAGGAGATCGGCCATGCGGGCGAGCCGGAGGTCGACGAGCTCGGCGCGGACATGGCCGCCGCCTACGCCAAGGTCACCGGCACGAACTGGAAGGATGCGTAATGGCCGACTACCTGCCCTTGTACTTCCCCGGCGAGAAGGTGCCGTGCACCACGAGCGCCGCCGTCACCGCGGGCCAAATGCTCGTCGTGTCGGGCAACAACACCGTTGCCGCCAGCTCGGGCGCTGCGATCGGGTACGGCGTCGCCGCGTACGACGATCCGGTCGGCGGCGCGCAGATCATGGCCTACCGCGACGGCATTCATGTCCTGGCGGCGAGCGGCACCATCAACCCCGGTGACGCCGTGATCCCCGCGGCGGGCGGCGCGGTCGCCGCGATCGGGTCCGATACCAACTACGCCCACGTCGTCGGCCAGGCGCTCGCCGCAGCCTCCAGCGGCAAGGTGACCGTCGCCCTGCGGCTGGGCTGAGCACAGAGAGGCCATTCCCATGAGCGGAACCACATTCCCGCCCGCACAGCCCACGCTGTCGGGCGACATCCTGCAGATCAACCGGTTCCTGAATGATCCGGTCTGGATCCTGCGGGCACTGCGCAGCATCGGTGACCAGCTGTTCGTCTCGAACAAGATCCTCACCGGCCAATGGTGGACGGAGTCGGGCTCGGCCGCCTACGAACAGAACGAGTCCATCTTCGCCGACAACGCGCCGAAGGCGGTCCCGCCCGGCGGCGAGTACCCGCTGACCACGACCGGCACCGGCCCGGCGAGCCTGGCGAGCACCGTCAAATGGGGCCAGGACTCGGTGATCGAGGACGAGGCGATCTCGCGGCAGAAATACGCTGTCGTGCAGCGAAAGTTCACCAAACTCGTCAACAGCCACGTGCAGCAGATCGACTCGGTCGCGCTGTCGGCGGTAGCCTCGGCGGTCACGCAGAACACCGCCGCGGTCGCGTCCTGGACGGGCAGCGGGTCGACGCCGGTCATCCTGCGTGACCTGATGCGCGCGTTCGCCAGCATCGTGAACCTGAAACAGGGCTACATGCCCGACACCGTGCTGCTCGGGCTCACCACATTCGCCAACGTCGTCTCCGACGACAAACTCGCGCAACTGCTGCCCCGCGAGGTGCCCGGTGTCGCGGCCGCACCCGTCAGCGCGGGATGGGATTCGCCGTTCATGAAGCGCATCGGCGGATTCACGTTCGTCACCTCGCCGAACCTGCCGGTCACCGGTCGTGCGACGCTACTGGACTCGAAGGTGCTCGGCGGGTTCCTCGACGAGCGCGTGCCCGGCCCGGGCTACGTCGCCAGCCAGGACGAGGGCGCCGACGGCATCCAGGTCAAGACGATGCGCGAGGACGACACCGACGGCTGGCGGATCCGCTGCCGCCGGATCACCACGCCATTGGTCAAGGAACCTGCTGCGGCCTGGCAGATCACAGGAGTCGACGCATGAGGTACCAAGTAACCGCGCCGCTAGTGATCGCCCAGGATCCCGACGGGCGCGCTCACCACCGCTACTCCGGCGAAGTGATTCAGTGGCTCTCGCCCGAGCAGCGGCAGCACCTGCTCGATCTGGGGATGGTCGAGGAGATCCCCGACGCCATGCCGCCGGGTGTCGCGCCTACGGATGACGAGCCGGAAGACGCCGACCCGCAGCCGACGCCGGACACAGATCCGGCCGGGCCCGCGCCCGCCGTCGCCCCCGACCCGGCGTCGCAGGAGTCCGAGCAGCCCGCGCGGCCGCCGCAGATCGCGAAGAAAGAGATCTGGGTCGACTGGGCGGTCGCTGCGAAGGGTCTGGACCGCGCCGAGGCCGAGGCGATGACCCTGGAACAGCTCAAGGCGCTGTGAAAGGAGGTGCGCTGAGATGACCACACCGTTCGCGACCACGAGTGACGTGCAATCGACTTGGCGCACCCTCAACACCACGCAGACCGCCTACGCCGAGTTGCTGCTGCAGGCGGCTGCGCTGTGGATCTGTCAGCGGCTGCCGAACATCGCGCCCGACAGCCCGGCAGCGAAGATCGTGTCCATCGAGGTGGTTCGCGCGGCGCTGCAGCGCGACCAGCTCGACGGCGTGCCGTCGGGAAAGAGGACGCGCGGCACCCGGTCGGACGAGTGGACCGGTGCGCGGACGGCGACCATCGAGGAGCTGGCGCGCACGCTGGTGTTCTCGCAGTACCACCATGAGTTGCTCGGCCTGCGGCAACCGTCGGGGCCGCGATATGCGATGGGCAACCGGTACTCCACACCCGATCCGATCGCCCTGCCTGGGCGCGGCGTGCTGGGCGAATGGGCCTGAGTGGTTTTCGAACTCGGTAACCACACGCTGATCCTGCATCGGCGCGTGCCCGTCGTCGACGGCAACGGCCACCCGGTGCTCGATGCCTACGGGCGGCGGGAGATCACGCCAGTGGATGAGACCGTGACCGGCTGCGACTGGGAGGTCACCGAGTCCATCGAGGACGAGTCGGCGGTGACCGTGGTGCGCTTGGACGGCCGCGGCATGCTGCCGCCGGGGACGTCGGCTGCCTACACCGACGCCGTCACCTGGAACGGCATCAAATTCGAGCTACACGGGCCGCCCCGACCGGTAGCCGACATCAGCAGCGACGCAGTCGATCACATCGCACTCACCGGCCGCTCGTACCTGGACAGCAACAACCCCGACAGTCGAGAGGAGGGCTGAGCCCAATGGAGATCATGGGTGTGCTCGCGGAACTGACGAAACTGTCCGCGGCCGCGTCGGCATCGCCGCAAGCGCGCATCGAATGCGAACGGCTCGCCAAGAAAGGCGAACGCTACGGTAAATCCATCGCGCCGGTGAACAAGACCAACCGCCCGCACCGGGTATCGCGCGGGCATATCGACGAACCGGGCGACTACCAGAAGTCGATTCGCGGGGATGTCGTGTTCAAGGGTGGTGTGTGGCGCGGCCGTGTCGGCGCCTACGACTTCAAGGCGCACTGGATCGAGTACGGCACCAAGAAGATGGCGAAGTTCGCCATCATGCGCCGCACGGCGGGCTATCTGCGAGGCAGCGGCTCGTGAGGCCCGAGGGTCGGCATTTCGCCAACCTGCGCACCCTGCTCACGACGTACATGCTCACCGTGCCCGGGATCGGGGGCGCGGGAACGAAACTGCGGGCAGTGTGGCCGTTCGTGCTCATCACGGTCATCCCGTCCGGCGGCGACAACTACGTGTGGTCACGGCAAATCGTCGACATCGAGGTATTCCACGCCGACTACCCCGCCGCCGCGGACTTCTCGCGCCTGGTGCACGACCACATGATGCGGCTGCGCCACAGCTACGTCGGTGGCGAGCCGGGCGCCGGCGGCGTGCCGATCAGCGACGTCACCACCATCAACGGTTTCGGCGATCTCGATTACGAAGACGACACCGTGCACCGGTTCATCGCCGAATACGAAATCGAGTCCATCGCGAATGCTCAACCCCTGTAAGGAGATACGGTCATGACGGGTACCACGTGGGACACCCTTTTCGGCGGCGACGTCGGCAATGTGTTCAAGGGCCAGTTCGGTTTCTGCCTGGCGCGGGACTACGACCCGACCAAGCCGCTGACCAATTTCAGCCCGTTCGACACCGCCACCGGCGACTGGTCGAGCACGCTGCTGACCACCGACGGGTTCGTGGGCCTGGGCTACTTCGACGAGAACGGTCTCGAGTTCACCCCGACCCTGCAGACCGCCGACACCAAGGCGTGGCAGTCGCGGCAGAAGCTGCTGACCGACATCACCGAGGACTCCGAAGCGGCGATGTTCACCGCGATCGAGCGCACCCCCTACATCGAGGCGCTGGAGACCAATCTGCCGTTCGCTTCCATGCTGGCCATGGGCGCGGCAGGCTACCAGTACACCAAACCGAGAGTGACCGTGCCGATCCACCGGCAGCTCATCTTCGGGTCGATCTACGCTTCGCCGCAGGGCATTTCGGCGTGGGCGCGGATCTACAGCGACGCGATCATGGTCAAGCCCGACAAACTGTCGATGAACCCCAAGACCGAGGCACAGGGCAAACTCACCCTGGAAGCGATGCCGGATTCGCTGTCCGGGTTCGCGGTGCGCACCCTGCGCGAAGGCCCCGGCTGGCGGGCTCGTGGCGGCACCACCGGCACCCCCGGCACCCCGACCGCGGCCGCGGGCTCCGCCGGTGTCGCGACGCTGACATTCACCGCCCCCACCACTCCCAATGGGCCGTTCACCTACAAGGTGTGCGCCGACGCGTCCACGACTGCGATCACGACCGGCAACGTCACGGTCGGTGGCACCACCACTAACCCGATCCTGACCGTGTCGAGTCAGACCGCGGGCGCGCACACCTACAAGGTGCAGGCCATCGGCTCGAATCTCTCAGCGTCGGCGATGACTGCGGCGTCGAACTCGGTGACCGTCACCTAAACCCTCCAAGCCCCGACGTGGCGCGCGGTGGCTGGGCGCCACGTCGGGACCCAGCCACCACAGCCACACCTTGAAGGAGGAAAACGGCAATGTCCGAACCAATGATGACCGCGCCGACCGAGTTCGGTCAGTCGGTCCCGCCGCCGCTCGCCGCAGCACCGGCACCGGCACTCAAGCCCGCACCCGCGCCGGTCGACCTCGACGACGTGGTCACTGATTTGAGCGCTTTCCGCGAGCAGGCGCTCGAGGGGCTCGGCTCCCCGGGTGTGCGTTTCCAGCCTGGCGGACCCGGTACGGAGGTATTCACCGTGCCGCATCCGCTACTGCTTACCGACGCGCAGAACGACCAGATCGCGAAGCCGTTGTCGTTCGTCGAGATCGCGAAGGTGCTTCTCAACAGGCCAGACGATTCGCAGGTCTACGCCCGATTCGTTGCGGTGGGTGGCCGCTCGGGTGACGTCATGATGGCGTGGCGACGGCTGAGTGCCGGGTTGGACATCCCAAAATAGGCGAGGCGATCGCCCTGCTGAAGTCGGCCCCGGACCAGATCGAGGCCGACATGGGTCGCCAGTATCCCGGGCGCAGCGTCAAGGAGTTCTGGCGCACCATCGGGCCTCGCCAGACCGGCGAGATGTCGCCGCGTGAGTTTGTCGTGCTCGTCAAGGGCTTCACGGATGAAAGCCTGTTCAAGCGCACCAAGTACACCGCATGGACGGTGCGTGAGCGCTTGGCGGCCCGAATCGTCAACGTGCTCGAGGCGCATCGCGGCGACTACCGCCACGCTCACGGCGCCGAACACGACTGGGCACCGGTCACCCCGCCGGAGCTGCCGCACGAGCGCGCCGCACGGGAAGCGCAAGAAACCAAAGCCGAACGGCAGCGCGCACTGGGCCCGGCCGTGCTGGAGCGCATGCTGCGCGGCGAGCTGCGCATGTCCGACATCGACATCACCAAACCCATCGAGGAGGCACTGACAGCGTGACACCGGTGAAGAGGGTCTAGCGTGGCGCCGGTCTATTTCGACATCGTCTCCCGCATTGTCGGCATGGAAGCCGCCGCGGCGAAAGTGGTGTCGGAAGCCACCCGGGCGGGCGACCGAGCAGGGACCAGTTTCGCCGACGCGTTCAAACGCAAGGTCCTCGGCACCAGTTCGGGCATGTCCGCGTCGATGACCGCACAAGTCAACGCCGCGGCATCCTCGCTGGAATCGGCGTCAGCCCGCGTGCAAAAGGCCAAGAACGCCGAGGCCGACGCCGCTGGCCGCGCCCGCGTCGCCGAGGCGCAACTCAACGATGCGCGCCTTCGATACGCCGCCGATTCGGCGAAAGTCGTCGCGGCAGAGGAGAAGCTCGCCGCGGCAAAACGCGGAGAAGCCGCGGCGAGCGCCGAGGTCACCGCGGCCACCAATGCGCAGACCCGCGCGCAGGAAACGCTCACCGCCCGACAGCAAACAGCGACCGCCGCGACAGGCACCATGGCGGCCGGGTTGAAGTCAGCCGCGCTGATCGGATTCGGCGCGTTCGCCATCGGCGCAGCCGAAAGCATCAGAAGCGCGGGTGATTTCGAAGCGTCGCAAGAGCGGCTCGTCACCACCGCAGGCGAGACTCGCGAGCAGCTGGGCCTCGTCAGCCAAGGCCTATTGGACATGGCGGGCAAGGTCGGATACTCGGCACAAGAGCTGTCCACGGCCATGTACACCGTCGAGTCGGGCGGCTATCACGGTGCCGACGGCCTGAAGATCATGCAGGCCGCCGCGCAGGGTGCCCGTGAGGAAGGCTCGCATCTGACCCCGGTCGTCGACGCTGTCACGACCGCGCTCACCGACTACCACCTGCCAGCCGACCAAGCCGCGCGCGTCACCTCACAGTTGATCTCGGCGGTCGGGCACGGCAAGGCGACATTCGAGGAATTCACCGGCGCGCTGTCGCAGGTGCTCCCGCAGGCGAGCACCGCGGGCATGTCGCTCGAGGAGGTCACCGGCGCACTCGCCAGCATGACTATCCACGGCATGAGCGCGCAGCAGGCCAGCCAGAACCTCAATGACGCGATCACGCACTTCAACAGCATGACCGCCCCGATGCGCTCGGAGATCGAGCAGCTCGGCCTGTCTGCTCATGACCTGCAGGCCAACCTGGGTAAGACCGGTATCGCTGGCACGGTGCAGCAGGTCGCTGAGGCGATCATGCAGCACATGGGCCCGGCGGGCACCGTCATGCTCGACACGTTCAAGAAGTCCCAGCTCGCCACCCAGGACGCGAACACGATGTTCGCCGCGCTCCCGCCGGAGGCGCAGAAGGTCGCCAAGGCGATCACGGACAACCAGCTCAGTTTCGCCGAGTACCGCAAGACCGCCGGCGGGCTCACGGTCGACATGAAAAAGCTTGTCGACCAGTGGATGAGCGTCCATACGACCGCGAACGGGTTCAACGATCTGCTGAAAAAGGGCGGTGATTCTCAGCAGACGTTCGCGGCGGCCATGCAGAAAGCTACCGGCGACATGGCCAGCTACCGCGTCGCGACGATGCTCACCGGCGAGAATGCCGAGTCCGCCAATCAGGCCATCCGCGATATCGGCGCGGCCACGGCCGAAGCGGACGGCAGCGTATTGCACTGGCACGACACACAATCGACGTTCAACCAGAAGCTGAACGAGTTCAAAGGCAGCGTCGGTGCGGCGGCAATCGGAATCGGCGACGACTTGCTACCCGCGGCGACGAAGATGGTCGGCTGGCTCAGCACCGGCGCTGGCTGGTTGCAGGAACACAAGAAGGTCGGCGACGGACTGGTCGTCACCATCGGTGGTATCGCCGCCGGGTGGCTAGCATGGAAAGTCGCGAGTGGAACATTCAGCCTGGTCAAGGCGGGCATTTCTGGAATCGGCTCAGCGATGGACGCGATCAAGGGCACCCCGGCCGCAGTCGGCAAGGCGTTCAACGCCATCAGCGACGGGGCATCGGCTGCGTATCGGATTGCCGGTGACGCACGAGCATTCGTCGCGCTACGTGTCGAGGCCGCGAAAAACTTTGTGATGACCACCGCCTCGGCGGCCGCCGAGGCGACCAAGACAGCCGCCGCGTGGATCGCCGAGAGCGCCCGGGCGGCGGGCGCGTGGACCGTGATGCAGACCCGGGCCGCCGCCTCGTTCGTAGCGACCAAGATCTCGGCGGGCCTCGAGGCCGCGAGCGCCGCCGCGGCCTGGGTGGGCTCGCAAGCCAGCGCGGGCGCCGGGTGGGTGGCTATGCAGACCAAGGCGGCCGGTGCGTTCGTCGCGACCAAAGCCGCCGCAGTGGTGAACGCCGCCGAGACCGCGGGGGCGTGGGTGGTGCAGAACGCACGCGTCGTCATCAGTTTCGTCGCCGTCGAGGGCGCGGCCATCGCCGCCGGTATCGCGCAGAAGGGTATGGCCGCGGCGACGTGGCTGCTGAACGTGGCGATGGACGCCAACCCGATCGGGGTGGTGATCGCCGGACTCGCTTTGCTGGTGGCCGGTGTGGTCTACGCCTGGAATCACTTCGACTGGTTCCGCGACGCGGTGAAGGCCGTCTGGCGGTGGATGAAGGACGCCGGTGCCTGGATCGGCAGGGAATTCATGGCGATCTGGCACGGCCTCGGCGATGGTGTGCACACAGCGCTGACCATCGTGCACGACACCTGGAACTGGGTTTACGATCACGCGATCAAGCCGACCGGTGCGCTGATCGGCGAGGCGCTCGGCCTGGTCAAAGACGGGTTCAAGAACACGGTCGACTGGGTGGGCGAGCAGTGGGGGCGGATCGAGAAACTCGTCGGCACACCGGCGGTCGCGATCATCGACGTCGTCTACAACAACGGCATCGTGAAACTGTGGAACGGCATCGCCGGTGTGTTCCACCTCGGCGAGCTGCATCCGGTCGATACCTCGAAGATCCCGCACTACGCCCTCGGCGGCATCCTGCCCGGCTACAGCCCGGGTGTGGACAACTTCCTGGTGCCGACGGTCGGCGGCGGCGCGGCCGCACTCGGTGGTGGTGAGGCGATCTTGCGGCCTGAGGTGACCCGCGTCGTCGGCGCCGAATTCGTGCACGGTGTCAACGGTGCGGCGATGCGTGGCGGGGTCTCCGGTGTGCGCAGTTACCTGGGCGGCGTTCCGCACTTCGCCACGGGCGGGATCTTCGGCGACATCATCGATTTCGGTGAGTCGGTCATCGACGGTGCTGTCGATGTCGCGAAGTTCACCGCCCGGTTGGCGAGCGATCCGGTCGCCGCGGTGCGCGGGCTGTTCGCGCCGGTGCTCGACCGGGCGGCAGCGGCACCGGGCGGCGGCAGCGACGACGGCAGCTCGACGTGGCGCGACATGTTGATCAGCGTGCCGGGCCGGTTCGTCGACGCGGTGATCGATAAGGCCAAGAGCTGGATCTCCGGTGGCAGCGAGGGCGGTGTGCCGTTCGTCGGCTCGCCCGATCTCGAAGGCTGGATCACACAGGCGATTCAGATCGCCGGTGTCGGTGAAGGCTGGCGGCCCGGACTCAACACGCTGATCGGCCGCGAGTCCGGAGGCAACCCGAACGCGATCAACAACTGGGACGGCAACGCTGCGGCCGGTGATCCGTCGCGCGGTCTCATGCAGACGATCGGCTCGACGTTCGAGACGTTCCGGGACAAGAGCCTGCCCGACAACATCTATGACCCGGTCGCGAACATCGTTGCGGGCATTCACTACATCCAGTCGCGCTACGGGGTGAGCGTGGACGGCTCGGACCTGCCCGCGAAGGTGCAGCAGGCGAACGCCAACGCAGCGCCGATGGGATACGCGACCGGCGGCATCGTCCCCGGTGCCACCACCACGCAGAAACCGGTGTCCGGGCCGGAGATGGCGCTGCAGCAGATACGCGAGCACGTCAACACCATGTACGCCTGGGGCGGTAGCGATCTGGCGACCGGTGTCGACTGCACGGGCCTGATCGGTGACGCGATTCAGATCGCGCAAGGCGCGGCGAATCCGACGCAGCGGCTCGGTGACACGGCGTCGCTGCTGGCCGGGCAGTGGCCGCACGTGCTGTCGGGTGCGTCTAAGTCCGATGTGTTCGCCATCGGCGCCAACGCCGACCACGCCGCGGCGACAATCCTGGGCACGAACTTCGAGGCCCGCCAGACCGGCGAGCGCATCCGCTACGGCTCCAATGCCGCATCAGCGTGGGATCCGCAGTTCACTGCGCAATTCCATGTAGATTCGGGCACTTTCAACCCGCCCTACGCCCCGACGGTCAGCACCTCGAGCAGCTCGAAGGAGACGCCGGGGGAAAAGGCGGCTGCGTTGCGCGCATCGGGACAGAAGCAGCTCGACGCTGCGAGGAAGTCCGACGAATCAGCGGAGAAGCACGACAAGTCGGCCGCCGACTACGAGGCGAAGGCTCAGCACGCCCAGGAGCTCGCAGACAAGGCTTCCGGCACCGCACGCGATCGGCACCTCTCCGCGGTCAAGAACTATCAGGACCGGGCGAGAACGGCGCGGGAGGCCGCCGACAAGGCGCGCCAGCAGGCCGACGATCATCGCAAGAAGGCCGCCGAGTACGAGGAGAAAGCCAAACAGGCCGAGTCGCAGCCCGCAGGCAAGGGCAAAAGCGGCGAGTCCGGTGGACTGCTGACGTTCGAGCAGCTCGGGGAGCGTGCGGGTGGTATCGCGGCGAACGCGTTCCTCGAGACCTTCGGTCTCAAGGACACATTGCTCGCCGATCCGAACAAGTCACCGCTGCTGAGAATCGCTGGCAGCCTCGGCAATCTCAAGGTTCAGGGGCAGCCGGTATTCATCAGCCCGCTGCAGCATCTCGGCCCACAGCGGGCCCAGGTCATCCCCGAGCAGTTGCAGACGCAGGCCGCACCCCAGGTGCAAGCCATCCCCCAGGTGCAAGCGCTTCCCGAGCAACTGCAAGCGCCTACGAACTTCGACGCAGATGCGGATCTCGACTCAGACGCGGGCGCTGACCAGCTGCAGCTCACCGACGCCGACGAGCTGTCCGATGAGCTGCCCGCCACGCATGACGCTGGTGGTCTCGTCCCGCGCGGGCTGTCGATCGTCAACAACAAGACCGGCGGCCCTGAGCAGTTGGCGGTGCTGAGCCCGCAGCAACAGAAACTCGGCCCCGCCGAGCAGCCGCGCCGGTTCGGCGACTCGGGTCGGTCCGCGCCGCTGCTGCACATCGAGAATTGGCACACGCACGGCGATGGGCAGGCCGACGCCCGGGCGGTCGCCCGCGAGCTCAACATCTACGCGGGGGCGCTGGCGCGTTGAGCACGGTGATCACGCCGACGCGGCCGCCGACCGTGTGGTCGCTGCAGTCGCTGCTGGGCGGCGGCGAGGCGATCGTGACCTGGGTCGACACCAACCGTGTCGTGTGGCCCGTGTCGGGTGGCTTGGCGCCGATGCCACCGGTCGAAGAAGGCGTGCAGATGGTCGACCTCAAGGGGTTGCATGCGCCGTTCAAGCATGTCGATCAGCAGGGCGCGCATGAGGACGGCGTGACGTGGCTCGACAGCACCTATGACGCGCTGGAACTGGATATGACGATCAGTGTGTTCGGTCGCGACGCTGTCGGGCGCCGCCGGGTGTTCCGGAGGTGGCTGGCGGGGTGGGAGCCGAAGAAGACCGGCCAGTTGGTGTGGTTCACCCCGGAGTTGGGGCATTGGTGGCTGGCCGCGCGGTTCATGCAGGAGCCGCGCGATGTCATCAAGGCCGGTGATGCCGCCTCGATCACCATGGCGTGGTCGGCGCGCGCGGATTTCCCGTTCTGGGTGTCGTTCGACAGCATCTCGACGAAGCTGATCGCGTCGAACGCGACCACGCTCGCCGACCCGGCGGGCAAGGCGCCGAGCAATTTCACGCAGGTGTGGAACCGCGGTGATCAAGACGGCTGGCCGGTGCATCTGTTGCAGGGCCCGGGCGTCTTCACCGTCGGCGACAACGGCGGCCCGCGGCGGATCACGCTGCCGCTCAACGCCGGTGAGTTGGCGAGGGTGACCACGCTGCCCAATCGCCGCACCGTCGTCGAGCTCAACACCGGCGCGAACATCTATCCCCGGTTGTCGGGCCGGTTTTCGACACCGGTCGTGGCGGGGGCGGTGGTGCGCATCCCGGTGACCGTCACCGGCGCCGTCGCGGGGGTCACCTCGGCGATCAGCTCGCTCACCCCGTGGCGGCGGTGGCCTGAGTGACTGCCCCTCCGATGGACCTCACGCAGGTCCCGGACTGGCAGGCATTCACTCTCGCGGGCGAGCGCGCCGTGCTGGCGGAGCAGCCCGCCGGGCGCGCGCAGCTCATCGTCACATTCCACAACCCGAAAGCCGCGCCGCTGGGCGAGTGCGGCGATTACATCTCCTGCGTCTTCACCCCGAAACGCAATGCGGTCTCACCGGCCACGATCGTGCTGAAAGGTGACGACCCGTTCGTCGAGATCGCCGCCCGCTGCTATTACACGGTCGTCCCGGTCACGATCGAGACGATGACCGGGTGGCGCTGGTCCGGGCGTGTGGATACGTGCGCGGAGGATTACGTCGACGGCGTTTCCACAGTCACCTTGCAATTGTTGGGCGACTGGAATTGGTTCCACAAACTCATCGTCTTCCCGGCGTGGTGGATGCCGATCGAGGCGCAGATACCGAAAGAAGCCGTGTTCATCGGCCCGGCGGTCACCAACATCAAGGAAATGGTCGCCGAGTGCGTGCTGCGGCAATCCGGACTGCTCGGCGCGATCCTCGAATTCGCCGCCAACATCCTGAATCCGGCCGCCTACATCGGCAGCCTGCTCGATCTCGGGCCGCTGGCGCTGCCGGTCGTGGTCGTGCCCACGAATCCGCTGACCGACACCTCGAAGTGGACGGCGATCGTGTGCAAGATGACGACCGTCGCCGCGGCGGTCGAGCAGACGGTCAAGGACTGCGGCCTGATGCTGACCGCGGATCTGTGGAAGCCGGGCGACCCGCAACCGGTCGGGTTGGCCGAGTGGGGTATCACGCTCACCGAGTCGTGCATCGTCGTCGACGTCAAGGACATGACGAACGTCACCGGGCTGACCGGCACGGCGCTGGACGGCCTGATCGGCGTCGCGGTCGATCTGATCGACACCATCCTCGGCGAAATCCTGCTGCTGGTGTCCGGCGCGGATGTCGCCGACTCGGACTCCACGAATGCCACCAACCCCTACGGCAGCGGCATCCTCGCCAGCCTGCTCGGGCTGGACGCGAAACCGCCGTGGGTGGTCCTGGAAGACGGGCCGCGTTCGGGCATCACAGAAAGCCACATCGTGGCGCATCATCCGCTCGCCTATCGGGTGCTGACCGGCGGGAAATCACCGGATTGGGTCAATAAAGGGATCGACCTCATGTTGGAGTGGATGCTCAGTGCCTTGCTCGCGGCATTCGGCGCATCCGGTATCGCCCCGACCTTGCTCGACGGCTTACTCGACAACGTTTTCCTGGCCTATCAGCAGATCGAGGACGAGCCGCGGCGGATCCTGCTCGACAAGTTCGGTTATCCCGACTATTTCGCGCAAGCCGGATCGGCGGCCTACACCCTGGATGCGCTGGTGATCCTCGAATCAGCGCTGTTCGATACCCGCGGCTACCACTCGTTCCAGCTCGTCATGCAGGACGGATACCCCTACAACTTCGGCGGTGACCTGTTCGGCCGGACCTTTGGTGATTTCGGTATCGGCCATCCGGTCAGCTGGATCCGCAAAGGACGCCTCTACACCGACTACTGCACCGAAGCGACCATCACCGACGACCGGACCCACCGGATCGCGATCATCGCCAAGGTGGGCGATCAGTCCGCCCTGGAATCCCCGGCCGCGCGCATGATGCGCCGCATCTCAAGCCTGTTCGACATCGTCAAGGCCGCCAGTCTGGCGCAGAACTAGGACACATGAATTGAGCTCTCCCTCACTCGTTTTGAACCCCGATGGCAGCGCCACCTGGACCGGGACGATCTGGTTTCCCAACATCAACGACGTCGCCACCACCGGCGTCGCCACGCTCACGCTCACCCCCGCCGGCGGTTGGGGCAACTTCCCCGTGCTGGCCCAAGGTGATCCGGGGCTCCCGGCGGTCATCGACTCGGTCACCGTGACCACACTGAGCGCGGGCTCCCCGGCGGCGGCGAGCTTGACGCTCGTGGATCCGGGTGGCCCGGGCGAGGCCGCGCACTACACGATGGCCCTGTCGCTGCCGCAGGGGCTTGCGGGCGCGACCGGTGCGCCCGGGCACATCCTCGGTAGCTCGGATTTCTCGAATTCGCCCGCCGACGGACAGATCCCGGTCTACAACGCCTCGGGCGGCCTGGTCGCCTGGATGACCTACCACCCGGTCACGCCGTACTACGTGCTGCCCGGAACGTCGTTCACAGCGCTGACCGAATCCGCCTCCGGCGTGCGGGATATCGTCGGCGCGCTCACCATCCCCTCGCAGGCCTACCGGTATCGGCCGCGTGTCTCGGGTGATCTGGAGGTGACCGGCGCGGCCGGTATGCGCATCGACGCCGAGGTGCGTATGGGGGCGCTCACCACCGCGGACGCGACGATCTCGACCTCGGGTGTGCTGATCGGCTACGGCCGCGGCGGGGAGTCCGCGCTCGCGGTGCATCTGAACATCACGCCGTTTTTCGGTGGTGCGACAGCGATGTCGCCGTCGGACACCTCACCGCCCGCGTCGGTCGCCGCGGGCGCGCCCGCGCAGCGCATCGTGTTGAGCGCGGTGCGGCAGTACGGGTCGGCCGCCTGGACAACCTCCCAGTCACTCGGAGAGTTGCGGATCACCTTGGACGCTGTTTAGCCCGTGGCGCTGAGCCCGCAGTTCATGGCCGGTGTCGGCGAGGCCATGAAGGATCTGCTGCTGGCGAGCGTGTGCGCGGCGCTGGCGAACGTCGACATCAACATCTTCGGTGCCCACATCAGGCCGTTCGCGTTCCTGCAGCAATGGGGCGAGGACCTGGTCAACCAGGCCAACGCCGCGATCGCCGACGCCGCCGCAGCGCAGGCATCGGCCGCCACCGCCAACTCGGGTGTGAACACCGTCGCCGCGGGTGTCACCGGCCCGATCACCGGCACCGCCAGCACCAACCCCGCCGACGTGCAACCCGCCGTCGACCAACTCAACACCCAAGTCCAAACACTCGGCGGCGCACCGGCATTGAACCTGTACAACGCTGCGGGTACCTACACCTTCACGGTCCCGACCAACGGGAAGACCGTCGATTTCGAATGCGTCGGCCCCGGCGGAGGCGGCGGCCGCGGCACCATCGTCAGCGCCTCGGGCACCGGCGCGGGCGGCGGCGGGCCCGGCGGATACACGCGTCTGCTGTCCGTCCGGGTCGCGGATCTGCCCTCCACCACACTGACGATCACCCTGGGCGCCGCTGGTGCGGGCGCGACCACCGACAACACCACCGGCGGCAACGGCGGCACCTGCTCGATCAGCTGGTCGGGCGGCACCCTCTTCAGCTGGGGCGGCGGGAGCGGTGGCCTGCCCGGCGGCGGCTCCTCCTACGGCGCGACCGGCGCCTCCGGTTTCGGCACCGAGTTCAGCGGCGCCACCGGCGGCGCGGGCGGCTACTCGCTGGGCAACGTGCCCGGCACCGCGGGCGGCGGGGGCCACTGGACAGCGGGCGGCGCCGCCGGAACCAGCAACGGCGCGAACGGATCCGCAGGCGTCTCACCAACCTCGCCGCTGCGCGGGCCCGCCTCCGGCGGCGGGGGCGGCGCGTTCGGGCAGACCGCGACCACCTCCGGCGGCCGCGGCGGCAACGGCGGATTCCCCGGCGGCGGAGGCGGCGGCGGGGGCGGGTTCAACACCTTCGCCTTCAACGGCAACGGCGGCACCGGCGGCGGCCCGCAGTTGGCGATCACCACCCATTTCAGCTGAACAGGAGCACCCCGATGGCGCAGATCTGGCAATGCCCACTGTGTCCCACCGCGATCACCTACGAGCCCGGCGACAACGGCGCCGACGAGTGGACCTGCGGCTACATCGCCGGGCACGAACGCGGCCACGACGTGCACATGTTCACCGGCCACAACCCGCGCACCCCAAGCCTGCCCCTGCAGGCGCAACCGAAGGGAGACAACACATGATGCTCGGACTGGACTACGCGGGCGGGCGGCCCTCGCCTGCGATGATCACAGCGGCCGGCTACGGCTTCGTCGTGCGGTATCTGTCCGACGGCGGCCCGAACCTGCCAGGCAAACTGCTCACCCCTGGCGAAGCCGACGCGCTGCGCGCCGCGGGGGTGGAGATCGTCTCCAACTGGGAAACCACCGCCGACCGGATGCTCGGCGGCTACGCCGCAGGCGAATACGACGCCACCCTCGCGCTGGCGCAGGTCCGCGCCTGCGGCGGCCGCGACGACCGGCCGATCTACTTCTCGGCCGACTTCGACGCCACCGAGGAACAGCAGGCGCTGATCAACGACTACCTACGCGGCGCTGCATCGGTGCTCGGTGTCGAGAACGTCGGCATCTACGGCGGCTACTGGCCGGTGAGCCGCGCCCTGGACGCGGGGGTAGCCCGCTGGGCCTGGCAAACCGATGCCTGGTCCGGTGACCTGCGCGACCCCCGCATCCACCTGCACCAGCGCATCCGGCAAGTCGACGTCGACGGCGTCCGATGCGACATCAACGAGGCACTCGCCGCCGACTACGGACAGTGGTCGGGCGGCATCGAGCCCGTCTCCTACGACACCGAGCAGGACACCGTGAGCGACACCGAGCTCCTCGGCGACATCCGCGAACAGCTGTGCGGCAGCCAAGCTCGCGAAACCGGCTATCCCGGGTGGTCGCAGCTGGGCCAGAACCCCGACGGCACCCACCGGACCGTCGTCGACGGCGTGGCCGCCGCGCTCGCGGGCATCGCGGCGCTGCAGACGACCGTCGCGCAGCTCGCGACCAAACTCGGAATCCAGGTGCCGCAATGACATCGCGCGCCGCGGCCTGGCTCGAGGGCGAGCCCGTGATCACACGCGTCGGGCCGGTGATCGGGGTCATCGTCGTCTACCTGGCAGCCAAGGGAGTCCTCGACCAGGACACCGCCGATCTGGTGACCGCGATCGTGGGGGTGCTGTTGGGCGGGGGCGCCATCGTCGGCACGCGGGCGGCAGTGACGCCGGTGACCGGTTGCGGTGATGGCGATTCGGCCGACCGGCGCACACAACTGTGAGTTCCCTCGGTCCGTGGCTCCGGGAATTCTCCCGGTGAATGACGAGGAGGGATCACATGGCAGGGCCGGATTTCGGTGTGTCCACCCGGACACTGACGATATTGGTGTACATCGTGACTCTCGTGTGGGCCGTGAATCTCCTTGCGCCTCTCGTGATTCAGAACTACACGAGCAATACGGGTGCCAATGGAATTATGGGCGCTTTGATCGGGCTCTTGGGCGCCGCTCGATATCAGGCATCACGCAACAAGGAGCCGAAAAAGAGGGCAGATCGCGATGAATAGCGTTCTTCTGCAATTCCTGTTCGGCACCGCCTGCATCGGCATCGGATTCCTCAGCGGCCTGGCGCTGAGCTGGCGCCAGTACCAACTGCGCGGCAAAGAGTTCACCGCCCCAGGGCTGCCGCGCTCGGAAAGGCAACAGGCATTGATCCTGGTCGTGGTCGCGATGCTGAGCCTCATGTCGACCGCATACGCCGGAGTGCAGACCACCCGGCAGTCCGCCTGCAACCAGGGGTTCAAAGCCAGCCTCGTCGCACGCAGCGCCATCGCCGCCGAGAACCAACGCCACCTCGACGACCTCATGGACGTCATCGCGCGCACGATCAGCAATCCGCAACCAGATTCCCGGCAGGCCGCGCAGCAGGCGATTCTCGACTATCGCGAGTGGGCCGTGCACGCGGAACGCCAGCGGGCCGCCAACCCGATCGCAGACCCCCAGTGCGAGTAGCGATGCGCGCGTATCCCGCAGTGACAGAGGGCGACTCACTGACGTGACAAACGTGCTGATAGTCCGCGACGTGCTCGCCGCGGACGGCTCCCGGCTGACCACCCAAGGCATGGTCATCGACTCGGGCGACCTCGCCCACTACCGCGCGTACGGCTGGCGGCTACCGCTCGGCGCCCCCGCCATCCCGTCCACGCAGACCGACTACCCCGGATTCGAGAAGGACCCCGACGCCACCCAGGACTGGCTGTTCGACTGGTCAGCGTTCCTCACCGTCGGCGAAACCCTCACCACCAGTGTGTATCTCGCCCGCGCCGGTGTCACCATCACCCCCGCCGCCACGGTTGGGGCGGTGACGCGGGTGTGGGTCACCGGCGGTGTCCTCGGCGAGGTTTACGTCATCACCAACCGGATCACCACCAGCGACGGCCGCACCGAGGACCGCTCGTTCACCGTGACCATCACACAGAGGTAGGAGTTACCCGTGTCCGCACCCACCGCGGCAGCGCGTCATCTCGACGGCGCGACTTGGCATGCCCACGCCACCATCTACAAATTCCACCCGGACAAGGCGATCGCCGCCGTTGAGCGGTTCGGGCACGAGCCCACGCTCGCTGAGCTACTGGGCGGCGGATGGGAGCCCGACGAGATCACCGAGGTCGACGGAAACCTGCTCACCACCGTCGGACTGACCCGGCTGACGTCACTGTTCACCGGCGCGGGCGGGACCGCGTTCGACAACACCCACGGTTTCATCGGCGTCGGTACATCCACCACGGCCGCGCTCGTCGGTGACACCGCCCTGGGATCCAACGGCACCTCCAATGCCTGGTATCGGCCGCTGGACGCCAGCTACCCCACCACCTCCGGCGGAGCGATTTCCGCGAACTGCACCTTCGGTGGCTCGGATGCGAATTTCGCGTGGAACGAGTGGGGATCCGGGATCAGTAACTCGACCTCTCCCACGCCCGCGAACGCGATCGCTTCGGTCGGCACCTCACCGATCCTGGTCAACCACAAGATCCAGACCATGGGCACCAAAGCCTCGCCCGCGATCTGGGGTGTGCTGGCCACGATCACCATCGCCTGACCCCCGTGCCGACCACCGCGATCCGGGGTGGCGCATACCTCGCGGCCAGCCCGTTCCCGGCCGGGACCACACCCGGCAAGGTACCCATCGACACCCTCGACACCGCCGCCTACCCCTACACCGCCGCGCTGGTGTTCAGCGGTGTCGTCGTCCGCGGCACCGGGCCGGTCCTGGTCACCACGCAATGCACGATCGCCACCGGATCGTGCACCGCGCAACTGCGCATCGGCGGCACGACCGTGGCCACCGGCAACACCGCGCTGGTGTCCCAAATCGTGTACCTGCATTACGCCCACGACGGCGACCAGCTGCAGCTGTGGGAATCCGACCCCGGCACCTTCACCAACCTCGTCGCCGGTGCGGCCAACACCTACATCCACTACGAGCCGCTCACCGTTCCGACACCCCCCTCCATGGCCGTGCAACGCGCGGCACTGTTCTGAAAGGGAACACCATGCCCGCGAAGGTTTTCCGCGCATACAACGGCGCCGCCGGTGCACTGTCCGGCAGTGCGATGTTCGGCACCCAAGCCACCGCCAACACCCTCGGCACACCCAGAACCATGCTGCAGATCGCCCCCGCCTCCACCGCCCCCTCGCTGCGGGTGGTCGGCTGGGGATACGCCCTGCCCACCGCACCCGCCGCCAACATCCAGTTCGAACTGCTCGACACCGGTACCGTGTTCGCCTCCAGCCTCACCGCCCACGTCTCCGCGGGCATCCACCGCATGAACGGCCCCGTCGCCGAACCCTCCACCGTGCAACTCGGCACCGCCCTGACCGCCTACTACTCCACCGGCACACCCACCGAAGGCACCCTCTCGACCACCCGACTGCTCGACACCCGCTACGAAAACGGCCTCAGCTTCTACTGGCGCTTCGAACTCGGCCGCGAACCGGAAATCCCCGCCGGTAACTGCCTGCGACTACGCGCAGCACCCTCCAGCTCCTCGCAGGTCTCACTCGTGTGCTGGATCGACTGGGAAGAATAACCCCATGGCGCGCCTCGCTCGCCGGGTCCCCATCCAGACCCCACCCCGCTCCACCACCAGCGCACCCACCACACCACCCCCCGCGACCGACAGCGCGGCCGCCACCGACACCGCAGCGATCACCGCCGCCACGACCGCCGCCGACACCGCGACCGCGACCGACACCGCCGCAGTAGCCCCCACCGCCACCGACACCGCAACCACCACCGACACCGCAGCGGTGGCGAACACCATCACCGACACCGCCACCGGCCTCGACACCGCCGCCATCGCGCTCGCGGCCGCCGACACCGCCACCGTCACCGACGCCGCCACCGTCAGCGTCGGCACCCCCACCACCGACACCGCCAGCGGCGTCGACAACTCCTCGATCCGCCCCCTCGCCACCGACACCGCGACCGCGACCGACACCGCCGCGATCACCGCCGCCACAACCGCCGCCGACACCGCAGCCGCGACCGACAGCGCGGCGGTGATGATCGGCAAACCGGTCACCGACACCGGAACGGTGACCGACACCGCCGTCGTGCTCGTCGGCTGGCCCGTCACCGACACCGCGGTCGCGACTGACAGCGCCAGGATCGGTGCGCACGCCAGCGACCACGCCACCAGCAGCGAACTCGCCCGCGTCCGCCCCCGCGGCGAACTCGTGCCCGCAGAACTGCGGCTGATCAAGATATTCCCACGCCTGCCGCAGTGGACCGGGCCGGTGAGCTACTTGTAATCCGGGCAATAGGCGGACTCGGCGCTGCCGACAATCACACCGGCATCCGCGTACGAGTACAACCCAGAATTGACAATCGTCAAGCCGATCTCTGTGTCCGAATTGCCCTCAGCGCGTGCGGTACACACCGTGTGCCCGAAGTTGATCGCAGCCTCCTTGCTCGCATACCGGACATGGTTCAGGTCGAGCACGCCGATATACACGATGTCGGAGACCTGCTGTTCGGTGAGTAGCCTATGGGCGACCGTCTCCTGCGTTGGCGGAGTGGGAGGCACGGGCGGCACAACGGTTTCGGATGCCGCGACGGTCGCCGACACGGCGACGTCCTTCGCAGACGCGGCGTCACGGTCGGACGGCCGCGTACAGGCATACAAGCTGATCGCCAGCACGGCAACGCATAAACCGGAGAAAATACGGCGCACAGTAATACCCCCTGCGGCTTGTAAAGAGTGAGTGATGAAAGAGCGATAGACGCCATCCGATGCGGATGCGTCCCGCATTTTGTCACAGCTCAAGGCGCTTTCGTCGACGAATCGCAATCCCGCGGAATCGATCTCTTACATCCACCGGTGCCCGCGTAGGTAGATTCGCGATCGGCCTACCACGTACAGGTCCGCGAACTCAGTAACGATCCTCGGTCTGCTGACGTGAGCGACGCTGGGCGCGATGACTACTTCGGCGCATTGGCGCCGTAGTGCGGCCACGATCTCGACTGTCGGCCAGGGCGTCCTGGCGGTAGTGCGCACCACCTCAGACAGGTCTAGGCCATGGCGCAGCGCCAGGTCGCCGAAATTCCGTTCGTACCGGTGGCGGCGCGGGCCCGCGATATCCGTGCGGATCACCGCCACCGCATACCGAACGGCCGCGCAACTAGCCACGACCCCGCCCGGTGGCTTCCAAGCGCGTCACAGCGGAGGATCGCCCCGATTCGAAGGAATCTCGACATCATGCTCGGGCCCTGCCTGAGCTGCGCGTTCGCCGAGCACCCGGTCGCGGATCTCCCCGACGCTTCGCCCCCGTGGAATCCGCTCGGGCCACAGCCACAGCACGGCCGACACGACCAGCAGCACATTGGCGATGATGAGTGCCGCCACGATGACGAACACGGTCCAGTCGTCGTTCACCGTCGGTTGACCTCGGCGGGATGACTCGACATCAGGCGCGCGAATCGGCGCGCATGCTTCGGGCCATGGGCGGGACCGCGCGGGATGTAGTCGTCGACCCGCCCGTCGTCGCCGAGCGGCACGATCCCTTCTGCGGTATCGAACCATTGGTCGGCGTCGCCCGGTCGCGCGAGTGCCCGTTTCGCGGCATCGTCCGCGGCCCATAGCGCATGCAGTTCGTCGAGGCTATTCATAGCTCACCACCTCGGGCCGTACCCCGATGACGTCGCCGATGATGAACAACCGCCCGCGCGCGATCGTGTGCCGATCGTCCAGCACGGTCGAGCCGATCCAGCGGCAGCGTCCGGTGTGGTTGCGGTCGTGGGCCCCGATCCGGCCGTCTTCGCACGGGGCGAGGTTCAGGCAGTGAGTGGTGTCGGGGCACCGCACGTCGGACACAGGCCCGAACGGCGTTCCGTCGGTCGTAGCCCACGATCCGCACTCCGACAGTCGGACTGGGCCGAGTAAGTCGACGTCGGTCTTCTCGCGGGCCGTCATCGCACGGTCCTCGATTCGCCACTCGGTTTGTGCCGGTTGTCGACTAGGGCTTTGGCGTAGCAGATGACAGACATCGCGGCGAAACCGCCTGCGACAAGAAGAACGATCAGGACTCCGTGCATCTTGTGTGCCCCCTGGCGCGCGTGCTGACGGGTGGGTGCACCCAATGCCGGAGCGTTTGCAAGAGTTGCGACGCAATGCCTGCAAGGTCCTCTGCTTGAGAGTCCGAGCATCTCCCGGCATCGGGAGCTGGAATTGACGGTAGGAACGCGCTCGCTGCCGATCAGGTACATTTCGTACCCCGTGTCAGATGCTCCGATACGCTTGACTCACACGGGGAACGAAGGAGGGTCACCATGCACGACCCCCAGGTTGAAGCTTCAGTGGGCATGCGCATCAAATGGTTGCGTGAACGCGCGGGCATGTCCCGGCCTGTACTCGCCGGATTGGTAGGCCGGTCGGCGGAGTGGATCAAAGCGATCGAGTCTGGCCGTCTGCAGCCTCCGAAACTTCCGATGCTGTTGAAGATCGCGCAGGCACTCGAGGTGAAGGATCTCGCCGAGTTGACCGGCAACGGGCACGCTGTGTCGGTGGCGATATTCGCTGGACCTCAGCACGAGGCACTGAACGAGGTGCGTTACGCACTCACCGACTACAGAATCGCAGGCAACACGCGACCGGCGAGCGTGGAGCATCTTGCGATCCGTCTGGATCAGGCGTGGAAGATCCGACACACCAGCCCCGACCACCGCACCCAACTGGGCGCGTTGCTCCCAGGCTTGATCCGGGACGCGCAACAGGCAGCGCGCATGCCCGGCCCCGACCGCAGAAAGGCGCGGCGAATCCTCGCCGCCGTCTATCAGCTCGCGGACTTCTATGTTGCCTACCAGCCCGCGCCCGAGCTGGTGTGGTTGGTCGCCGACAGGGCAATGAACGAAGGCTTCGAGGCTGACGACCCTTACGTGATCGCGTGCAGTACGTGGGCAATGGTGCAGGCCCTTCGCGACTCCGGCCGCTGGGAGGAAGCGCTTGCGCTGGTGCGAGATGCGTTAGCACAGCTCGATCCCTACCTCGACCGGGACGAAACGCCGGACGATTGGCGGGGAATTGCGGGTGCCCTCGAAGCCGAAGTCGCATATGTGCATGCTCGACGCGGTCGGCACGGTGAGGCGTGGCGGCATTGGGAAACGGCCGACGAGATAGCCCGCCTTCTCGGTTCGAATTATCGGCACGTGCAGACGTCTTTCTCCGTGCCGGTGATGCAGGCGCACGCGACTACTCTGGGCGTGGAGTTGCGGCGATCGGCAGAGGCGTTGCGTGCGGCGCGGGAGCTGGACGCTGAGGCAATCGCATCGGTACCGCGTAGGTCCCGTCATTACATCGAAGTGGCGCGCGCATACGCGCAGCACAAAGAGCCTGCGGCGGCGTTCGCCATGTTGTCGAAGTCAGAGCAGACGGCACCGGAGACGATCAAGTACAACGGGTTCGCCCGGACGATGATCCATGATCTGGTGAAGCATCCACCGACGGGCATGAGCCGGGATGTGCAGGACTTGTCTCGTCGCGTCGGCGTATCTGTCTAGGCAGCCAGAAAGGCCGCCCCCGTGAATGGTGGCGCAAGTTTGGACCGCGAGCATGAAGCGATAGGGCGTCTTGAGCGCGCCCGCGCCACCTTGCTCGCGACGGGACAGGCTCTCGCACGTAGCGAGGGCGGCCGGGCGCCGGCGCGTTCGGAAGTGTTCAGGGAGGCTCAGGCCGAGATCCATGCGGCCGAGCAGGAGCGTAACCGGCTGTTGGTCGAACTCGTCGGCGACGACGAGTCGGTGTCGGTTCAGCTGGCCAGCCGCCTGGGGCTGACCGGCCGCGAGGCCGTACACATCATCAGGACAGCGCGCGGCGGCTCACCTCGGATGCATGAGCACGTTCTCGGCACTACACCCGAGTGGTAGCGCGCCGCCCGCGGTGGCGAGATGGAGTAGGGATTTGACCCAGCCTGAATAGGCATCAGAAAGGCCGCCCCGGTCACATTCCGGGGCGGCCTTTATGCGTTGTCAGCCGTTGCAGTTGACGAGGGCGTACTTCCCGGTGGCGGTCTTCTCCTGCTTGACCTTTCCGTCGACCGTGACGCGGCATGTAACGCTGGAGCCGTTGGTTTGGGCGCCGACACCCGAGATGGCGACGGTGGAGTTGTTGATGATGGTCTTCGTCCAGGGCGCGGACGCGCTGGTTTCCTGCTGCAGCTCCGAGTTGCCGTCCCAGTAGGTGACAGAGTTGAGGTCGGCATCGGAGATGATCTCGTACACGATTGTTTTGCCCTTGCCGGTGGGCGGCTTTGCGCTCAGCGGCGGGATCGGTTCATCCGCCGGAGCGTTGGCGGCAGACTGGATGGATGTCGCGGCCGCGTCGATCGCCTTCGCGGCCTCATGTCCTGCAGTGCCGAGAATGGCGAAGCACCCGCCGAACATCAGCACAACGACCGCCAGTAGGACCCACGGCCACACCTTCCGCTTCTTCGGCGGCTGCGGGTAGGGCTGCTGCGGGTACGGCTGGCCGTAGGGCTGCTGCGGGTACTGCGGTCCGGTCATGAATTCCCCTTGGGTTGGGCAGGGTTGAATCCCCCCTGCGATGGTCAGCCCTGTGCGGGCTGCCGCTGCACATCTGCGTGCAGCGAAGAACTGTTACATGGATCACAGCGTGTCGGTGAGGACACGCCCAGCGCAATCGAGTGCCGCAACACCTCGAGTCGTGACGTGCGCCGCGTAATGGGGCAAATGCCTACACTGTCTGCTGCCTCGGCTGATCGAGGCACAAGAATGCCCCGGCCAGGTAGAAGCTGGCCGGGGCATTCCTAACTGGACGATCGAATCAGCCTGCGGCGTTCACCGCTGCCCGGACCGCGTCCCGCTCGACCGCGCAGTAGATCTGGGTCGTGGCGACCGAGCTGTGCCGCATCGCATCTCGCACTGCGAGGATGTCTTTCGTCACCCGCAGTGCGCGTGTCCCGAAGCGGTGGCGTAATTTGTGCACCGTCCACGGGTCTTCGCCGTCGAGCTGCTGGGCCTGCAGCGCCTCGGCGCAGAGCTCGCCGACGCGAGGCGGGCTCAGGTGCCCCTGGATTCGGCCCGGGAAAAGCCACCCATGGCGTGGGTGGCCCTCGCCCGGTGAATGCCCCGGCGCGCCGCTGGAGATCTCCTGGCCGAGGCCGTCGGGAACGGGGATGGTCGCGACTTTGCCGCCTTTGCCGTGTACGACGAGCGAATACCCGTCGTCGTCGACGATGAGGTCGCGGCCGACGTGAATGCCGGCGATCTCGGCGCGGCGCAAGCCCAGTTCGCCCGCGAGCCTCAGCATCAGCCGAATGCGTTTACTGGACGCTTTCAGTGCCGGGCGATAGATCCGGTCCGGTGCTGGTCGTGGCCGCGGCTTGCCCGCAGGCACGAGCGGCAGCGCCTCGGCGGCATTCTCCTCGGTGACGCCATTGGTTACCGCCCAGCGCCAGAACGAACGCGCCGAACCTCTGCGGCTACGCCGTGTCTCGTTCGCCCAGAACTGATCACCGAACCATGAGACCAGTGATCCGCCGGTGACGGACTGCGGGCCATCCCGGCCGATCGCTCGTGCGATCTGTTCGATGTCGCCGATTCGGCGCTCGATGGTGTTCTCGGACTGTCCTGCGGCCCGCAGGTGCAGTTCGTAATGGGCCAGGGGCTCAACCCAACTGGACGGTACTTGAAGTTTCACTCCTCGATTTTGGCGAATGGGACGAACTCTCATGCGCATTGACATCCCCCAATTTGGTCGGTGGTCTTTGTCGGTTCGATTGCTGGTTTTTGTCGGTCTGTGCCGTATATCTGACTAGTTGGCAACGAATTCATACTGTGTAGAGAGAGGTACTGGCCCGAACTGGGCGATATTGGCTATCGATCGGCTAACTTACTGTGTGGTAACGACATTCGGCAGCGAGAGTCCTTCAGTGTCGCTGCGCGAACGGAGTGGTCCCCCTCGGTGACATGCCTGAGAACGACCTCGTCATTGCCTGTGTTGCTGATGGACTCGCTCGACGCGTCACTTCGGTCTACGCACTCGGCGCTTGAGCCGCGGGCCGCTGTTCGTCGACGGCCGCTCGGTCATGGAGGCGCGTACCGCCCCGGATTCTGAGATATGGAGACGCGCGCGGAGCTTGTTCGAGTCAAGCATCGTCATGCCGCGACCACCCTCCGAGGTCGCGGCGCGACCATACGGGCGGCGGCCGACAGCGGTACAACGTTTTCCCTGGTCGCTGGCGCGCCGGGCACGGACCAGAAGGTTAGGGGTTCGAATCCCTTCGGGCGCACGCAGGTAGAAGGCCCCTCCAGTAGCAGCGGAGGGGCCTTCTCGCATTACATCCATGTAGGTGACGCTCGCGAGTGGCACACCAAGGAGACGGCTTCTCGGGCGATGCCGCAGTGGTGTGCCACTCGTGGTTACTTCCAGGCGGGGAGGGTGGGGAGGGGGCCGGTGAGGTCGGTGCCGGGGGTGCGGCCGAGGAGCCAGGCGGCGAGGGAGGCGGCTGGGCCGGAGATGGTGTCGGTGGGAGAGGGGCCGATGGGGGCGGTGAAGTCGGTGTCGGTGGCCTGGATGGTGATGGCAAGGGGGGTGTCGGCGGTGAGGCGGGTGAGGTCGGCGGTGGCCTGGGGGAGGATGCGGGCTACGAAGGAGGCGGGCCAGTCGGCGGGGTGGTAGTCCGCGTTCAGGTCTACGTGGTGAATTTCGACCTCTTGCAGGCGCATCCACAGGACTTCGGTTGCGGGGATAGGGCGGCCCTGGCGGGTGCGGACCTGTGCTCGCCATGCGTCGTCGGTGAGGGAGCGTGCGAGGCCGAGAAAACGGGTCGCGGCGACGTCGTTGTCGGCGAGCTGTTCGGCGAGTGGACGGGGTGCGCCCGCCTCGATGTCGGCGTCGCGCAGGAAAGGGCTGGCGTATTGCGGGATTTCGACGCCGGTGTGCGCCCACAGCAGGAGGTTCACCAAGCTGTCGGCGTTGCGGGCGAGGTGCGCGAGGACGTGGCCGCGGGTCCAGCCGGGCAGCAAGGAGGGTTCGGTCACGGCGTGCTCGTCGAGGCCGCGGATGGTGTCGAGCAGGCGTGCGGTCGCCTCGGCGACGGTGTCGAGGTGCACGGGAGTCTGCGAGGCGGTGGTCACGGTTTCGACCCTAGCGAGGCGAGACCCGGTCCGCCGCGAACGACGGGCCGGATCCGGCCGATCGAAGGTCATCGGAACTGTTGTGGGCCTGCGTGTCGTACCGTCAGTCGTTACCGGTGTGGTCGGCGCTGGATGACGCACGAGACACCGGATTCCGACAAGGGCTCAACGCCCGCGCTACATGGAAGCCCGCAGCACCGACATCCGACAACTCCGTGGTCGCACTCGAGGGCAGATCGTCGGACCCAGGGCGTTTCGGTGCAGGGCGGTGAACCTCCGGCGTGCCGCCGTCGTGGGCGACAAACCGTGATTCCGCCCAGGACTGGCAGCGGGCTGGGGCGATCTGGGATGAGTGCGATCGCCGCTCGTTTCGCGCGACGATCCATCCGCTTCGGCGGCATGACGGCTCGCCAGTTCGGCAGGTAGCCGGACAGACCACGGCGGCCTGGAAGCCCGCTCGGCGATCTACCCGCCGACGATCGCGTCGGCCTCGATCTCGACCAGCAAGGCCGGGGTGATCAGCGCCTTGATCTCGTACATCGCCGTCGCGGGACGGATCTCGTCGAAGACCTCGGCGTGCGCCTTGGCGACCTCGGGCCAGCGGGCGATGTCGGTGACGAAGATGCGGGTGCGCACCACGTCGGCCAGGCTCGCGCCCGCCTCTTCCAGCGCGGCGGCGATGCGCCGCAGCGTTTCCCTGGTCTGCTCGCCGATGTCGTCGCCGCCGACCGCCGTGCCGCCGGGTGCCGAAGCGGTGGTTCCGCTGACCGCGATGACATCGCCGAGCCGGACCGCCCGCGAGTAGCCGACGATGTCTTCGAACTCCGAACCCGATGCGATGTTCACGCGATCATTCATGGGCGACAGCATTCCACGGCGCTCGGCGCGGCCATGCGCAGGTTCCCGGCCCTCCACGATCACCGCGGCGGCCAGCGCGATCAACCACAGTGACATCGCGCCCACCTGGATCCGCTGGGCGATGCCGAGGGCGTAGTTCCCGGGCAGGTTGTCGGCCACCAGCATCCACACCGTCGCCAGCGAGCCGATCACCAGCACGACCAGCCCGGATTCGCGCAGCACCCGCCAGCGTCGATAGCGGAACGCGGCGAGGCTGAAGGCGAAGGCGGCGACCGCGATCGAGGTGACCGCCAGCGTGCTCGTCAGCGCGTGCGGCTGATGCAGTTGCGGAAATAGTTCGCTCGGGCCGCCGCACCCGCTCTCACCGGGGACGCAGTCGTGCAGCGGCAGCAGCACGTCGGCGACGGTCGCCGCGCCGAAGCAGAACAGCGCGATCCAGCCGACGTTGGTCAGTCTGCGGCGCGGGAACAACACCAGGCCCGCGATCGCCGCGGGCGCGAGGACCACCCCGACGATCAGGTCGGCGGTCGCGAACACCTCCCGGTACGGCTTGCCCTCCGCGTCCAGTTCGCTGAGGAACGTGTCGACCGGGTCGAGGTCGATGCCGAGCACGAACTGCAGCACCCAGGACGAGTAGCAGATCCCAGCGATCGCGATCGCCGCGGCGACCAGCACCATCGCCGGTCGTACGCGCCGAACAGCGATCTCCGGGCCACTCGTCACGCCTTCATTCTGCTGGTCGCTCGAGCGCGCCGGACAGCGGCGGGCCGCACACGTCATTACCATCCGGCACACAGGGTCTTGTCAGCTTCGCCCGGCACGCTGGTCGACAGCTGCAACTCGAGGAGGTCCCCATGCTCGGTTTCGCGACTGCCGCCGCCGGAATCGCGGTCATGACGGTGATGGTGGCGTCCGGTTATCTGGCCGCCCACGCTCCGCGTTCACTCGTGCGGGTGCGACACCGCTGACAGCGCGGCCTGCACGCGGTCGGCCGCACTGACGGGATCTTCGTGCTCCCAGACGCGGACCACGTGCCATCCCGCGGCGATGAGCGCCGCGTCGGTGGCCCGGTCCCTGGCCACGTTGCCCGCCAGTTTGGCCGCCCACCACTCGGCGTTGTTCTTCGGGTCGGTGGCGTGTTGCGGGCAGCGGTGCCAGAAGCATCCGTCCACGTAGACCGCGATGCGCCTGCGCGGGAACACCAGGTCGGCGCGCCTGCGCTGTCCCCGGATCGGCGCGCGATCGACGAAGTAGCGCAACCCGCGCCGGTGCAGTTCCCGGCGCAGCGCCAGCTCCGGATCGGTTCCGGTGCGCCGTTGACGCGCCATCCTCGCGCTGGTCACCGCGTCGGTCGTGGGCCTGCGGGTCATGCCGCCCATCCACCCATCCGATCGAGATGGCTTTCCACGTCGGCGAGGAAGCCGGGCGGAAAGCGCAGACTGCCCATGGTGGTGCGGCGCAGGAATCCGGCCGTCGCGCGGGCGGAGAGCAACTGCGCGTCGGTGAGGAAGTGGGCCAGGTCCTCGTACGGCTCGTGCACCGGCCAGGTGGAAACCGGCACCCGATAGGCGGCACCGTTGTGTCCCCATGCGGCGACCGGCCACGGAGTGCCCGGCGACAGCGGTTGCTCGCCGGAGATCGGTGCGAGCGGAGCGGCCAGCCGGGACCCGACCCAGGCCGCCATTCGCACGCTCACCGCGTTGCCGACCAGTTTCCAGCGGTGGCCCTTCCTGATGCCGGGCACGTCGGTCGCGGGCGCCGTCCAGCCCGCGTCGAAACCTTGCAGACGTTCGGCGTCGGCGATGCCGGGCGTGACGATCTCCCCGGACGGCAGCCGCACCGCGGGCGGGCTGGCGATGCCGAGCGCGGAGCCGCCCTTCAGGGTCGGAACCGCGTTCACCGCCCAGCCAAGTCCGCGCACCCCCTCGGTCCAGTAGAAGCCGCACGGATCGATCTCGGGATCGCCGATCGCGCGGGGACCGGCGTCCTCGCCGAACAGCACCCCGCGCGGGTCCTCGGTGCGGGAGGCCAGCATCAGCACCCGCTGCCTGCGCTGGGGCAGGCCGAACGCGCGGGCGTCCACCACCCGGTAGGCCCAGGTGTAGCCGAGCTCGTCGAGCGCGCCCGTGATGTGCCGCATGGCCGCGCCGCGGCCGAGTTGCAGCATGAACGGCACGTTCTCGATCAGCAGCCAGCGTGGGCCCCGCTTCCGGCGTACCAGGCGGAACACCTCGTCGACCAGACCCGAGCGCGTGCCGGTGATACCGGCGGTGCGCCCCGCCTGGGAGAGGTCCTGGCACGGGAATCCCGCCGCGACCAGTTCCGTTCCCGCCGGGATGGCGCGGAGTCTGGTGATGTCGGAATGCAGCGGCACGTCCGGGAAACGGGCGGCGAGCACGCCTTGGGCTCCGGGCTCGATCTCGCACAGCAACTCGGTGTGCCAGCCGTGCCTGCCGAGGCCGAGCTCGAGTCCGCCGATCCCGGCGAACAGCCCGACCATCCGCGCGCCCGTCAACGACCTTCCCTTTCTCGCGTCCACACCGGACGCCGCCCGCGCGTCCTGTGCCCGGGGAGCAGGTTACTCGAGTCGTCCGAGGCGTTCCCCGAACATCGCGACCATCGTCCCCGGCACCTGGTACGGTCCGCGTGTCACGCCGTGCGATCGGTGCGCTTTTCCAATAATGCACAAGGGTGGTCGCACCCGGACGTGATGACCGGCCGATCCGCCTGCGCTCCAGTGCCATCCGCGCGGGCCGCCCACGATCCTGGTGGCGCGCTCGCGCATTGCTTTTGCTCGACGAAGTTCCAGAGCGACGCTAGGGAAAGTGAGCGAAACATGCAGATGCCTTCCACTAAAAACGGACAGTTTCCCTCGGTCGTGGTCACCAGCCTGGCGGCGACCACGTCCATCGCGGGTGACGTGGATTCCACGTGGAAAGGCTTGCTCAACGGCGACAGCGGTATCGACGTCCTGGAAGACGAGTTCATCGACGAATTCGAGCTGCCGGTCCGCATCGGCGGGCATCTGAAGGTGCCGCCCGCCGCGTATCTGGACGCCGCCGAGGCCCGCAGGCTCGCTTACGTGGAGCAGTTGGCCGTCGTGCTCGGGCGTGAGGTCTGGCGCAACGCGGGCAGCCCCGAGGTGGACACGCGCCGTCTCGGGGTGTCCATCGGCACCGGGCTCGGCGGCGCGGAGGCGATCATCCACGCTCGGGACAAGCTGCACAACGGCGGTTACCGCAAAGTGTCGCCGTACACGGTCCAGGCCGTGATGCCGAACGGCGCGGCGGCCTGCGTCGCGCTGGAGATCGGTGCGCGGGCCGGGGTGAGCACGCCGGTCTCGGCCTGTTCCTCCGGTGCGGAGGCGATCGCCAACGCATGGCGGATGATCGTCATGGGCGACGCCGACGTGATGGTCACCGGCGGCGTGGAGGGTTCCATCCAGGCGCTCGCGATCGCGGCGTTCACCATGATGCGCGCCATGAGCACCAGGAACGACGCGCCGAAGAGCGCCTCCCGTCCCTTCGACGCCGACCGCGACGGCTTCGTCTTCGGTGAGGCGGGCGCGCTGATGGTGCTGGAGACCGAGGAGCACGCCAAAGCGCGCGGCGCGACCATTCACGCCCGGCTGATGGGCGCGGGCGTCACCTCCGACGGCTTCCATCTGGTCGCGCCGGATCCCGAGGGCACCGGCGCCGCGCGCGCGATGTCGCGGGCGATGCGGACGGCAGGCCTGGCCAAGTCCGATGTCACGCACGTCAACGCGCACGCGACCGCCACTCCCATCGGCGACACGGCGGAGGCGCGTGCGATCGGCGAGGCCGTTGGCACCCATGCGTCGGTCTACGCGCCGAAATCGGCTCTCGGGCATTCCATCGGCGCGGTCGGCGCGCTCGAATCGGTGCTCACGGTACTCACCGTGCGGGACGAAATCATTCCGCCCACATTGAATTTGGACAATCAAGATCCCGACATCGATCTGGATGTGGTGCACGGCGGAAGCAGGCCGGGCCGTATCGATTACGCCTTGAACAATTCGTTCGGATTCGGCGGGCACAATGTCGCGCTCGCCTTCGGCCGGTACTGAGGGCCAGGTGGCCGGGACACCTGCTAGCCTTCCCGACGCTTCGTTATCGACCTGTGTTCGGTGTCATTGCACGGCCCGAGTGTCTGTGCGCTGGAAAAGGATAAGGCGATGATCGACGAAACTTTCGACGACTATCTGGACGATCAGGGCAATATCGAGATTCGTGGGGACAAGACCCTGATCGACTTCGTCGACAAGCACAGCGTGGAGAACGGCGACGACCTCGCCTACCGCTTCATCGACTACTCCCGGGAGCGGGACGGCGAATACCTCGAGCTCACCTGGCGGCAGTTCGGTGTGCGCCTGCGCGCGGTGGCCGCCCGGCTGCAACAGGTCACGCGCCCTGGCGACCGGGTGGCGATCCTCGCTCCGCAAGGACTCGACTACGTCGTTGCGCTCTTCGCCGCGGTGTACTCGGGAAATATCGCGGTTCCGCTGTTCGATCCGGAGGAACAGGGCCACACCGACCGGCTGCACGCGGTGCTCGGCGACTGCAAGCCCGCCGCGATCCTCACGGTGGGCTCGGCGGCGAGCGGTGTGCGGAAATTCTTCCGGCACCTGCCGCCGCAGGAGCGTCCGCGGATCATCGCGGTGGAGGCCATCCCGGACAGTGTCGGCGCTTCGTGGGTGCGCCCGGACATCAACATCGACAGCGTCGCCTACCTGCAGTACACCTCGGGTTCCACCCGGACGCCCGCGGGCGTGGAGATCACCCACCGCGCGGTGGGCACGAACCTGCTGCAGATGATCGACGCCATCGGCGTCACCGAGAATTCGCGCGGGGTCACCTGGCTGCCGTTGTTCCACGACATGGGTCTGCTGGCCGTGATCCTGCCGACCGTCGGCGGCGGGTTCATCACCATCATGTCGCCGAGCGCGTTCGTGCGCCGTCCTTATCGCTGGATCAAGGAACTGGCCGCCGCGTCGGACGGCGCCGGAACCTTCGCCGCCGCACCCAACTTCGCGTTCGAGCACGCCGCGGCGCGCGGCAGACCCAAGCCCGGCGCGGAATTGGACCTCTCGAATGTGATCGGGCTGATCAACGGCAGCGAGCCGGTGTCGGTGTCGTCGATGAAGAAGTTCAACGAGGCGTTCGCGCCGTACGGGTTGCCGGAGACGGCGATCAAACCGTGCTACGGCATGGCCGAGGCGACGGTGTTCGTCTCCGCCACCAGGGCCGAGGACAAGGCGAAGGTGGTCTATGTCGATCGGGCCGAGCTGAACGCCGGGCGGATGGTCGAGGTCGCGGCGGACGCGGTCAACGCGATCGCACAGGTGTCCTGCGGATACGTCGCGCGGTCGCAGTGGGCGGTGATCGTGGACCCGGAGCGCGGCACAGAAAGGCGTGACGGCGAGGTCGGCGAGATCTGGTTGCACGGCGAGAACATGGGCACCGGGTATTGGGGCCGTCCCGAGGAGACCGCCGCCACCTTCCGTGCCGAGCTGACCGCTCGGTTGCCCGAGGGCAGTCACGCGGAGGGCACGCCGCAGGACGCCAATTGGATGCGCACCGGCGACTTCGGCGCGTACCTCGACGGCGAGCTGTACATCACCGGACGGGTCAAGGACCTGGTCATCGTGGACGGCCGCAACCACTATCCGCAAGATCTGGAGTTCTCGGCCCAGGAATCGAGCACGGCGTTGCGCCCCGGCTTCGTCGCGGCGTTCTCGGTACCCGCCAACGAACTGCCCGCGCTGGTCTTCGAGCAGGGCAGCCAGTCCGGTCTGAGGTTCGATGCCGAGGACACCTCCGAGCAGCTGGTGATCGTCGCGGAGCGCAATGCCCGCGCGGGCAAGCTCGAGCCGGAGCCGGTCGCCGACACGGTGCGTGCCGCGATCGCGCGCCGCCACGGCGTCATGGTCCGTGACGTGCTGCTGGTGCCCGCGGGGTCGATCCCGCGCACCTCCAGCGGCAAGATCGCCCGCCGCGCCTGCCGGGCAGCCTATCTGGAGGGCACGCTGCGCGGCGGCCACCAGCAGCAGGCTTTCCCGGACGCGCCGCAAGAGTGGGAGTCGGAGACCGCGGGCGTCGGCTAGAGCTAGGTCTCGAGGTAGCGGTCGCGATCGGTGACCCGCGGGTATCCGGCGATGAGCAGCCGGGAGCCTGGATCCGCGCGACTTGACCTCGAGTTCGCTAGAGGTTGTGAACTGGGTGAATGAGTGCCGAATCCGTCGCCGCGACGAGCCGTGGATGTCCGGCGGCGGCCGAAAATCGGTTGGTCGACGCGCGTTCCGGTGCGACCCTGAGATGTCGGACCCTGCTGCGAACATCACCGTGGGTCTCGTTCTCCGCCGCCAGTCACATACCTACAGGGGGAGTCTTGTCTGTCACGCTGGACGTTTCGTCGGCCGAATCGGAGGCCGACAGAACGGAGCGGCCCGCCGCCACGGGCCGCTTGCATTCCCTGCGCCGATTCTGGCCGTACCTGCGTCCGCACGTCCGCATTCTGCTCGCCGCCAGCGGACTGGCGCTGCTGTCCGGCCTGACGGCCGTCGTCATCCCGCTGATGATCGCGCGGATCATCGACGGCCCGGTCGCCCACCGCGATCTCGCGGGCGCGCTCGGGCCGGTGGCCGTGGTCCTGGCGCTCGGCCTGGTCGAGGCCGGTGGCGTGTGGGGACGCCGCTGGCTGATCGCCGCCCCCGCGACGCGTATCGAGATCACGCTGCGCGCCAAGATCTTCCGGAAGCTGCAAGCTTTGTCGATCGGCAGGCACGACGCGTGGGAGTCGGGTCAGCTGCTGTCCCGCGCGATCGAGGACCTGGCCACCATGCGCCGGTTCGTCTCGTTCGCGGGACCGTTCCTGCTCATCCACTGCGTGATCATTCCGGTAGGCCTGCTCGTGCTGATCGGGCTGAGCCCGCAGATCGGGCTGATCTTCGCGGTGATCGCCATTCCGCTGGTGTTCATCTGCATTCGTTTCGAGCGCAGGTACGCGGTGGCCTCGCGGCGTTCGCAGGACCAGTCCGGGGACCTGGCCACCACGGCCGAGGAGTCCGCGCAGGGCGTTCGGGTGCTCAAGGCGTTCGGGCGAGGCGTGTTCTTCGGCCGCCGCTTCACCGCCCAGGCGCAGGTATTGCGGCAGACCGAGCTGCTGAAAGCGCGCCTGGACGCGACATTGTGGTCGAGCATGCTGAGCATTCCGCAACTGGCCATCGCGTTCGCTCTCGGCTACGGCGGGTACGCGGTGGCGCACGGCACGATGACGCTCGGCACCTTGATCGCCGCCATCACGCTGGCGACCTTCCTGCAGTGGCCGATCATCTGGACCGGCTTCCTGCTCGCGGAACTGAACGACGCGCGCACCGCTGCCGACCGATACTGGGAGATCGTCGACACCCCGGTCGACATCACCGATCCGGCCGATCCGGTGCGCTTGCCGGACCGCATCCGTGGTGAATTGCGATTGCAGGCTGTGCGTTTCGCTTTTCCCGACGCGGAGAACGAGGTGCTGCGCGAGGTGTCGTTGCGGGTGCGCCCGGGCGAGACGGTGGCGCTGGTCGGCGCGACGGGAAGCGGCAAGACGGCGCTGCTCAACTTGATCCCGCGCTTGTACGACGTGACGGGCGGTGCGATCACCATCGACGGCATCGACATCGCGGCGATGCGGGTCGCCGACCTGCGATCGCTGGTGTCGGTCGCCTTCGAGGAACCGGTGTTGTTCTCGGCGAGTGTGCGGGAGAACGTCGCGCTCGGCGACCCGTCCGCCACGGACGCCGATGTGCGCCGCGCCCTGGAGGTCGCGCAGGCCACCGCGTTCGTCGACGACCTGCCCTGGGGCTTGGACACCAGGATCGGTGAACAGGGCTTGAGCCTGTCCGGTGGCCAGCGGCAGCGCCTCGCGCTGGCTCGCGCGGTGCTCACCGGCGCGGGCGGAGGCAGGCGCAGCCGGATCATGGTGCTCGACGACCCGCTGTCCGCGCTCGACGTGGAGACCGAGGAGCGAGTGCAGGAACGCCTGCGCACCGTGCTGGCCGACGCGACCACGCTGCTCGTCGCGCACCGTCCGTCCACGGCCGCGCTGGCCGACCGGGTGGCGGTGCTCGCCGACGGCCGGGTCGTCGCGGAGGGCACCCACGATCAATTGCTGCGCACCAGTAAGAGCTACCGCGAACTGATGGGAGGTGAGTAGCTGTGAGTACTGCGACCACTGTCTCGGAAGACGAAGCGCCGCAGACTGATCCGACCCGTGCAGAAGGCGCGGCCGACTGGCGCGGCATCGCGGGCGAGGACAAGGAGGTCACCGAGACCGGGAACCTGGTGCTGGCCGGACGCTCCCGGCGGCTGCTGCTCGACCTGGTCAGGCCCTACCGCAAGCTCACCGGCCTCGCGCTGGTGCTCATTGTGCTGGACAACATCGCGAAGGTGTCCGCGCCACTGTTCGTCGCGCACGCGCTGGACACCGGCATCGCGCGCGGTGTCGCGGGCGACTGGGCGCCGCTGGCCAGGACCGTGGGCGGCTACGTCGGCTCGATCCTGCTCGGCTCGATCTGTACGTACTCCTTCCTGCGGGTGACCGGCAAGCTCAGCCAGAGCGTGTTGTTCGACCTGCGCGTGCGCGCGTTCACACATGTGCAGCGGCTCAGCGTCGCCTTCCACGAGAAGTACACCTCCGGCAAGGTGGTGGCGCGGCTCACCGGCGACATCGAGACGCTGCAGGAACTGCTGGAGAGTGCGCTCAACCAGGCGCTGAGCGCGATCCTGTCGGTGCTGACCATCGCGGCGCTGCTGATCTACCTGGACCAGGCGCTCGCCGCGATCGTGCTGATCGGATTCGTTCCCCTGGCGCTGGTCACCCGCTGGGCGCAGCGCAGGCAGCGAGCGGGCTACCGGCGCACGCGCGCCGCGATCGCCAAGGTGGTCGTGCAGTTCGTCGAGTCGATGGGCGGCATGCGGGCGGTGCAGGCGTTCCGCCGGGAGCAGCGCAACGAGTCGGTGCTCGCGGTGGAGGACTCCGAATACCGCCAGGCGACCACCGCGGCCATGCGCGGCATGGGCGACTACGCGGGTTTGACCAAACTGCTCGGCAACCTCACCACGGTGACCATCATCGTGGTCGGCGCCTGGCGCGTGATCGAGGGCGATCTCGCGGTCGGCGTGCTCGCGGCCTACTTGCTGTACCTCAACGAGTTCTACGGGCCGCTGGACGAGCTGGCGCAGGTGTTCAACGCCTACCAGTCCGCGGCGGCCGCGTTGGAGAAGATCTCGGGCGTGCTCGAGGAGGAGCCGTCCGTGCCGGAGCGGGCGCGGCCGATCCCCCTGGCGAAGGCGTCCGGCGCGGTGCGGATGGAGAAGGTGTGGTTCGGCTACGCGGCCGGTTCGACGGCCGACAGCGGCGCATCCGAGAAGTCGGATGCCGTCCGGCTGGACGACGGCGGCCGTCATGCCGGCGCGGTGGGTGATTCGGCGGTCCGGCCGGGCGGCGCCCCGACCGGTGACGAACCGGACAGCCCGTCGGATGTGCGAGGCCTGGCCGCGACCGGCAAGCCGTCGGCCGGTTCGCATGTCCTGCCCGGTGCGTCCACGAGTGTCGGCGGGTGCTCGCCGAGCAGCGCCGTCGCGGCGGAGTCGAACGCGCCTGCCGACGCCCTGCCGGTACCGTCCGCGGATTCGCCGGTGCGGTCGGATCGCCGGACGCGACCGGTGCTGCCGGAGTTCACCTTGGACATCCCGGCCGGGCAGATCATCGCCCTGGTCGGTGCGACCGGTGCGGGCAAGTCGACGCTGGCGAAGCTGCTGACGCGGTTCTACGACCCGTCCGGCGGCGTGGTCACCCTGGACGGCGTCGACCTGCGCCTGCTGTCCGACGCCGATTTGCGCCGCAACGTGGTGATGGTCACCCAGGAGTCCTACCTGTTCTCCGGTTCGGTGGCCGACAACATCCGGTTGGGCAGGCCGGAGGCCACCGACGCGGAGGTGTTCGCGGCGGCCCGCGCGGTCGGTCTGTACGACTTCGTGCAGGCGTTGCCCGAGGGCTTCGGCACCGACGTGCGCAAACGCGGCGGCAGGCTCTCGGCGGGGCAGCGGCAGCTGGTCGCGTTCGCGCGGGTGTTCCTGGCCGATCCCGCCGTGATCGTGCTGGACGAGGCCACGTCGAGCCTGGACATCCCCAGCGAACGGCTGGTGCAGCGGGCGCTCGAGACCGTGCTGCGCGGCCGCACGGCCGTGATCATCGCGCACCGGCTGTCCACGGTGGCGATCGCGGACCGGGTGCTGGTGCTCGAGTCCGGCCGGATCGTCGAGGACGGCGCGCCGGATGCCCTGATCGCGGGGACCGGCCGGTTCGCCGACCTGCACGCGGCGTGGCGGGAGTCGCTCGTGTGATGAGCGGCGGTTCTACGGGCGGGGGCCGGACGTCGCTTACGGTAGATACGTGACGACCCCAGCCTCCGACCCCGAGAGCCCCGCCGCGAACACGCAGGAATCCCGGTGGCCGGCGATCCTCACCTGGCGCGCCCACGACGCGACCCGGATGGAGTCGGTGCGGGTACAGCTCAATGGCAACCGCATCCGCGCCACCGGGCGGATGATCGGCGGGGCCGGCGCCGACCACCCCGCGTTCAGCGCGTCGTACGACCTGGTCACCGACGAGAACGGCGTGACGAAGCGGCTGTCGCTGCGCACCACGACGGCCGCCGGGGAGCGGCATGCCTCCATCGCCCGCGACGAGGAGAACTACTGGCTCGTCGACGCGGGCGGCAACCACGTGCGCTCCACCTTCGCCGGAGCACTCGACGTGGACGTGGTGCTCAGCCCGTTCTTCAACACCCTGCCGATCCGCCGCTACGACCTGCAGCACGCGGTCGAGGACGTCCAGGTCCCCGTGGTCTACGTCCGCCTGCCCGACCTGCTCGTCCAAGAGGCCACGCTGATCTACAGCAGCGCCGCCGACGGCATCAGCGTGCTTTCGCCGGTCTCCAGCGCGACGGTCACGGTGGACGCCGACGGCTTTCTGCTGGACTACCCGGGGCTGGCCGAACGGATCTGACGCGGCACCGCGCGACGGCCCACGAGCTGGCATGCGCGAGTCGAGGCTTTCGTGCCGAGGACCGGGTCGTCGAGCCCCGAGGTTCCAGAATCGCCACCGGAGCTCCGGGAACGCGCCTGCCACCGAAGGCCGCGCCGGGTCGACACCCGCGGCCGGTCTCTCGGCGCTGCGAATACTGGACGGAAGGCAGTGTCGTCGGAGCTGCCCAGGCTCGCGCACCTCGACGCGGATGGATCTCCGCCGGAGAAAACGTCGCGAGGTGTTCACCCGCGATCAGCAGCGGCCGGACCGACTCTGGAATGTCTGGGAGGGGACGGTTCTCGCGCGGTCAGTTCAGCCGGGTTATGACCCCACCGCGCTCGCCTGCGGCCCGCAGTTCTTCCAGCCAACCGCGGTCGCCGGGACGAATGTCCGTGATCTCCCAGCGGCGCGCGCATTCATAGCGCTGTCGCGCGTCGTGCCCGGCTTCGACCAGGTCCGCGAGGGATTGCTTGTCGCGCAGGCTGTCGCGCGCCGCGCCGAGCACGGTGAGTGTCTCGTCCAGAACTTCCAGTAGCGCCGCGGAATTCGGTTCGCAGATCGCACGAACCAGGTCGGGCGCCGTGCCCGCGACGCGGGTGCCGTCCCGGAACGACCCGGCCGCGAGGCCCAGCGCGAGCTCACCACCGGTGGCGCCCGCCAGGGCCAGTGCCTCGGCGAGCACATGCGGAAGGTGGGAGATGCGGGCCACGGCGCGATCGTGTTCCGCGGCCACGACCGGTACCACCACCGAGCCGCAATCCAGCGCCAGGCGCACTACGCGGCTCCACGGGTCGACCCGCGTGCCCTGGTCGACGCCGACCGCCCACACCGCGTCGCGGAACAACGTGGGATCGGTGGCGGCCCAGCCGGATTCGGACGTACCGGCCATCGGATGGCCGCCGACGTACCGCTCGGCGAGTCCGTGTTCGCGTACGGCCACCGCGACCGGCCCTTTCACGCTCACCACATCGGTGAGCGCGCATTCCGGCGCGTAGTCGGCGATCGCCGAGAGCATGTGGTCCACCGCGGGCATCGGCACCGCGACGACGATCAGCGCGTCGGTCTCCGCGGCGCGCCGCAGCGCGGCAGGTAGGTCTTCGGTGACGTCGAATCCGTCGGCACGGGCGGCCTGCGCACCCACCGCGGAGCGGTTGTATCCCCAGCCGTCGTAGCCCGCGCCGACGGCCGCACGCAACAGCGACCCACCGATCAAACCGGTCCCGAGGACGCACACGGGTGCTTTCTTCGCCGAAGTCACCCGAACAGATTGGCATACGACTTCAACATTTCCGCTCGAGCAGACTACCGTTGCGGCCATGGCAGCACAGCGCTCGGGCACGAACAGGGCGGCGTCGGACGATTACGACGACGTGGAAGGGTTCGCAGTGGCGGTTGTCCGCGAAGAAGGCAAATGGCGGTGCAGTCCGCTGAGCCGGGACGCGCTCACCGATTTGTCCGCCGCGGAAAACGAACTGAAGGCTTTGCGCAGCTCCGGAGCGGTGTTCGGATTGCTCGACATCGACGACGAGTTCTTCATCGTGCTCCGGCCCGCGCCGAGCGGAACCCGGATGCTCGTCTCGGACGCCACGGCCGCGATCGATTACGACATCGCCGCGGACGTCCTAGAGGCCCTGAACGTGGAAATCCCCGATATCGATCCGGATGAACTGGACGACGTGGAGCCGTGGGAGGAGGGCGACCTCGGTGTGCTCGCCGATCTGGGCCTGCCCGAACCGGTGCTGAGCGTCATCCTCGCAGAGACCGATCTCTATCCGGATGAGCAGCTCGGCATGATCGCCCAGCGTCTCGGCTTCGCCGGTGAATTCGCCGCGGTGCTGGATAAACTGCCGCGCTGACGTGCGCGCTCTCCCGGACGACCCGTTCTCCGCCGACGCCGATATGGTGCGGGCGGCCATCGCCGCCGCGGCGGCCGCCGGGGAGCGTGACGTACCCGTCGGCGCTGTCGTGTTCGACTCCGCCGGAATGGAACTCGCGCGAGCCGCGAACGCGCGGGAGGCGCTGGGCGATCCGACCGCGCACGCGGAGATCTTGGCGCTGCGTCGCGCCGCCGCGGTCCACGGTGACGGGTGGCGGCTGGAGGGCGCCACGCTCGCCGTGACGCTGGAGCCGTGCACCATGTGCGCTGGTGCCCTGGTGCTCGCGCGGGTGGGCCGTCTGATCTTCGGTGCGTGGGAGCCGAAGACCGGCGCCGTCGGGTCGCTGTGGGACGTGGTGCGTGACCGCCGTCTCAACCACCGGCCGCAGGTACGCGGCGGAGTGCTCGCGGACGAATGCGCGGCGTTGCTCGACGAGTTCTTCCGCACCCAGCGCTGAGCCCACCCACCCCAGGTCTACAGGCGATTTAGTGATCCGGCACCGGTCCGGTATGGTTGTCGGCGGTGGCGTGTCCGAGCGGCCTAAGGAGCACGCCTCGAAAGCGTGTGAGGGGTAACCCCCCTCCGAGGGTTCAAATCCCTCCGCCACCGCCAAAGCCCCTCATCTGTTCGCACAGGTGAGGGGCTTTTTCATCTTCCGCAGGACGAGTCGAAGGAGATTGATTCCGGTGACCGAGCCCGACCACGATTACTGGATGAACCGGGCCATCGAACTCGCGCGCTTGTGCCCGGTGGCGGAGGGCGCGTTCTCGGTGGGTGCGGTGATCGTCGCCGATGGTGCGGAGATCGCCACCGGCTATTCGCGTGAGTCCGATCCCAAGGAGCACGCCGAGGAGGCCGCGCTCCGCAAGGTGGACCCGGCCGATCTCCGGCTGGCGCGTGCCACGATCTACAGCACGCTGGAACCCTGCTCGGAGCGGGGGTCGAAGGATCGGCTGCCGTGCACGGACCGGATATTGCGGGCCGGTATTCCGGTCGTGGTGATCGCGTGGCGCGAGCCGTCGACATTCGTGGCGAACTGCGTGGGCGTGGAGAAACTGCGGCAGGCGGGGGTCACGGTGGTCGAGCTCGCCGACCTCGCCGAGGCGGCGATGTCGATGAACCGGCACCTCGACCTGTCCTGAGCTTCAGTCGTAGTCCCAGTACTGCAGCCAGCGCACCGACGCGAACAGCAGCAGTGTCAGCGCGTAGAGGACGACGACCACCGCCGCTCCGACGATGCTGATCCGTGGGCTCGCGCCGTCGACCGGGTCCAGCCACCGGCGGAACCGGCGCGCGACCGCGGGTGAGAGGAAATAGCTCATCACGCCCACGCTCACGATCTGGCTGAGCCACAACGCCAGCCACGGCTGCGCGCCGAGCCGGTCGAGCACCGGACCGAGGAATCGGGACAGCACCATCACCGTCGGATACAGCACCAGCAGCACCAGCATGGCGGTCTTCCAGGTCGGTGTCATCCTGGTCTCGCCGTCGACCGTGCGGACGGTAGATCCGAACGGCGTGGTGTGCGCGTCCACGGTGAAGTCCTCGGTCAGCTTCGAACGCAATTCCGGTAGCGCGGCGGCGCGTTCGTCCGAGCCCAGCCATTCCGTCAACTGCCGTTGTGTCCGGAATCGGAGCACCGAGAACCAGCGGCCGCCGTCCGCCGGGAAAAGGGCGGCGCCCTCGAATCCCGGAAATCTCGAACTCGCCGCGACGAGTTGCGCCTCGGTCGCCTCGAATTCGAATTCCTTGTCGCGTGCGACACTGTGCCGGAACACGCAGACGCCCGGCGGCGGCGACTCTCCCTCGACGATGATCAGATCGGCGCTCTTGCAATGGAAGCCGCGCGCTTCACCGTCGGCGACGGTGGCTGCCCGTTCGGCCGAGTCCAGGAATTCGTGCAGCAATGGCTCGGATCGGAATGTGACGCTGAATCCCGGTTCGAGCATCGGGCTCTCGGTCACCGCGACGGAGGAATGCGTGAACCCGTGCATCGCGCGGGCGATTTCGGTCAGCCGCGCCAGCCAGTCCCGGAAGGCCGCGTCGTTCGCCGGTCGGTGAAAGACCGTTACGACGGTCGCCGCGGCATTCATCGGCGCTACACGACGTCGACGCGACGGCCCCGCACGTAGACCTCGGTGATCGCGGGCTCTCGGATACCCATCAGCAAGGCGAACAGTGTCTGATCCCGGGCCAGTACGGGGTCGTCGGAGCGAACGCCGTATGCCAGCGTGCTTTCCAGCGCTGGAACACGCGCCGGTTCGACCACGATGAAGTCGGCTTCCTTACCGACGTCGAAATTCCCGAAACGGTTCTCCATATCCAAGGCACGCGCACCGGCCAGCGTGCCGGTGAAGAGCATTTCCGCGGGATGCATCGACACGCCCTGCTCGCCCGGCTCGGAGATGTGCACTTTGAACGCGGCGGAAAGTACCTGTGGAATAAGCCATTCGTCGCCACCGCCGTAATCGGTGCCCGCGGCTACCGTGACGCCGGAGGCGAGCGTCCGCTTCCACGGCATCGTGCCGGAACCGAGGAACTGCTGCGATACCGGGCAGTGCGCGACCGACGTGCCGGTTTCGGCCATCCGCCGCAGTTCGTCGTCCTGGCAGTGCACGCAGTGGGCGAGAATGGTGCGCTTGCCGAGCATGCTCTTGCCGCCCACCGCTGACCCGGGCAGGAACTTCCCGTCGTAGGTGTCCAGATAGGTCGCCACGTCGTACGCCTGCTTGGTGGCATCGACTTCGCCGGTGCCGGGGCGGTTGTTCTCGTTGAGGTGACTGTGGAAATAGACGCCGCGTTCGCGTACCGAATCATAGAGATCGCCCAGGTTTTTCAGCGTCGTGCGAGTAACCGCCAGCGAGAATCGCGGCACGACCGCCACGTGCAGCAGCGCCGTGTCCACGTCACCGGTGTCGGCGGCATGCCATTTGTCGATCTCTTCGCTCGTCAATCGGATGGCGTCGTCTTCGGTGGTGATCAGCGGCGCCGCCGCATCCGCTCCGGTCGTTTGGATTCCCCGGCCTGCGACAATCCGCAGACCACGCCGCCGGGTCTCGGTGAACAGGGCGTCCTGCGCATGCGGGAACGCCGAGCCGAAGACCATCGCCGCCGTGGTCCCCGCTGCGATGCGCCGTGCGCAGAACTCGGTGGCCGCCGATAGCGCGAATTCTGGATCGGCATAACGGGATTCCGCGGGGTACATACATAATTCGAGCCACTCCAGCAGTTGGCCGCCGCCGTAGGCATCGCCCGCGAAGGTCTGTGGGAAGTGGATATGCGTGTCGACGAATCCGGGAAGCAGGAATCCTGGACGATGATCGAACACTTCTCCGGCGCGGTGCTCGGCCGGGATATCGGAGCGCGGTCCGCAGAATACTATCCGGCCGCTTTCCCCGATTATCAGCGCACCGTCCGGCAGATCGGCCAACGCGTCGGCCGCATCGCCGACTGCGGGACTTCCGGCGATGTGGAAAATGTGCCCCAAGTGGACTTGGCTCACCATTCGAGGAAAACACACATGGATCCGGCATGCGAGCGGATCGGGTGAAATGCGGTCAGACGCCGCGCGAGAAGAATGTCACCGGAGGCGGCATACGGTAGCCGGCGAGTTTGATGAATCGGGCGCTCACGCTGCGCTGCGCGTCCTCCAGCGGGCCCGCTCCGACCGTGTTCATCATCCGGTTGATCACATTGAAGCAGGTGCCGACCCAGACGGCCTCGTCGAACGCTTCCCGGGAGACGCCCGCCAGCCGGACCAGCGCGGCGTCCTCGGCGGTCAACCCGCCCGGGTCACGAGCCATCTTCGCGAGGAAGGCCAGCATCGCGCGCGCCTCGGGACGCAGCGGGGAGTCCGCGCCGCCGGCCAAGGCGCGGGTCACCACGTCGGCGTCGACGTAGGCGCCCGCGATCGCCTCGTGCGAGGTGGCGCAGAACGGGCACTCGTTGGCCTGCGAGGTATGCGTCGCGAAGATCTCCCGTTCGGCGACGGTCCAGTACGACGGTCCGCGCATGATGTCCTGGATCAGCTCCGACAGCGGCGACCCGAAGAACCTGTGCCGGTAGAACAACACTTTGAGCACGGCGGGAACCTCCACGCCGCTGAACCGCCGCATGGTCCACAACACGAGTTTGGTCGGCCGGTCGTGACCGGAACGCACTGCCTCCAGCCACATCTCAGTACCCCTCCCAAGCCAGGCGCGCGGCGCGCAGGCGCCGGTCGGCCGCGCCGTAGGCGGCGACCGCGGTCGCCTCGAAGATCTCGTCGTCGGTGTGCCCGGCCGTTTTGAGCGCCGTGATCTCCTGCTCGGTGACCCGATAGGAGCGGTCGGCCACCAGGTCCGCGAACGTGGCGAGTTCAGCGGGAACGTCCTGGCCGGAGTCGGCTGTCCCGGCGGCTCTGGCTCGCAGCGCCCGGCGGACCCGGCTCGACAGCCGCCCCGGGGCGGACTCGAGATGCTCGCCGAACAGCTGCCATTTCTCATTCATCGAGCCGCGCATGGGCCTCATTCTGTCCGACGACGGTCACCTTCGCTGAGAATCACGGGCGCGCAGCGCTACTCGTTACCGACCCTGCGCAATACGACCTTGCGACCGGCCAGGTCGACACCGATCAGCGGCGGTGCCCCCTGGTCCTGCTCGTCGCGCAACATCGACACCGATTCGCGATGGTCGAGCTCCATGCGTTTGGTCGAGTAGAACAGCGCGGTGAATTCGTCGGTGAACGTGCCGGAGATCGGTGTGCGGCGGCGCCTGCGGCGCTTGTTCACGGTCAACTCGTAGACGGCCACCAGCACGAGCAGGATCACCCAGCCTGGAATCGTCCACTGGAACAGCGCCGCCATGCCACCGAAGGTACCAGCCGGCAGTCCCGTAGAACCGGAGTGAAAATTGTCCTTTTCATGAGGGGTAACCGACGTGATCGCGGGTATACGCCCGATACGCAAGTGCGGGGAAGGACGCGATGCCAGATGCGCCGTCGGACAATCCGCGCGGGAACGATGCGCGAGAGAAACATGAGAATCGGAAGTGTAATCGTCTTGATCTGGTTGCTGATCGGCGTGGTCGCCGCAGCACAACGGCACTATTTCGACAGCGGGCCGGTCAACTGCGCCGGTTTCGGCACCATCGCCGTCACGGTGATCGCGGGACCGCTCAACTACATGGGCGTCAACCCGAAGGTCGCGGATTGCAATGTCCCGCAACCGAGCCCGTAGTTCGATCGAGTAACCGCGGACAGCCGGGTGGGTATGCCGCCCGGCTGTCCGCTTTTCGTCTGCGCGGGCCGTGAACCAAACATTTGCTGAGACGCGATTCGATCCACACTACCTCGGGCTGATTGGGTAACTGTCGGTGTGGCCGGGTATCCCCCCTCGACGGGGAGCACGGAAGGAACCGAGGAGATGCGTGATTACGGGCGTCGTGAGCGTGATTACGAACGTCGTGCGCGTGCCGGCCGCGGCCCGGGCATAGGCTCCCGGGTGCTCGGGTTCCTGCTGCTGGCCTGGCTGGCGATCGGCCTGCTCGCGGCCGGGCAGCGGCACTATTTCGACAGCGGGCCGCCGTTGAACTGCGCCGGTTGGGGCACGATCGGTCTCACCGCCCTCGCGGGCCCGCTCAACTATGTCGGCGTCGATCCGAAGGTCGGCGACTGCGAACTGCCGCAACCGAGCCGGTGAAACGCACTCGGCCCCGCATCCGGAGTCCGGATGCGGGGCCGAGCCATGGCCTTCGGATCAGCTGACGCCGACCGGCACCTTCGCCGTCTCGGCGGAACGCCGCTGCAGCTCACGCAGCTTCGTACCCTCGACGTCGATATCGGGCAGGATGCGGTCGAGCCACTTCGGCATCCACCACGACCACTTGCCCATCAGCACCAGCAGCGACGGAATCAGCACCATGCGGACGATGAACGCGTCCAGCAGCACGCCAACCGCCAGGGCGAAACCGAACGACTTCGCGGTCACGTCGGTCTCCAGCAGGAACGAGCCGAACACCGAGATCATGATGATCGCCGCCGAGGTCACCACGCGCGCGCCGTGGTGGTAGCCGGCGACCACCGCGTCCCTGGCCGACCTGCCGTGCACGAACTCCTCGCGCATCCGGGTCACCAGGAAGACCTGGTAGTCCATCGCGAGGCCGAACACCAAGCCGATCAGCATGATCGGCATGAAGCTGACCAGCGGATGCGGGTCCTCGATCAGGCCGAGCTTGCCCTCCTGGAAGATCAGCACGGTCGCGCCGAAGGTCGCGGCCATCGACAGCAGGAACCCGAGCGCCGCCGTGAGCGGCACCAGGATCGACCGGAACACCAGGATCAGCAGGACGAACGCCGCGCCCGCCACGATCGCCAGGTAGGGCACGATCTTGCTGAGCAGCACGTGGTCCACGTCGGCGAAGATCGCCGTGGTGCCGGTGATGCCGTACTCGATGCCGTACTCGGCCTTCAGCTGGCCCTCGGCCTCCCTGGCGTCGCGCACCAGATCCTTGGTGGCCTGGTTGTTGGGCCCGGACTTGGGCACGCCGTTCAGCAGCGCGCCCTGCTGGTCCTGGCTCCACTGCGGCTCGGTCACGTAGTCCATGTCGGGGTAGGACGCGAGCTTGTCGCGCAGCGCCTTCACCGCGGCGTCGCGGTTCTCGGCGGGGACGGCGCTCAGGTCGGCGGCCACGTTCAGCACGCCGTTGCTGCCCTCGCCGAAGCCTTCGGTCCGCAGCTCGTAGGCCTTCCGGATGGTGGAGGTCTTCGGCATGCTGTCCTCGCCGGGCAGGCCCAGGTTCAAGCCGGCCGCGGGGGCGGCGAGCGCGCCGAGCACCACGACGCTCAGGATCAGCGCGACCCACGGCGCGCGGCCGATCAGGCGGCCGAAACGCATGCCGTTGGTGACCGAGTTCTCGTCCTCGGGATCGTGCTGTGCGACCACCGGCAGCTTCGGCTTGAACAGGAACCGGCCGAACGCGCCGAGCAGCGCAGGCATCAGCGTGATCGCCGTGAGCACCGCGAAACCGGCGGCGATGGCGCCGCCCAGACCCATGAACGTCATGAACTCGACACCGACGATGCTCAGGCCCGCCAGCGCGATGATGACGGTCAGACCGGCGAACACGACGGCGGAACCGGCCGTACCGAGCGCGGTGCCGGCGGCCTCTTCCGGCGAATCCTGCACCGCGAGTTCATGCTTGTACCTGGACACGATGAACAGCGCGTAGTCGATGGACAGCGCGATGCCGATCATCGAGGCGAGGAAGGTGGTGAAGCTGGGGATCTCGATCACCGAGGTGCCGAGCATGATCAGCGAGGTGGCCGCGCCGAGGCCGATGATCGCGGTGACGATCGGCACGAACGCCGCGACGATGGCGCCGAACGCCACGACCATCACGACCAGCGCGACGGCCATGCCGATCATCTCGGACTTGCCGCTGGGCGCTTCCTGCTTCTGCGCGATCGAGCCGCTCATCTCGACCGTCAGCCCGGCGTTGCGCGCGTCGGCGGCCACGTCGTAGGCCGTTTCCCGCTGGGCGTCGGTCACGTCGGTGACCTTCGCGATCGTGAACGGGACATTGATCACAGCCACGGTCGCGGGCGCGGTCTTGCTCAGCACGTTCAGCGGGGCGGCGCTGCACTGCGCGGGATCGGGATTGCTCAGGCAGCCCATCTTCTCGGTCGCCTCGACCGGGTTGGTGATGGGTTTGCCGTGGTCGACGATGTCGAGCCGGCCGAGTTTGGCGATGAACGCGTCCAGCGCCGCACGGTTCGCCGGATCGGTCAGCGTCTGACCCTCCGGCGCGGCGGCGACGTAGGTGCCGGTGACCGCGTCGAACTTGTACGCGGCGGAGGCGCCGGGGAAGTGTTTGTCGAGGATTTCGTTGGCACGCTCCGAGGGCAGGTTGGGCATGCTGAAGTCGTTGCTCATCGGCTTGCTGAGCTGCGCGCCCAAGCCACCGAGGAGCACGAACAAGACGAGCCAGACGGGAAGCACTATCCATTTCCGGCGGAAGGCGAACTTCCCCCATCTGTACAGGTAAACGGACACGACTGGTTACTCCTAGCGATGACTGGGATCGTGCTGGTTCTGCGTGTAGACAGCACTCGCGGAGGTGCCCTGCCTGCCTCCGCCTCCACTGACGCTTTCTGCCTACCGTGCGGTAGGTAGACTACCCAGGAGCTAAGCGGAGGTACAACCTCAATTTTACGGGTGATCTTCGCTCGATGCGAAGGTGATGAGAGGATCGTCGAATGGCCGTGCGTGACGCACCCGGCGCTGTCGCCGCAGGTGGAAGCACTAAAATCGCGATTCGGGACGCCGCGGTAAAGCTGTTCGGAGCCAAAGGATTCGAGCAGACGAGCCTGCGCGAGGTCGCGGATGCGGTAGGAATCACAAAGGCGTCGCTCTACTATCACTACGCGTCGAAGCTCGATCTGCTATTGGCGATCATCGATCCGATCGTCGATCTCATGCGTTCGGTGGTGGACGATCTCGACCGGGTGCCGCACGATGCCGAAGGCATCCGCCAGGTGCTGCGGACGTATCTGCGCGGTCTGATCCATCACCGTGACGCCGGGGCGCTGGTCGTGCGCGACACGGTCGCGATCATCAACGCCATGGCCGACCGCTACCCCGATCTGATGAACACCAGCAAGGCGCTGCGCGAGTGGCTGGCCGGACCGGACGCCACCGAGGAGGCGCACCTGCGCGCCTGCGCCGCGCTCGAGGTGATCGGGGTTGCGCTGGTGTCCAAGGAACTCGTGCCTGGTGCGGACGACTCGCTGGTGGAATCGTCACTGCTGGACGCCGCGACCTGTGTGCTCGCGGGCGGCGGCGCCGCGTAGATTCGAGCCATCCCCTCGACGCCAGGAGTCGCTGCTGTGCACATCACCGCGAAGGTCGATTACGCGGTGCGGACGCTGCTCGAGATCGCCAGTGCGCCGCGGCTGGACCAGTCGGCGGTCGGACTCGGCGCACCCCTTGTGCAGGCCGCGCCGGTGGTCAAGGCCGAAGCGATCGCCACCGCCCAGCGGATTCCGCCCAAGGTGCTCGAGTCCGTGCTCGGCGAGCTGCGCCGCGCGGAACTCGTGATCAGCAGGCGCGGCCCGGACGGCGGCTACTGGCTGGCCAGGCCGGCCGCCGACATCTCCATCGCCGACGTGATCCGCGCGATCGAGGGCCCGCTCGCGTCGGTGCGCGGCGCGCGGCCGGAGGACGTCCGCTATGCCGGTGCGGCCGAGCCGTTGCAGCGGGTGTGGATCGCGCTGCGGGTCAATATTCGCGCGGTGCTGGAGAACGTCACCATCGCCGACATCGCCAGCAACCGGCTGCCCGGATTCGTCGAAACGCTCACCGAAGACCAAGGCGCCTGGGCGCGCCGCTAGCTCCGCAGACCCCGACGGGAGAGCATTCATGCAGGTCAGAAATCTTCACGACGTATCGCGCCGACAGCCGGTAGCCTGCGATTCATCATGCTGACCCAACTGCTCCGCACGCATCTGTACCCCTACCGCACCCAGCTCGCGGGGGTCGTTGTGCTTCAGCTGATTTCCGTGATCGCGATGCTGTATCTGCCGAGCCTCAACGCGGACCTGATCGACAACGGCGTCACCAAAGGTGACCTCGGCTACATCTGGAGCACCGGCTTGTGGATGCTCGCGGTCACGGGCGTGCAGATCGTCGCGTCGGCCGCTTCGGTCTATCTCGGCGCGCAGGCGGCCATGGGCGCGGGCCGCGATCTGCGTGGCGCGCTGCTGCACCGCGTCGGCACCTTCTCCGCGCGCGAAGTGGGCATGTTCGGCGCGCCCTCGCTGATCACCCGCAATACCAACGACATTCAGCAGGTTCAGCTGCTCATCGTGATGTCGGCGACCATCCTGGTGATGGCGCCGATCATGTGCGTCGGCGGCATCATCATGGCGTTGCGCGAGGATCTCGGCCTGTCCTGGCTGCTGCTGATCGCGGTGCCCGCGCTCGGCCTGTCCATGGCCGTGCTGATCTCCAAAATGGTGCCCGGCTTCCGCGACATGCAAGCCAGGATCGATGAGGTGAACCGGGTACTGCGCGAGCAGATCACCGGTATTCGCGTGGTGCGGGCCTTCGTGCGGGAGCGGCAGGAGACCTGGCGGTTCGGCCTGGCCAACACCGAACTCACCGACACCGCGCTGCGGGTCGGCCGGTTGATGGCGCTCATGTTCCCCACGGTCATGCTGATCAGCAACGTCACCGCGGTCGCGGTGATCTGGTTCGGCGGCCACGCGATCGACGCCGGGCACATGCAGATCGGTTCGCTCACCGCGATGCTGTCCTACATCATGCAGATCCTGATGGCCGTGATGATGGCCTCGTTCCTGGCCATGATGGCGCCGCGCGCCGCGGTGTCGGCCGACCGGATCGCTGAAGTGCTCGACACCGAGTCCTCGGTGCACCCGCCGCGCCTGCCGCAGCCGTTCACCGACGACCCGGCTGTCGTGGATTTCCGGTTCGCCGAGTTCGCCTTCCCCGGCGCGGAGAAGCCGGTGCTGAAAGCCATCCGATTCGAGGTGCGCCCCGGCACCACCACCGCGATCGTCGGGTCCACCGGCGCGGGCAAAACCACGCTGATCAACCTCATACCCCGGCTGATGGATGTCACCGACGGCGCGGTCTATATCGGCGGCACCGACGTGCGCCACATCGACCTGGAGGTGTTGCGCTCGCAGATCGGCCTGGTGCCGCAGAAGGCGTACCTCTTCTCCGGCACGGTCGCGAGCAACCTGCGCTACGGCAATCCGCACGCCACCGACGAGGAGCTGTGGCGCGCGCTGGAGATCGCGCAGGCCGCCGACTTCGTCCGCGAGATGCCGGAGGGTCTGCAGACCCCCGTCGCGCAGGGCGGCACCACCGTTTCCGGAGGCCAGCGTCAACGCTTGGCCATCGCCCGAGCGCTGGTGAAGAAGCCCAGGGTGTATCTGTTCGACGACTCGTTCTCCGCGCTGGACGTGGCGACCGACGCCAGGCTGCGGGAGGCGCTGAAGCCGGAGACAGCGGACGCCTCGGTTGTCATCGTCGCGCAGCGCATCGCGACCATCCGGGACGCGGATCAGATCGTGGTGCTCGAAGACGGCGCGATAGCGGGCATCGGCACGCACGAGCAGCTCCTGCGGGAGTGCTCGGAGTACCGGGAGATCGTCGAGTCGCAACTGAGTGCCGAGGAGGCGCGATGAGACCCGGAATGCCAACGCCCGGTGCGCCGGGCACCAAGGCGAAATCGTTCGTGCCCTCGCTGAAACGACTGTTGCGCAGGCTCGCGCCGGAGCGGTTACAGGTCGCGCTGATCATCGCGCTCGTCATCGTCTCGGTGGTGCTGAACACCGTCGGCCCGTACATTCTCGGCAAGGCGACCAACCTGGTCTTCGACGGCGTGGTCGGCAAACAGCTGCCGCCCGGCGTTTCCAAGGACCAGGCGATCGAAGCCCTGCGAGCCAAGGGCGACAACACTTTCGCCGACATGCTCAGCGCCATGGACGTGGTGCCAGGGGTGGGGGTCGACTTCGGCGCGGTCGGGCGGGTCCTCGCCTTGGTGCTGGCGCTGTACATCGGTGCGGCCGTCTTCGGGTGGTTGCAGGGGTACCTGCTCAACATCGTGATCAACCGGACCGTGAAGCGGCTGCGCAGCGAGGTCGAGGACAAGATCCACCGACTTCCGTTGCGCTACTTCGACTCCGCGCCGCGCGGTGACGTGCTCAGCCGGGTGACCAACGACGTCGACAACGTCTCGCAGAGCCTGCAACAGACCATGAGCCAGCTGCTCATCTCGGTGTTCTCGGTGCTCGGCATCCTGGTCATGATGTTCTGGATCTCCTGGCAGCTCGCGGTGATCGCCTTGCTCACCGTGCCCGCCGCCATCGTGGTCACCGCGCAGATCGCGAAACGGTCCAAGCCGCACTTCGTCGACCAGTGGAAGTACACCGGCCTGGTCAACGCCCAGGTCGAGGAGGCGTACACCGGGCACGAGGTGGTCACCGCGTTCGGCCGCAACCGCGAGGTCGGCAAGGCATTCGATGAGCGCAACGAACAGCTGTATCAGGCGAGCTTCAAAGCGCAATTCATCTCTGGCCTGATCATGCCCTCGATCATGTTCCTGGGGAACGTGAACTTCGTGCTGGTCGCGCTCGTCGGCGGGTTGAAGGTGGCCACGGGTAGCCTCTCGCTCGGCGAGGTGCAGGCGTTCATCCAGTACTCCCGCCAGTTCAGCCAGCCGCTGACCCAGCTCGGTGCGATGGCCAACCTGCTGCAGTCCGGCGTCGCCTCGGCCGAGCGGATCTTCGAGATCCTGGACGCCGAGGAGCAGAGCCCGGACCCGGTGATGGCCGACGCGCGCCCGGTCGACCGCGGCCGGGTGGAGTTCGAGGCCGTCTCGTTCCGGTACGAACCCGACAAGCCGGTGATCGAGCGGCTGTCGCTGGTGGCGGAGCCCGGGCACGTGGTCGCGATCGTCGGCCCCACCGGCGCGGGCAAGACCACGCTGGTGAACTTGCTCATGCGGTTCTACGAACTGGACGCCGGCACCATCACCATCGACGACGTCGACATCACCGAGATCACCCGCGACAACCTGCGCTCGCGCATCGGCATGGTGTTGCAGGACACCTGGCTGTTCAAGGGCACCATCCGGGAGAACATCGCCTACGGCAACCCGAACGCGAGCGAAGAGGAGATCCTCGCCGCGGCGCGCGCCGCCTATGTCGACCGCTTCGTGCACGCGCTGCCCGACGGCTACGACACGATCATCGACGAGGAGGGCTCCGGCGTCAGCGCCGGCGAGAAACAGCTGATCACCATCGCGCGCGCGTTCCTCGCCAAACCGTCCATCCTCATCCTGGACGAGGCGACCAGCTCGGTGGACACCCGCACCGAACTGCTCGTGCAGCACGCCACCGCCGCCCTGCGCCGCGACCGGACCAGTTTCGTCATCGCCCACCGCCTGTCCACCATCCGCGACGCCGACCTGATCGTCGTCATGGAAGCGGGCCGAATCGTGGAACACGGCTCGCACGAACGCTTGCTCGACGAGCGCGGGGCGTACTACCGCCTGTACAACGCCCAGTTCGCAGGCGCTGTGTAGTTTGGCCGCGCCTTCGGCGCGGCGTGTTCGCGGCCCCTTTATGGCTCGCGTCCGAGCGACCGCCGCTTGCTCCTTCGTCGCCTACGCGGCGGTCACTCGGACGTCGAGCTCGGCCAGCAGCGTCAGCAGCTGGTGGGCGCTGGCGGCGATCTTCTCGGCGAGTGCGACCTCGGTGGAGGTGGTGATTCGCATCGGG